>NZ_QYUP01000028.1 GCF_003590855.1 Massilia cavernae
CGCACAGCCAAACCTGCCGGACGACTGGGCAGGCGGTTTCCTGTGCCCATGCCACGGTTCCACCTTCGACCTGGCCGGCCGCGTATACAAGAACAAGCCTGCACCGGACAACCTCGAAGTTCCGCGCCACATGTTCGTTGGCGACAGCAGGCTGATCATCGGTAAAGATGAGAAAGGCGACGCATAATGGCCGCGTTTAAAGAAACCAAGTTCCCTGCGAATGCACCGGCAGCCGAAAAGGCGCTGGGCTGGGTCGACGACCGCTTCCCGCTGACCAAACTCTGGAACGACCAGTGGGGCAAGTACTACGCTCCTAAAAACTTCAACTTCTGGTACATTTTCGGCTCGCTGGCGATGCTGGTGCTGGTGCTGCAGATCGTTACCGGCATCTTCCTGACGATGCACTACAAGCCTGACTCCAACCTGGCGTTCGGCTCCGTTGAGTACATCATGCGCGAAGTTCCATGGGGCTGGCTGGTGCGCTACATGCACTCGACCGGCGCTTCGGCGTTCTTCATCATCGTCTACCTGCACATGACCCGCGGCCTGCTGTACGGTTCGTACCGCAAGCCACGCGAGCTGGTCTGGCTGTTCGGCTTCGCGATCTTCCTGATGCTGATGGCCGAAGCCTTCTTCGGCTACCTGCTGCCTTGGGGCCAGATGTCGTACTGGGGCGCACAGGTGATCGTCAACCTGTTCGGCGCGATTCCGCTGATCGGCCCTGACCTGTCGCTGTGGATCCGCGGCGACTACGTCGTGGGCGATGCTACCCTGAACCGCTTCTTCGCCTTCCACGTGATCGCGATCCCGCTGGTACTGCTGGGCCTGGTTGCCGCCCACCTGATCGCGCTGCACGAAGTCGGCTCGAACAATCCTGACGGCATCGAGATCAAGGAAAACCTGGGCCCGGACGGCCATCCGGTCGACGGCATCCCGTCGCATCCTTACTACACCGTGCACGACCTGTTCGGCGTAGCGGTGTTCCTGACGATCTTCAGCGCGGTGGTGTTCTTCGCCCCTGAGATGGGCGGCTACTTCCTCGAGTACAACAACTTCCTCCCGGCCGACTCGCTGAAGACCCCGGCGCACATCGCTCCGACCTGGTACTTCACGCCGTTCTACTCGGTACTGCGCGCAACGACCGCCGACTTCATGTACGTGCTGATGGTTGCCGTCGCCGCCTACGTCGTGTTCATCTGGCTGAAATCGCGCCTGTCGTTCAAGACCAAGGCGGTCATCGCCGTGGTGGCGCTGGTGGCGATCATCGGCATGCTGCCTGCGGTGCTGGATGCGAAGTTCTGGGGCGTCGTGCTGTTCGGTTCGTCGGTGATGATCATCGCCGCGCTGCCGTGGCTGGACCACTCCCCGGTGAAGTCGATCCGCTACCGTCCTGACTGGCACATGTGGGTGTACATCGTGTTCGGCCTGTCGTTCGTGATCCTGGGCTACCTGGGTACCCAGCTGCCGACCGACGTGTTCACGCTGATCTCGCAAGTTTGCACGCTGCTGTACTTCAGCTTCTTCCTGCTGATGCCATGGTGGAGCTCGATGGGCACGTTCAAGACCGTGCCGAATCGTGTGACGTTCCATCCGCACTAATAAAAACATCACAGAAAGCGCAAAGGACTTTTCATGATTTTTTCTAAGAAACTGATCGCTATCCTGGCCCTGCTGCCGGGCCTGGCATTCGCCGCGTCGGGCGGTCATCCGCTGGACAGCGCGCCTGAGCGCACCAGCATGAGTTCGCTCCAGAACGGCGCCAAGCTGTTCGTCAACTACTGCCTGAACTGCCACTCGGCGTCGTCGATGCGTTACAACCGCCTGCGCGACCTGGGCCTGACGGAAGAACAGATCAAGGCCAACCTGCTGTTCTCGCAGGACAAGGTCGGCGCCCTGATGACCACCGCCCTGCGCGCGGAAGACGCCAAGACATGGTTCGGCGTGGTTCCGCCGGACCTGTCGGTGATCGCACGCGCCAAGGCCTCGCCAGGCGGCACCGGCAGCGACTACCTGTACACCTACCTGCGCACCTTCTACAAGGACGACACCCGTCCGACCGGCTGGAACAACCTGGTTGTCCCGAACGTCGCGATGCCGCACGCCATGTGGCAGATGCAAGGCGTGCGTACGGTCAAGATGGTCGATGAGAAAGATCCGCATGATCCAAGCAAGACCGTGCACAAGTTCGCCGGCTGGGAGCAGCTCACGCCAGGCACGATGAGCGCGAACGATTTCGACACCAACACCGCCGACCTGGTGGCCTACATGGCCTGGATGGCCGAGCCTGCGCAAAACACGCGCAAGGCGCTCGGCGTCTGGGTGCTGATCTTCATGTCCGTGTTCGCGATGTTCGCCTGGCTGCTGTCTAAGTCGTACTGGAAAGAAGTCAAGTAAGTCGTCTCATTGCCCGCAGAAATGCGGGCAACCATTTTTCGGGGTGAGCCGCTCGTCGTTTCACCCCTTTGTTTCTAAGGAACTATAACAATGATGGTTCTCTACTCGGGCACTACCTGCCCATTCTCGCAACGCTGCCGCCTGGTCCTGTTTGAAAAAGGCATGGACTTCGAAGTGCGCGATGTCGACCTGTTCAACAAGCCGGAAGATATTTCGACGATGAACCCGTACGGCCAGGTTCCTATCCTGGTCGAGCGCGAACTGATTCTGTACGAATCGAACATCATCAACGAGTACATCGACGAGCGCTTCCCGCACCCGCAGCTGATGCCGGCCGACCCGCTGATGCGCGCGCGCGCCCGCCTGATGCTGTTCAACTTCGAGAAAGAGCTGTTCGTCCACGTGCACGTGCTGGAAAGCGAACGCGCCAAGGCCAACGACAAGAGCCACGACAAGGCCCGCAACGAGATTCGCGACCGCCTGACCACGCTGGCACCGCTGTTCCTGAAGAACAAGTACATGCTGGGCGACGAGTTCTCGATGCTGGACGTGGCGATCGCGCCGCTGCTGTGGCGCCTGGACCACTACGGCATCGAACTGTCGAAGACCGCGGCGCCGCTGATGAAGTACGCCGAGCGCATCTTCTCGCGTCCTGCCTACATCGAAGCGCTGACCCCGTCCGAAAAGGTCATGCGCCGTTAATCGCCGTAGCGCTACACGCCAGTTCGCGCCGCCTCGCGGCGAATCGAAGTACACTGGCGTGTAGCTTTCAGTGTCACTCCCCCACATCAAACATGCCTGAAATCTCAACCAAGCCCTACATGCTGCGCGCCATCTACGAATGGTGTACCGATAGCGGCTTCACGCCCTATCTGGCAGTCAAGGTCGACGCCGCAACGACGGTGCCGATGGAGTACGTCAAGAAGGGCGAGATCGTCCTGAACATCAGCTACGGCGCCACCGCCGGCCTGAAGATGGACAACGAGGCTATCCAGTTCAAGGCGCGCTTTGGCGGCGTCTCGCGCGAGATCTACGTGCCGGTGCAGAATGTGCTGGCGATCTACGCCAACGAGAACGGCCAGGGCATGGCGTTCGAAGTGACCGCCACCGCGGCCGACAGCCGTGCCACCGGCGCGCCTGCGCCGGCCGAGGCAGGCGCAGCCAGCCCTGCCCTGTCGGCGGTGCCGACCGCTGCGGAGACCACGGCCGAGCTGTCTCCAAATCCCGACGGCAATGACGAGCCGCCCAAAAAAGGCGGCCGCCCGACCCTGACCAGGATCAAATAGGCTATAATCTGCGCCGAGTAAAAGTTTCGCCGGCTTAGCTCATTTGGTAGAGCAGTTGATTTGTAATCATCAGGTGGCCAGTTCGAAACCGGCAGCCGGCACCAGTATAATCAAGCACTTAGCCCAGCCCTCACCGGCTGGGCTTTTTGCTTTCTGGGCATATGCAGTAACTTCCGCGCCGGCTACTCGCGCAGCATGACATCGACCCGCCGCGACCCGGCATTGGTGGCCGCGGTGCCGGTCGTTTCAGCCGGCTTCTCGAGCAGGGTGCGTTCCTTCGCGATACCAGCGTCGACCAACTTCTGCTGCACGGCTTCGGCGCGGGCTTTCGACAGCCTGGCGTTGGCGGCCGGATCGCCGGTGGGGTCGTTGAAGCCCGAAATGACCGCCTTTACGCCGGTGTTCGCGTTCATGTGCTCGACCAGCGCCGCCGACTTCTCCTTGAACTCGGTATGTACCTCGGTCTTGCCAGAATCGAAGTACACCTTGAGCGCCGGGCTGCCGGTGACCATACCGGCGACAACGGCGGAGCCTTCCGGCTCGACCATCACGACATCCGGAGCCACGGCCGGCGGCGCTTCAGGGGCTGGTACAGCAGGCGCCACGGATACGGGTGCCGGCGTCGTTTCGACCGGCTCGCTGCGTTTTTGCGTGCTGCAGTAGCCGAGCGTGAGCAGCGCGATCGCCGCCGCCGCAACCCACGGCAGCCAGCTCTTTCCGGACTCGCGCACTGCGGCCACCTGCGGCGCCGCCGCCGCAGGGCCGGCCGCCCACGCCCCACGGTTGCCAATGAAGGTCTCGGCCTCGGCCGGCAGGCCGGCCGGCACCATGCCGCCCGTGGCGAAACGCGACACGATCGCCGGAATCGCGAAGCCGAGCGCCGCGGTCACCTTGGAACGGTCGATTCCAAACCGGGACGCCATTTCCGAAACCAGGTTCTGGTCGCCAACCGCGCGTTCGAGGTCGGGGGTGGAGACCGGCGCCGCCGTATCCGGCGAAGCCATCCATGCATCGACGGCCTGGCCCATGCCGCCGCCACGCAGGCGCTGGACGAATCCGGCGAAGCCGCCGTGGCCAGGGTCGCTCATTCTCGCGAGCAACATCTGGACGAACGGCCGGGCCTTGTCGCCCAGCCCGAATTGCTGCGCGAGGGCATTGATGATTGCATCAAACATAACGGATCCTCCTTCCAGATAGTTGAAAGTATCCCAGGGCCATTGACGCCCAAACTTAGGAGCGATGCGGAAACTTGTTGGCGCGCGCTAGCCGCCGTCCGGCAGTAGCGGACTCTTCATAGTAGTGCGTGGATCGGTAACGACAAGCGAATTCTCCGGCTCGCGCGCGGCGAACAAAACGATCCGCTTGCGCCGCCGGATATACCGTCCAGACCCAGCCCGGCAGTTCGACCGATCCCGGCTCCGGGACTGCCTTTTGCCGTTGCAGGCGATGTCGCCAATCGCGCTTGCGCGCATCGCTTCCGCACGCTTTTACGCACTCCATCCCGCAAAAAGCGCAGTTCATCGCAATCCGATAGTTGACCGGGGCACCCCTGTCTATAGTTCACTCAACGCAACGAACTAAACCCACACAGGAGCTCAAAATGAACATCGCAAAAAACATGGAAGCCATCTTCATCGCCGCAGTCGCACTGGCCTCGGTCACTACCCTCGCAACCGCATCATCGCCAGCACCGCGCATCGAAGCAGCCCCGGTAGTAAAGGCTGTCAGCGATGGCGGCATGCCAGTCGTGACCATCGTCGGCAAGCGCCTGACCGCCGCCGAAAAAGCACAGCTGGCTGACTAAACGCCGCACCGACAACACTGAAACGGAGAACACGACGATGAACAAGATCCTTGGCACCGCGCTCGCTGCAGCAGCCCTCACCTTCACTGCAACGTCGGCCATCGCCGACGAGATGATCAGCGAGACCCGTGCGATCGATGCCCGCATCGTCAAGGTAAAACTCGATGGCGTGATCGACCTGACCGTCAAGCAAGGCGCGACGCCGTCGCTGACGCTGTACGGCGAGCAGCGCCACCTCGACAAGGTCACCACCTCGCTGAACGGCGACACACTGCGCATCGATAACGATGCAAGCTCGTGGACCTTCGGAGGCAAGAAGCGCCAGGTCCGCGCTGAACTGACGCTGCCGAACCTGAACGAGTTCACGTCGGAAGGCGTGGGCGCAACGGAAGTAACGGGCTTCACCGGCGAGCAGATCACACTGGCCCTGGACGGCGCAGGCTCGGTGAAGGTAACGGGCAACTTCAAGAACATCAACTCGCGCATGGGCGGCGTCGGCAGCATGACGCTCAACGCCGGCAACAGCGAACTGGTCGACCTGAACATGCGCGGCGCCGGCAGCATCACCGTCAACGGCCAGAGCCGCCTGCTGCGCGCAAGGATGGGCGGCGTCGGCAGCCTGGACGCGAAAGGCCTGCAGTCCGATACGGTGGACCTCGACTTGACCGGACTCGGCGGTGCAACCGTCTACGCGAAGAACGCGGCGCACCTGCGCCTGAGCGGGCTCGGTTCGGCCACAGTCTACGGCCAACCGCCAAACCGCAACGCGACGGCGCGCGGCATGGGCAGCGTGTCCTGGAAATAAATCACGCACGCAAATGCAGAGAGCCGCCTTCAAGCAAAGGTGGCTTTGTTTTGTTTGTGCCCGCTGCTATTTCTTGATGCCGATGACGTTCTTGACTGCGCGTACGCCCTTGATGTCGTGCGCCAGCCGCGTGGCCTTTTGCACATGGTCGGGCGAGGCCACGAAGCCGCTCAACTGCACGGTGCCCTTGTAGGTTTCCACGTTGATCTCGGTTGCCTTCAGCTCGGGGTCGGCGATCAGCGCGGACTTGACCTTGACGGTGAGGACGGCGTCGTCGATGTATTCGCCCGGGCGCTTGTCGGGCGACGTGCAGGCAATCAGCGCCAGGATCAGCAGGCTGACAAGGCATGTGGTGAAACGTTGTGCGATGCTCATGGCTATGCTCAGGGTGTGGGGGTGAGGTCATCCCCATTGTCTCGTGCACGCACAAGGCGCGTTTGACTTTCCACAAACGTGGCGAGTAGCCCGCGCACCACCGGCCGCAGCGCGAACTCGCGGTGAATGATGTCGCGCCCGATCACCAGCCGCATGTCGGCCGACTTGCAGTTGGCCACCTCCACCACCGTTGCATTGCCGAAGCGCTCGGCGAGGCGCTCGGCCGTCTCGCGGAAGGCCGGCTGGTACTCCACCCGCGTCTGCCTGACATCGAACGGCCGCTGATTTGACAGCCGCACCACGCGCACCGTGTCGCGGTCCATCTGGCGCGACAACGCGCGCGCCATGCCGGTGATGCCGTTACCGTTGCGGATCTCGAGCAGGGCCTGCTCCTGCGTGCTGGGCGCGGGCTGCACGGCAGCCACAGCGGCAGCTGGCACACGATGCAGCTCGTACATGCCGCTGGCCACCTGCCTGACCTCGGTCGCCGCCCACGCATCGTGCGCCCTCGGCGCAGCTTGCAGCGCCTTGCCGATCGCGGCCGGTACCGGTTGCTGTGCCAGCGCGTAGTCGGCCTTGACGTCGTGCTTCTCCAGCGCCTCGGCCTGCCTGTACATCAGCTGCGCGCGTTCAACCTGGCCCAGCTTGTCGAGCGCACTACCGAGGCGCCGCCATGCGCGGTGGTTCAGTGGATCGAGCACGCAGGCCTTCTCAAGTGCGGACAAGGCCTGGTCGTAGGCGCCGCTCAGGAACTGCGCATAGCCCAGGTTACTGAACAGGAAGGCGGTCTCCGGGCCCGCGTTAGCTTCCGCTTCGCGCGTGAGTTGCTGCCAGATCGGGATCGCCTTCGAAAAATCGCCCTGCTCCGCGTACAGCGTGGCCAGCCCGTTACGCGCATTCACGTGCCGAGCGTCGGCCTGCAGCGCGGCCATGTACGACGCCGCTGCAACCTCGTAGCGTCGCGCCATGTGCTGGCTGCGTCCGAGGACATAGGATTCATTGGCCGATGCCGCGGCCTGGACCGGCCTGGCTTCGGGCGCCATGCGCTGTCCAAGGCCGGCGCAGGCGGCCAGCAGGACTGCGCCCGTGCATGCGGCCGAGAGGCGCTTCAGCTTTGTGTTCATGGCGTTCTCCATCAGGTGTCACTGGGCCGCGCCGGTCATCGCAGGCAGCACGCGGGATATCTGGATGCCGGCTGGCCCGAGCAGCACCATCAGCAGGGTCGGGAAGATGAAGAAGATCAGCGGGAACAGGAGCTTCAGGCCGATCTTGGCCGCCGCTTCCTCCGCGGCCAGGCGGCGCTTGGTGCGCAGGTTGTCGGAGTGGACCCGCAGCGACTCGCCCATGCTGGTGCCGAAGCGTTCCGACTGGATCAGCATCGCGACCAGGGCATCGACGTCCTCGACTCCGCTGCGCAAGGCGAAATTGCGCAGCGCCTTTTCCTTGGTGAAGCCGGCGCGCATCTCCATCAGCACCAGCTGCAGTTCCTGCGCCAGCGTGACGCTCTTGATGTGGATCTCGCCGGCCACCTTGATCAGCGCGCGCTCGAGGCTCAAGCCCGCCTCCACGCACACGGTCAGCAGGTCGAGCGCGTCGGGGATGGTTTCGAAGATCTCGCGCTGGCGCCGCGCCGCGATGCGCCGCAGGATCAGGTTCGGCAGGTAGTAGCCCAGGGCAGCGACGGCGAGCAGCAGCATCAGCAGGCGGCGCCCGCCGACCGGGGTGGCGGACAAGGTCAGCATCAGCGCCACGACGCCCGGCGCCAGCAGCGCCAGGCAGGATTTCGCCGCGAAGTAGAGCGTGGCGGCGGCCGGATTGCGCCAGCCGGCGTTCATGAAGCGGGTGCGCAGGCCGGACTTCTCCCAGCCTTCGTCCGGCAGCGCGAGCCTGGAGAACGGCTGCGCGACCTTGGCGGCCTTCTCGACCCAGCCGCCGGTTTCCAGCGCCGTCGGTTCGGCCTTGCCGAGGAAGTTGTTGAGGCGCTGGCGCATGGTGCCCGGCGCGAAGATCACCATCGCCAGCAGCGCAAGGCCGCAGACGATACCGAACACGATCAGCAGGAAGATGATTTGCGGGCCGGTCATGGCGGTAGTCCCCTCTTATACGCGGATGTGGATCAGGCGTCGCAGCCAGAGCACGCCCACGAAGATCATGCCGGCGCCGTACCAGAGCAGCTGGATGCCCATCGGGTCGGTCCACAGGGTGCTGATGTAGCGCGGGTTCAGGACCGACATGACGACGATCACCGCGAAAGGCAGCAGCCCGAGCACCAAGGCCGACATGCGCCCTTCCGCCGACAGCACGCGCACCTGGGCGATTAGCTTCAGGCGCTCGCGGATGATGTGGCTGATGTTCCCCAGGATCTCGGCCAGGTTGCCGCCCGATTCGCGCTGGATCAGCACCGCGATCACCAGGTAGCGCAGGTCAGTCAGCGGAATGCGGTCGGCCAGGTTGTGCAGCGCTTCATTGAGCGGCACGCCGTAATTGATCTCCTGGTGCGCGGTGCGAAATTCGCCGGCCAGCGGCTCGGGAAGTTCGGCACCCACCATCTGCAGCACGTTGGTGAACGAGTGGCCCGAGCGCAGCGCGCGCGCGATGAAGTCGGAAGCTTCGGGAAGCTGCTCCTCGACCTTCTGCATGCGCATCTTGCGGGCGCGCAGCAGCAGGAAGCACGGAATCGCAGCCAGCACGC
This sequence comes from Massilia cavernae, assembly GCF_003590855.1. GTDB lineage: Bacteria > Pseudomonadota > Gammaproteobacteria > Burkholderiales > Burkholderiaceae_D > Telluria_A > Telluria_A cavernae. The sequence goes on from NZ_QYUP01000028.1 coordinate 9,357, forward strand.
CGGCGATCACGCACCGGGCCAGCAGCGGCGCCGCCCAGGCCTGCACCAGCACCAGTCCAAGCATCATCAGCGCGCCGCTCCAGAACAGGAACTGCGCCACCGTCCACGTGACGCCGGCCTGCAGCAGCAGGCGGTCTATCGCGTGCGCCGCCTTCACCTTGTGCAGCAGCGCGTCGAGCGCGTCGCTCTTGCTGTAGCGGCGCTGCTTCAGGATCGACATCTGGGCCGCCGCGCCCTCGGCCCCGCCCGACATCAGGTGCAGGCGCCGCGCAATGCGCCTGGCTTCGCCGCCGTGGGTGTTGTTCCACCAGATGTAAGCGCCTTCGACCAGCAGGATCACCGCCGCGAACAGCAGTATCGAGAAGCCGTAGAAGATTGCGTCCATTACGCCTCCGGGCGGTTATTCGTACACCCTGGATGGGTCGAAGGCAGTATCGGGCACCGGAGCGCCGAACATGCGCAGCCGTTCGGCGAAGCGCGGACGCACGCCGGTGGCGCGGAACTGGCCCAGCACCTTGCCGTCGGCCGCCACGCCGGTCTGCTCGAAGCGGTAGATCTCCTGCATCGCCAGCACCTCGCCCTCCATGCCGGTGACCTCCTGCATGCTGACCAGCTTGCGCGCGCCGTCGGTCAGCCGCGTCACCTGCAACACCACCGTCACCGCCGAACATATCTGCTGGCGCACCGCGCGCGGGGTTAGGGCCACGCCCGCCATGCCGACCATGTTCTCCAGCCGCGACAATGCGTCGCGCGGTGCGTTCGAGTGGATTGTCGCCAGCGAGCCTTCGTGGCCGGTGTTCATCGCCTGCAGCATGTCGAGTGCTTCCGCGCCGCGCACCTCGCCCAGGATGATGCGGTCGGGCCGCATCCGCAGCGCGTTGCGCACCAATGCGCGCTGGGTCACCTCGCCCTTGCCCTCGATGTTGGGCGGACGCGTCTCCAGTCGCACCACGTGCGGCTGGCGCAGCTGCAGTTCGGCCGCATCCTCGATCGTCACGATGCGCTCGTTGGCCGGGATGAAGCCGGAGATCAGGTTCAGCAGCGTGGTCTTGCCGCTGCCGGTGCCGCCCGAGATCAGGATGTTGATCTTGGCCCGGCCCAGCGCTTCGAGCACCTGCACGATGGGCGGCGTCATGCTCTTGAAGTCGAGCAGGTTCTGTACCGTCAGCGGCCTGGCCGAAAAACGCCGGATCGACAGGATCGGGCCGTCCACCGCCAGCGGCGGGATGATCGCGTTGATGCGCGAGCCGTCCGGCAGGCGGGCATCGACCATCGGACTCGATTCGTCTACGCGGCGGCCCACGCGCGAGACGATCTTCTCGATGATCTTCATCAGGTGGGCGCTGTCGTGGAAGGTGATGTCGGTCAGTTCCAGCTTGCCGTGCCGTTCGACATAGACCTTGGAATGGGTGTTGACCAGAATGTCCGACACCGTGCTGTCGTTCAGCAGCGGCTCGAGCGGGCCGAAGCCGAGCATCTCGTGCTGGATGTCAAGCACCAGGTTGTGGCGCTCGTTCTGGTTCAGGACGATGCGCTCCTCTTCGATGATGCGCTGGATCAGCAGCGCCAGCTCGTGCTTGAACTGTTCGGTGGTCAGGCGCTTCAGGCGCTCCAGGTCGATCCTGTCGAGGATCATCTGGTGCATCGTCTTCTTCAGTTCCTGGTAGGCCTGGTTGGCCGGTTCCGCGCCGAGCGCCGCGGCGGCCGCCCTCGCGTCGTCCGGTGAAGACAGACGTTCGCGCAGGCTCATGGCATTCTCCGGTGTCATCACAGGTCCGCATCGGTGCGGCCGAACAGGCGGTCGAACAGGCCCTTGCTGCTTTCGGGAGCGCGCCGTGCGGTGATGATCTCGACCAGGTCGGCCAGGCTGCGCGCCACCGCGCTCGAGCGAGACAGCTCCAGCACCGGCACGCCCTGGTTGACCGAGTCGGTGGCGGCGATGTAATCGTTCGGCACCGTGTGCATCACGTCGGCGCCCAGCGCGTTCTGCAGGTCCTGCAGGCGCAGCTTGCCGCCCTTCTCGTAGCGGTTGACGATCAGGCGGGTCTGCTCGACCGGGTAGCCGAGCGAGCGGAAGATGTCGAGCAGGCGGCGGCCGTCGCGGATGTCGGGCAGCGCCAGCTGCAGCACCGGGTAGATGCCGTCGGCGTTGTCGAGCGCGCGCAGCGAGATCGCGTCGATCTGGCGGCCGACGTCGAGCACGATGTAGTCGTAATGCTGGCGCGCGACACGCAGGATCGTGTCCATGTGCTCGGGCTTGAGGTCGATCGCGTGGCTCGGGTCGTCGGCCGCGGCCAGGATGCCGAAGCCGGGCGTCACGTGCACCAGGCAGGAGTCGAGGAAGGCGCCGTCGATGCGCGCGATCTGGCCGCACACGTCGGACACGGTCATCGCCGGCTTCTGGTCCGACACGTACAGCGTGGCGTCGCCGAACTGGCCGTGCAGGTCGATCAGCAGCACTTTCTTGTCGGCCAGGGTGGCCAGCGCGTAGCCGAAGTTGGTGGAGATGAAGGTGGCGCCGCTGCCGCCCTTGCACGAGATGAAGGCCAGCACCTTCCCGTCGCGCATTTCGGTCACGCCGACCGTCGCCGCCACCCGGTCCATCGCCTCATGGAAGGCGCGGTGCACCAGCGGCAGCTGCAGCACTTCGCGCACGCCGGCGCGCATCGCGCGGATCAGGAACTCTTGCTGGTGCTCGCGCATCAGCAGCATGAAGCAGGAGCTGTGGTAGTGCTTGGCAAGCCGCTCGAGCAGGTCGCCGTCCTGGATTTCGGGATGGGTGGCGTCGATGATCACCACGCCCGGATTGTCCGGCATCAGGCGGTCGAGCGCTTCGCGCAGGCTGGCGCGGCTGGCGGCGAGGTTCACCGGCGGCACGCGCGCGGTGCCCTGGGACGCGATTTCCACGTGCAGTTCGCTGTCGCGGGTGATGATTAACGCTTTCATTTCACTCCTCTGCAATGATTCGGCCGCCGGACTATCCGGCAGGTGCGCTGCTATCGCCCGCCGTTGTTCATCAGGGACGCGGGCTCGGACTGCGGCTGGGTGTTGGCGCGCTCGTAGCGTTCGTGCGCGGCGCGCGCCGCATGGCCGTCGACGCCGGCCGCCGGATTGACGTTACGCGCCGCCGCCGGGTTGATCACCTGGGCGGCGAAGGCGCTGCGCACCGTGGTGCCGAAGCCGAGGTCCCAGCGCGGCGTCGTTTCGGCGCAGCCGGCCACGCCCGCCGCGAGCGCCAGCAGCAGGAGGCGGCGCGAAGTGCTGCAGAATCGGGTGTCCATGCTGCCTCCTATTTGAGTTCGAAGCCGCGCGCCGCATCCGCCGATGAAGCGGCCGCCAGCGGCTGGATGCGCGCCTCGGGCGCCGCCTTGCTTTCCATTTTCCCGCCCAGCAGGAATTCGCTGCGGCTGGCCGGCGCCAGCTTGTCGGTCGGCAGCGTGAAATCGGGGGGCAGCGGCTTGACCAGGTGCGCCGTGACGACGAACACCAGTTCAGTGCGGTCCTGCTGGTAGTCGGTGCTGCGGAACAGCGCGCCGAGGATCGGCACTTCGCCCAGCACCGGCAGGCCCTTCAGGTTGTTGACCAGGTTGTTCTTGATCAGGCCACCGATGGCGAAGCTCTGGCCGTCGTACAGCTGGACGGTGGTGCTGGCGCGGCGGGTGGTGATCAGCGGCAGGATCGAGCTGCCGGTGAAGCCGGCCGCGCTGACGCCGATGCCTTCGCGCGAGATCTCGGACACTTCCGGCGCCACCCGCAAGTTGATGCGCCCGCCCGACAGCACGGTGGGCGTGAAGCGCAGGCCGACGCCGAATTCCTTTTCTTCCAGCGTGACCCGGTTGTTGTCCTGCGCGACCGGGACGTAGATCTTGCCGCCGGCGAGGAAATTGCCTTCCTGGCCGCTGATCGCCATCACGGTCGGTTCGGCCAGGATGCGCACCAGCCCGTCCTGCTTGTCCGCTTCCAGGGTCAGCTGGTTGCCGTTGGTCTTGCGCGCGTCGAGCAGGCCGCGCGCGGTGCCGGTCAGGAAGTTCGACAGCAAGGTCGTGGCCCAGCTGCCGGAGCTTAACTTGAGGGTGGTGCCCGCTTCGAGGCGTTCGAGCAGGGTCTTGGACACTTCGGCGATCTTCACCTCCAGCATCACCTGCTGGGGTGCGCTGACCATCAGCATGTTAACCACGCGTACGCCGCCGCCGGTGCCGCCGCCAGCCGGGCTGGACTGGGCGTCCTTGTCGTCGCTTTTCTGGGCCAGCGGACGCAGCGTACGTCGCACGAAGGCGTTGGCCAGCTCGTTGGCGCGCGCCACGGCGCCGCCGTCGGCCACGTCGCCGGTCAGCACCAGCGTGTCGGCAGCAGCCTGGACACGGATGTTTTTCTCCTCGGGCATCACGCTGGCGAGGGTGGCCTGCAACGCCGCCGGGTCCATCGACACCGTGATGTCGACCACGCTGCAGGCGCCGCTCCTGCCCTGGATGATCATGTTGGTGGAGCCGATGTCGACCCCGACCAGGTACAGCGTGTCCTGCGACACCAGCATCGACTGCACCACGTCCGGGTTGCCGATACTGCGGTGCTGGGCCGGCTCCGGCAGGCGCATCAGGCTCGATTTGCCGACCTGCAGCGCCATGCTGCCGGGACGCGCCGCCTCGCCGCTGCAGCGTGGCCCGCTGTCGGCGCGCGAGGCCTGTGGTTTGGCGGCGGCCTTTTGCGCGGCCGCCGTGCCAGCCAGCGCCAGCATCACGGCGGCTACGCCCAGCCGCCTTGCGCACCTGAAGTCCTGCCCGATGCCTTTGTCCATGTCGCCCACCCGTTGAAAGTCATGCGTAAGGAAACTCCGTCGCGCCCTGCCCCGGCGTCAGAAGCACTCCTGCGAACTGCGGCCGCCGCCGATCACGCTGACGCACTCGCGCCTGGCCGGCGCGGCCACCTTGAGCGCCCTGGCTTTCGGCGGCGGGGCCGGCCGCCTGGCCGGCTCGGGCGCGGCCTGCGCCAGCACCGCGGCCGGCACCAGGTCGTCGAGCAGGGTGCGCTTGGTGGCGCCGGGGGTGGCGGGGGATTTCGGATCGATCTGGTTGCGCAAGGCCAGCGACAGGGTGCCGACGCTGCGCGCCAGGTCGAGGTGCTCGGCCTGGCCAGGCGTCACTTCCAGCGTCACGGCATTGACCACGCGCGGCTTGGTGTCGTCGCGGCCCACTTCCTGGGCGACCGCCAGCACCAGGATGCGTTCGAGCACGATCTTCGACACGTGCAGCGCGCCGCGCACCGTCTTCTCCGACTCGGCCGGTTCGCGCTCGAGATGGACGATGACGTCGACGTAGTTGCCGGGCAGCGCGAAGCCGGCCACGCCGATCACGTCGTTGACGCGCACCGTGATCGCACGCTTGCCCTCGGTGATCAGGGCGGACAGCCCGCCGACGGTGCCGGCCGGCGCCAGCTTGGACTCGCTCAGCACCTCGCCGCGCAGCACGTTGTTCTTGAGCACGCGGTCGGCCAGCCTGGAGAAGTCGCTGAAGGCGTCCTTCGGCAGGTTGGCGGCCGAGATTTCTTCCAGCTTGAGCATTTCCGGCTGCAGCTTCTGGCCACGGCCGACGTCGGCCACCGCCACCACCACGCGCCGCACGCTGCTGGCAGACTGTTTGGCCAGCCACAGCGAAGCCAGCACCACGGCGCCGATCCCGAACAGGACCGCCACCGCCATCATCAGGAGCGCGCGCTTGTTTTTCATCAGATTCTCTCGAGCAAGGGATCGGAGCCGTTGAAGTGGAAGGGTGCGGATGGCAGGGACGGCGCCGCGTAGCCGCTGGTGCAGCCGGCGAACATGCTGATCCAGGCCTGTTCCAGCGCGGCGACGGTCAGCCGCGGCGCGATGCCGGAAAAGCCGGCGAAGTCGCAGATGCGCGCCAGCAGTTCGCGCGGATAGCTGGCCAGCAGCGGGCGTCCGCCGTGACCGTGCAGGCGCGCCACCAGGTGGTCGAGCACCGCCTCGTCGCCGTTGATGCGCAGCAGGTGGCACTGGTGGCGGAACAAGGCGCGGTAGTGAAGCTCGGACAGCGCGCCGACATGGATCTTGTAGCCGATGCGCCGCATCGACGCCTCGTCCAGCAGGCCTTGCGGCGCGAAGTTGGTGACGAACACCAGGGTGGCATCGAAGGGCACGCCGATCTTGTGGCCGCCCTCGACGGTAAGCTGGTCGGCGCCGGCTTCGAGCGGCGCGTTCAAGCGGTTCAGCAGGTCGCCGGGGGCCACCCGCTGGCGGCCGAGGTCGTCGACCACCAGCATGCCGCCGTTGGCCATGAAGTGCGGCGGCGCCTGGTAGACGCCGTTGGCGGCGTCCAGCCGCAGGTCCAGCATCTGCTGGTTCAGCTCGGCGCCAACCTGGACCACCGGACGCTGGCACAGTGCCCAGCGGGTGTCGACGCTGCGCTGGTTTTCGCCCTGGCGCGCGGCCCGTCCCGGCGCCAGGTGCACCAGCGGGTCGTGCAACTGGATGATCTGCTGGTCGACCAGCAGCGCGTGCGGGACCGCGACCAGGCCCTGCTGCAGCTGGCCCAGCTTGCGCGCCAGCGTGCTCTTGCCGCTGCCGGACGGTCCGTACAGCAGCAGCGAACGGCTCGACTGCAGCGCGGCGCCCAGCATGTCGCAGACAGCCGGGTCGAGATGATCGTCGGCAAAGGCGGCAGCCAGCTCGGCGGCGCCGATTCGGCGCAGGCCGCATTGCGCGCCGCGGGCGACCGGCGCCAGTGCCGCGCGGACCGGCTGCCGCGCGCGC
>NZ_QYUP01000029.1 GCF_003590855.1 Massilia cavernae
CGAACGTGCATCGAGGGGCAGCGTGACCATGCCCTGCTGTCCTTCCTGTATAACACTGGCGCGCGCATTCAGGAGGCGCTTGATGTTTGTCCAGGTGCGATACGCTTTGATGCGCCTGCGTGCGTGCGCCTGTTCGGCAAAGGGCGCAAGGAACGCATCTGTCCACTTTGGCCGGAAACTATCGCTTTACTTAAAGCACTTCTTCGACGGCAGCCACGTGCCGATGATGAACCCTTGTTTGTGAACCGTTACGGCGTTACCCTCGGCTCTTCTGGAATACGCTTTAAATTGGCGCAGTATGTCAATGCCGCCGCGCAGGCCGTCCCGACGCTGTCGTCAAAGAACGTAACCCCACACAGCTTTCGGCACGCGGCCGCTGTCCACCTGATCGCTGCCGGCGTGGATGTCACTGTGATTCGAAGCTGGTTGGGGCATGTCAGCCTCGATACGACCAATCACTACGCCCAGGCCAATCTGGACACCAAGCGGGCGGCGCTAGAGCAGCTCGATCATGGTTCAAAAACAGTTAGCAAGCCTCCGCGGTGGAAGCGTGACGAACACTTGCTCGCCTGGCTCGATTCGCTCTAATCAATGCCATGAAATAATGTGAAGGAGAATCGCCGTCAACGCCGGTCAGGCAAGGCAAGATTGGGACTCCTTCACATTATTCGGTCCTGCTGATAACCGCAGTTATCACCAGCTGGTGATAACTCGACCACGCCGCCGATGAAGGCCAGCGCACGCGCAGTGGACTCGAGCCAGTCCTTCATCGTTTCACTTGGCGTCGCGCAGGCGAAGGTGTAGCTTGAAGCGCCCAAGGCAGCGACAAAGATGTGGGCACGGCTTCCATCGGTCAGCGCGATGGTGGGGCCGGCGTAATCGATGAACAGCTTCTCGCCGGCCCGGTGCACCTGGCGCATCGAGCGCTTGAGCTGCCTGGCGAAGCGGCGGTAGTTTTCGCAGAACTGGGAGTAGCTGTAGGTCTGCACATCCGCGTAGTCAGCGCGGTGTTCTTCCCACAACAGCATCAGCGTCATGCCCTTGCGGCGCAGCTCCTGATGCAGGCGGCCGTAGTCAGGCTGCACGTGATCGCGTGGCTGCTCGGGAGCGGCCAGCAGGCGCCGCTCCAGGGCCGCCTCGTCCAGCCCCTGGACCATCGTCCAATCCAAGCCTGCGGCGGCGGCGAGGCCAACATACTTGGTGACGACACCCTTGGAAATCCCCAGCGCGGCGGCGATCTGCTGGTGGGACATCTTGGCGTCCAACTTCAAACGCAATACGTCTTTTATCTTACGCATATTGATCCTTGATACCGGCACGCTGTCTCCAGACAAAAAGCTGGCAGCGTACTCGGTCGGTTGCTATATGCGTAACATCACTTCTGCTCTGTACGACGCCATTCCGGTATCGTGACCGCTGATTCCGGCATCGTGACCGCCGATTCCGGTGGCGGCCGAAATCGGTCACGATAGACCGGAATGGGTGGTCACGATGGACCGGAATGGCCGGTCACGATGGACCGGAATCGCTGGTCACGATAGACCGGAATACCCAGAATATCGTCGTGACGTTCATGCCGAATGCGGCAGCCACGCTCGCCACTGGTTGCCCATCACGCACCGCCTTGATGGCTTGTTGGCGCATTACTTGAAGCGCGTGATGGTCAAGTTTGCGGCCGTCAGAAGTTCGTTTGCATTTCATGCCAACATTATATTACAAACTAACTTTACTTTCTAGAAGGTTAGTAACGAGCGGGAAATGAGCAAACGCTGCGCCGCGAGATTTCGGGTACGACGGGTTGAACCCATCCTTCGCCGTCCGCCCACCGTGGACACGAGGGACAACTCGGTCTACTCAGGGGCTAACGTATCCTGATTACCTAAGCTTGACAATATCAAGAGAGCGCGGAGTGGCCACGGTAATGCAGGATAGGCTTGCGCCGGCGAACGTGTTCCCAAGAGCCGTTTTCGGTCGCGCGATCGCCATCGCGCCTGAAGTGAAAATTCCGTGAAAGCTACTTTTGGACAATTCTGAAGGTTGACTTTCGCAACCATATAGTTTATAAATGAAATACTCATTGCAGCAAGTTGCGTTTCGAAAATACAATAGATTAGTCAATTATTTCTCCCAGTCGAGGATCTCCATGTCAAATTTGCAGGATGCTGCGCTGCTGAACGAAAGTATTTCAATATTCGAACGCGCTGCGGATCAATATATTAATGGAGGGTTTTCTGGAAAAGACTTGGACGTAGCGCGAAACGCATTTGCGGATGCTCTTTCCGCTGCGTGCGCGATAATTCCGCCGCGCGAGGGAAATGAACTCGATCAATTGCTTTCTGAGGTCGAGAAATCAACACGAGGACAGAGGGATGCATCGTTGTTGCTGATGCGTGCTTTGGCAGTTGACGGCCTGCTTCCCGTGGAAGATTCAGGGAGTAGGGTTACACGCATACTGCCCGCTCTAGTTGAGAAATTTGTTCCCGATATAACAAAGCATACAAAGACGG
>NZ_QYUP01000030.1 GCF_003590855.1 Massilia cavernae
GGGCAATCACGACATTTCCCTGTACAACGTGTTCCGCCGCTTCGTGCTCCCGCTCGAACGCTACAAGCGCTACATCACGGGCGATCTCGAACCGGTCTACATCGATGAGGAAATTGCCGTCATGGGCGTGAACACCGCGCGCTCGCTGACCTTCAAGGACGGCCGCGTCAACCATGAACAGATCGAGGCGATCCGCAGCAAGATGGCGGGCCTGGACCGGCGCATCACCCGCATCGTCGTCACCCATCATCCGTTCGACCTGCCGATGACGGTGGACGACGACCACCTGGTCGACCGCGCGCCGATCGCCATGAAAGCATTCGCGGAGTGCGGCGTCGACGTGCTGCTGTCTGGCCACATGCATGCGAGCCATGCGGGCAGTACCTCGGAACGCTATGTCATGGACGAGTATGCGGCGCTGGTGATCCAGGCCGGTACTGCCACCTCGACGCGCGGACGGGGCGAAGTGAACTCTTTCAACGTGGTCAGGGTCGAACACGACAAGGTGGAAGTGGACAGGTATGGATGGGACGTATTGGGCAAGGCATTCTCTTTGATGAACACCGAGTCCTTCCTGCGTTCGGGTAACATTTGGGCAGCCCATACGGAGGGCCTGTACGCCGCTGGACTGTAGGACGCAAGACCGCATGTAAAACCGCATGCGCCAGTTCTTTCGTGTGCGGCCTGGCGGGTCAGATCCAGTACTCGGTCAGGCGCGCCGCCCATTCCTTCATGCGGTCGGCCCAGGGGCGCTTGCGCCATTTTTCCAGGGTTACTTCCTTCGAATCGCGCAGGTCTTCATTGAACGCGCTTTCCATTTCGCCGCCAAAGGCTGGATCGAGGATCACCACATTCAATTCATAGTTGTGCAGGAAACTGCGGCGGTCGATATTCGCCGAGCCCACGGTTGACCAGGTCCCGTCGATGACGGCCGCCTTGGCGTGCAGCACCGCCACCTGCAGCTCGTAGATTTTTACGCCGTTTTCCAGCAGTTCGTCGTAGAACGCGCGGCCGGCGTGGAACACCAGGCCGTGGTCTGTCACACCCGGCAACACCAGCTTGACGTCCACGCTGCGTTTCGCCGCGGCGCTCAGTTCGTGCACGATCTGCAGGTCCGGGACAAAGTAGGCCGAGGTGACGTGGATCGATTTTTTGGCTTCCTGGATCGCCACGATGAAGGACTTGTAGATCTCGGAATCGCGCCCGGGCGAGGTGGCCAGCACACGCAGGATCTTGTTGCCGGCCGGCGCCAGTTTCGGGAAGTACTCCCTCTCGGGCAGGTCGCCCCCTTCCTGGCGCACCCAGGCGTCGACGAAGAGCCATTGCAGGGTGGCCACGGCCGGACCCTCGATCTTGATATGGGTATCGCGCCAACCCACGTCCTGGTCGCCGCCGCTCGGCTGCCGCCGCGAGCGGAAGAAGGAGCTGTTGGCGTAGGTGCTGCTGATGTTGATGCCGCCCGTGAAAGCGACCCGGCCGTCCACCACCATCAGCTTGCGATGGTCGCGGTTGTTCAGCGCCCACTTGCCCGGCCGCTTAGCCGGGTTCACGGGGTTGAAGGCAATCAGGGTAATGCCGGCATCGCGCATCATGTCGAAGAAGGTCTTTGGCGTACCTATCGTGCCGACGCTGTCGTACAGCACATTGACGGTCACCCCCTCCTTTTGCTTCTCCATCAGCAGTTTCGCGAATTCCAGCCCCACCTCGTCCTGGTCGAAGATATAGGTTTCCAGATTGATCGTGTTTTTCGCTGCCCTGGCCGCGGCCATCATTTCGCGCATCGTGGCCGGACCGTCGAACAGCAGTGTCACCTTGTTGCCTGGAATGAGGGGCACGCCGGTCGCGGCTTCTTCCAGCACCGCCAGTTCCTTCATGCCCGGCGCGGCCTTGGCCCAGCGGCGCGACATCAGCGCGGCCGCCTCCTTGGAGGGCAGCGTACCGCGTGGCGTCGCCACGGTGGGGTGAGCCTTGGCGGCCGCGGTCTCACTGCGGATTTCGTCGGCATCAGGGAGGCTCGCGCAGGCCATCATGCTCGCCCCCAGTGCCAATCCTGCCAGCCATGCGGCCAGCCAGCGCGAGATGTTCACTTCGTCACCCTTGATTCGATGCCGGAAGTGTCCGGCGCAGTATCGCGTGGTCCGATGAAGAATTGGATCGGCGTGGCCAGGAAGCGCCGGCCCAGTGATTTCAGCAACTGAATGCCATGGTCGAAGTGAATCTTGCGTGCGCGCAGCGCCACCCACAGCGCAAGGCCGAAGCTGACCACCAGGTTCACCGTGCCGATCGCAAGGAAGCCGGTAACGCCCAGGTCGATATTGTCGGCCAACAGGTCGCGCACCGCGTACTTGTTGTTGTGCGCTTCGACCAGCTCGTGCGCGAGGGCAATCGCCGCGGCGCGATGCGGAGTGACCGGCGCCGAGGTGGCCGTTTCCATGTCGCTGACGATCGTTTCCAGCTCCAGGGTGGGCGCACTCGGTAGGTCGCCGCTGACGTCGACCAGGAACAGCAGCTTGCGCAGGCGGTCGATGCTCTGGCTGAGCGCCACCAGCAGGTAGGTGAGGGCGACGCTGGTGCCCTGGCTCATCGCGTTGCGGCGGATCTTGGCGACCACGGCGTCGCACTGGTCCAGCATCACCAGCAGGTGCTTGGCATCCTCGAGTTCCACTTCGGCGCCGGCCAGCAGTTGCGCGTAGCCGTCCAGGTAATCGTTGACCTCGATGTTTTGCATCAGGAAAGGCGAATCGAAATCCTCGATGTCCGGCTGGCTGCGGATCAGGCGCGGCTCCAGCCCCAGCGCGGTCACGCGGCACGAGAGGGTGCGTATCGCTTCGAGCATGCCGAGCACCGTCGTCTGGCGGACATCCGCCGGCGGCGCGTCCGCCAGGGGCGCGGCGTGGCTGACGATGTCGAACAGTTCGAGCCAGTGCCCGGCCGGCACCGCATTGACCCACTGGTAATCCGTCTCGACGAACAGCACTTGGTCGATTGCTTCGGCAAGGTAAGTGTTGCCCAGTGCGGGCGGCAGGAAGCGGTAGGCGAAGCGGGTTTTCAGCTCGGTGAAGAAACCGTCGTTCGACAGGATGCCGATGTCGGTGTACAGGCTGGCATGGCGGCGGCTTTGCAGCAAGCGCGTCATGTAGCCGCGCAGCGCGGAAGCCTGCGCGGGATTGCCCTTCAGTAGTTGGCACAGTAGGCGCACGCGCTCCGTGGCATACAGGGTGTTGTGCGGATTGCGCGGACGCAGCTGATCCACCAGGTCGACCAGGACGTCGATACGGTCGCTGTGGGGATCGATGCGTTCAAGCGTGGAAAGCATGGGATTACCGACTACTCGTACTAAAAAAACAGTGTAGTCGGCTTTCCGCGCGAACTTTGTTCGATAGCGTACACACTCAGCCATTGAGGGCTTTCACCCGGAAAAGCGGACTGCGTTAAACTGGCCTGCCGATTGATTACGAGGAAGAGCATGTACCTGACATATTTCCAGGGGAAATGGGCCGAAGGCAATACGCCCTTGTTCGGAGCGATGGACCACAGCGTATGGCTGGGTTCGTCGGTGTTCGACGGCGCCCGCGCCGTGCGCGGCCACCTGCCCGATTTGCGCCTGCACCTGAAGCGCGTGGTGCACTCCGCCGAAAGGCTGGGACTGCAATGCCCGCTGAGCGTGGACGATATGGAAGCGCTGGTACGCGAGGGCGTGTCCAGGTTTCCGCCGGATGCGGAACTGTATATCCGGCCGCTGGTGTATGCGGCCGACGGTTTCCTGGTGCCGGTGCCGGAGAAAAGCGGCTTCGCGCTGACCCTGTTCGACGCGCCGATGCCGCCGTTCACCGGCTTTTCCGCCTGCCTGTCGACGCTGCGCCGCCCGGATTCGAGCATGGCGCCAACCGACGCCAAGGCGTCGGCGCTGTACGCCAACACCACCCGCGCGCTGCGCGAAGCCGGGGAGCGTGGCTACGACAATGCGGTCGTGGTCGACAGCCAGGGGAACGTTGCGGAGTTCGCGTCGTCTAACCTGTTCCTGGTAACGCCGGAAGGCGAAGTGGTGACGCCTGTGCCAAACGGCACCTTCCTCGCCGGGATTACGCGGGCACGCGTGATGGCATTGCTGGAAGAGGCGGGTGTGCGGGTGACGGAGCGGACAGTCAAGACGGAGGAGCTCGATACTGCGCTTGAAATTTTTAGTACCGGCAATTACGGTAAGGTCACGCCATGCGTCCGTTACGAAGGCCGCACGCTCGAGGCGGGGCCGATTGCGACCAAGGCGCGGGATTTGTACTTCGCATTCATGGAGCAAAGCTGATTCGGCGGAGGGCAGTCCGCGGTAGGTAGGTCGGATACGCACGAAATACGCATCCGACGCGCGCCGGTGTAGCACGGGTTTCGAATCGCATGCGATTCGCGTGCGAAACGGTATCCGCTTGCAAGCGGATACGCCTAAGGCGAAGCGCATCCGACGCTCGCCGCCACAAACGCCTGCTACTCCACCCTGTGCGGGGTAGCAGGCTTCACGCTCCCGCAATCCGCCCCGATCCAATTCCCGGTCGACTCCATATCCGCCGCCTGCATGGCGCCTGCCGCATTGCTCGTCATCCGCATCGTCATGCTGTACGCTGAATCGCCATGGAACCGCATCTCGCCGTCGCCGCTGCTCTCCGGCGCGGTGCACCTGAATGACACCTTCATCACGCTGCTGCTGATGGGCTTTTGCGTGACCGTGCAATTGCCGGCACTCTGAACCGGTACAAAATTCCGCGCGACCATTTCCTTGGTCACACACATCTTCGCAAGAATGCCGCCGTTGGCCGTCATGGCCGGCATCGTGAAGCCCTGCTGGGCAACCTTCGCTTCCAGGGCCTTGCGCTGCTCAGGTGGCATGCCGTCCATGTACGACTGGACCAGCGACATCGCCTTTTCCACCTGTCCATCCTTGCTTTTGAGCTTGTTATTGATCTCCCACAAACCTGGCTTCATATTTTGCGCGGAACATGGCAGCGCCATCAAGGCGGCGCTTCCCAGCAGGACAAGGACGGTTGTTGGAAACGGCATTTTTCAGCTCCGGCGGCAGTTTTAATGCGGCAAGCATAGCCGAAAAGATGCCGGGCACGCCGTACGCCTTCACGCAAGGAAATTTTCGAGACATGCATATCGTAATTTGATTTCCGAGCAGTACCGTCTATGGCATACTTTTTCTCCACCACTTTCCCTCACCGATAGGAAGCATCACGTGAAACTACTCACCGCCATCATGCTCAGCGCCGGCATTCTTTCGCCTGGCTTCGCCCTCGCCGCGGGAGCGCCCGCAGTACCTGCCGCCACCAAGGCCGGCAAGCTGGCCGCGCCGGTCAAGGTGACGGCGGTCGAAGGCATCACGGAATACCGCCTCGGCAACGGCATGCGCGTGTTGCTGTTCCCGGACGCCAGCAAGCCGACCCTGACCACCAACATCGTGTACATGGTCGGTTCGCGCCACGAAAACTACGGCGAGACCGGCATGGCCCACCTGCTGGAGCACCTGCTGTTCAAGCCGACTGCCAACTTTGGCATCAAGAAGGGTACCAAGACGCCGGTTGAAATCCTGAACGCCAGCGGCGCGGAGTTCAACGGCACCACCTGGTACGACCGCACCAACTACTACTCGACCTTCCCGGCCAACGACGAGAACCTGGCGACCATGCTCGCGCTCGAAGCCGACCGCATGGTCAATTCGCCGATCGACCAGAACGACCTGTGGAATCCGAAGACCCAGAAGGGCGAGATGACAGTCGTCCGCAACGAGTTCGAAATGGGCGAGAGCGACCCGATCGGCGTGACCACCGAACGCCTGCAGGCCGTGGCCTTCGACTGGCACAACTATGGCAAGTCGACCATCGGCGCACGTTCCGATATCGAGCAGGTCAACATCCCGCGCCTGCGCGCCTTCTATAAAAACTACTACCAGCCGGACAACGCGGTACTGATGGTGGCGGGACGCTTCGATGAAGCCAAGGTCCTCAAGCAGGTCAACGAGCAGTTCGGCCGCATTCCAAAACCAGCCCGCGTGATCCAGCCAACCTACACCGCCGAACCGGTGCAGGATGGCGAGCGTTCGGTCACCGTGCGCCGCAACGGCGGCACCCAGTTCGTCGGCGCCGGCTACCATGTTCCGCCGACCGGCCACGAAGGCGCGGCCGCGGTTGCGCTGCTGTCGCGCATCCTGGTCGACGCACCGAGCGGCCGCCTGCACAAGGCGCTGGTCGAAACCAAGCTGGCGACCAAGGTGCAATTCGACACGGTCAGCAACCTGGAGCCGGGCTACACCATCTTCGGCGCCGTGGTGCCGAAGGACCTGCCGCTCGATGCCACCCAGGACGCGATGCTGAAGGTGCTCGAGAACCTGAAATCGCAGCCGGTCACAGACGCTGAGGTGGCGCGTGCGCGCACGGCCATCAACAAGCAGATCGAGCTTGCCACCAACGACACCGCGCAGCTGGCGATCGCCCTGACCGAATCGATGGCCGCCGGCGACTGGCGCCTGTTCTTCCTGAACCGCGACCGCATCGAGAAGACCGACGCAGCGGCAGTCCAGGCGGCGGCGCTGAAATACCTGAAGCCGACCAACCGTACGCTGGCGCGCTTCATCCCGACCGACACCGTCGACCGCAGCGAAGTGCCGTCGACGCCGGACGTGCTGGCGATGGTCAAGGACTACAAGGGCCGCGCCATGGTCGCCCAGGGCGAAGCCTTCGATTCCAGCCCTGCCAACATCGACGCGCGCACCGAGCGCTTTTCGCTGCCGAACGGCCTGAAAGGCGCGCTGCTGCCGAAGAAGACCAAGGGCGGCCTGGTAAGCGCCACCATCGTGCTGCGCCTTGGGGCTGCCGATTCGCTCAAGGGCAAGGTCTATCCAGGCTCGTTCGCGGCCGGCCTGCTGATGCGCGGCACCGAGCTCCTGTCGCGCCAGGAGATCAAGGACGCCTTCGACAAGCTGAAGGCACAGGTTTCCGTCGGCGGCGGCGCCGAAGGCGTGAACGCTTCGGTCAAGACCACTCGCGAAAACCTCGCACCGGCGCTGGAACTGCTGGCCGAAGTGCTGCGCAAGCCCAAGTTCGACGCCAACGAATTCGGCGAACTGCAGCGCGAGCGCACCAACAAGATCGAGCAGGACATCCCCGAGCCGCAGCCGCTGGCCTTCAACGCGCTGGCCCGCATGCTGGACGACACGCCGCAAGGCCACGTCAAGCACGTGCTGACGCTGCCGGAGCAGCTGGCCCAGCTCAAGGCCGTGCAGGTGGACGAGGTCAAGGCCTTCCACTCCGCCTTCTACGGCGCCGACAATGCGGTGTTCTCGGCCGTCGGCGACTTCGATCCGAAGGCAGTCAAGGCGCAGGTCGCCACGCTGTTCGGCGACTGGAAATCGGTCCAGCCTTACGTGCGCATCCCGACCACGGTCAAGGGCGCCGCCGGCGAGAAGATTGCGCTCGAGACCCCGGACAAGGCCAACAGCATCCTGTTCGCCGTGCATCCGCTGCCGTTCAAGGACGACGCGGAAGCCTACCCGGCACTGCTGATGGCCAACCACATGCTGGGCGGCGGTGCGCTGCGCAGCCGTCTGGCGGACCGTATCCGCCAGAAGGAAGGCCTGTCCTACGGCGTCGGTTCGCAGCTGAACATCCCTGCGCGCGACCCGGCCGGCATGTGGTTTGCGTACGCCATCAGCGCACCGCAGAACACCGCCAAGGTCGAAGCGGCGATGCGTGAAGAGATGGACCTGGCGATCAAGGAAGGCTTCACCGAAGCCGAACTGGCCGAAGCCAAGAAGGGCTGGAAGCAGGGCGAGGAAGTGTACCGTACCGAAGACGGCCCGCTGGCAGGCCGCCTGGCCGGCTACCTGACCCTGGACCGCACCATGGCCTACGACAAGGACCTGGAAGCCAAGGTGGCCGCACTGACGGTCGCCCAGATCAACGACGCGCTGCGCAAGAACATCAAGCCAGCCGTCGTATCGATGGTCAGCGCAGGCGACTTCGCCAAAGCAGGCAAGCCAGCCGAAGCGAAGAAGTAATACAGACGGGGCGGCGCGGCAAAAGCAGCGCCGCCCCCACATGACAAATGTCAGTTCAAACTGATGGCGGATGCTTCTTTTACGCCACGCCATCAACGCATACTCCTCCCCACGATAACCACAAGGAGGAGGAATCTTGACATCCTCCCCTTCGTGAACGGAAGGGGATTCCCACTGCTGGCGTCTGATGCCCCAGACGGAAGCCGGACTGAAACGAGCCCAGCTTCTCATTCAATCCGCAGGATATCTTTCGACCTCGCCGATGGCGACTGCGGATTGGAAAAAGCGGTACTGGTGAATTATGCCCCAGCGCGTAATCGCTTACTGCGGTGCACGCCTACCGCCACCTCGAGCTGCCGCTGCTGTTCGGCGTAACCACCCAGGTCGACATGTTCACCTCGGTGCAGCTGATGCAGGAGGTCATGCGCGCGATGGCTGCGGGCGCCAACCGCCACCAGGCCGACCTGTTCTCGGCCGGCACCCTGGTCACGGCGGCGGGCGGCCACGGCACCCAGTTCGGCATGCCGATACCCACGCTGGCCGGTGCTTCCGGTGCACAGGCTTTCGTCGACGCCCGCATCGCCGAAGGTTCCCACTTCATCAAGATGTGCTGGAAGAAGGGCATGGCGGCCATAGCCTCAAGAGCCTGGACCTGGCGACCGTCGCCGCTGTCATCGAGGCCGCCCATCGCCGCGGCAAACTGGCCGTGGTCCACGCCGGCACCCTGGCCCATGCGCGCGCGGCGCTCGAAGCAGGGGCCGACGGCCTGGTTCACCTTTTCGCAGGCAAGGAGTTGCCGGTGCAGGATGCCGCCTCCTTCGCGCGGCTGGCGAAAGACAAGGGCGCGTTCGTCATCCCGACTTTCAGCGTGCTTGAAAGCGTCGCCGGCATGCGCCCGGACGCACTGCTGGCCGACCCCGCACTGGCCGGCCTGCTCGACAAGGAGCAGCAGATCCCGCTCAAGACCAGCTACGGCAGCAAACCCGATCCGGCGCTGCTGGTGGCGCCGAAGGCCGTGACGGCGGCACTGGCGAAGGCCGGCGTGCCGCTGCTGGCGGGCACGGATGCGGGCAGCGCAGGCACCCAGTACGGCATCAGCATGCACCGAATCGTGACCACCTTCGCACGCAGCGGCTACCTGCGGCGCGCGCTGGCGGCCGGCGTTCGCGGCTACCTGCTGAAGGATGCCCCCGCCGATGCGCTGGCGGCGGCGATCCGTACCGTGCATGGCGGCGACAGGGCGGTCGCGCCCGAGCTGGCGCTGGAGAGCTGGAGCGGCAGCGCGGACCCGCTGTCCGAACGCGAGCGGCAGGTGTTGCGGCTCGCCGGCGAGGGCAGGAGCAGCGCCGACATCGCGCGCCAGATTCACCTGTCGGAAGGCACGGTGCGCAACTATCTGTCGGAAGCGATCAGCAAGCTCAATGCACAGAACCGGGTGGAGCCTGCCGGCTGGCGCGCGACGCCGGCTGGCTGTAGCGCGGCGGTCTCCGTAAACGGCAGCGGGGGCGGCCCACTGCTGGACCGCCCCCGGCTGCGTTCAAACCTTTGCGGGGCGCTGCTTAGCCGCGTTCGGCCACGTAGATTTCGACGCGGCGGTTGCGGGCACGGCCGCTGGCGTCGTCGTTCGAGGCGATCGGTTCGCGTTCGCCGCGGCCTTCGATCGCGATGCGGTTCGACGCCACGCCGCGCTGCGCCAGGTAGTCGCGGGTGTGGGCTGCGCGGTCGATCGACAGCGGCTGGTTGACCGAGTCGTCGCCGGTGCTGTCGGTGTGGCCGATGATGGTCACCATGGCGCCCGGATTTTCATTCAGCGTTTGCGCGAAGCGTTCCAGCACTGGGCGGAAGTTGGACTTGATGTCCGAGCGGCCGGTGTCGAACGACACGTCGGCCGGAATTTCCAGCTTCAGGCGGTTGTCCTGGGTCTGGCTGACCTGTACGCCGGTGCCTTGCGTGGCCTGTTCCATGGCCTGTTTCTGCTTTTCCATCCGGTTCGACCAGATGTTGCCGGCGATCGCGCCGACCGCGCCGCCGATGACAGCGCCCTTGGCCGCACGGCCGCCGCCGCCACCGCCCGTGGTGCCGCCGATCAGCGCGCCAAGGCCGGCGCCGATACCGGCGCCTTGCGCGGTGCCGCGTTGGGTAGGAGACATGTCCGCGCAGCCGCTAGCCATGGCCAGGATGGTTGCCGCGATAATTGTTTTAGTCATGATATTTTTCATGTATTTGCTCCTGAAAGTAAGTTGGATCCGTTTCGCGGTCGCAACGGCATAGCCGTCAACGACTGCGAAACGGATCGGGGGTGCAACGAAGAATGCGGCACGAACGCTAGATCCCGCGGCCGGTGATCAGGCGAACCAGGATCATGATGACGGCAACTACCAGCAGGATATGAATGAAACCGCCGATGGTATAAGACGTGACCAGGCCAAGCAGCCACAGGATCAGGAGGATGACAGCGATGGTATAGAGCATGATTTCTCCTAGTGGAATATCGTCAGTGACCCGCAGGTCGTGACGCTAGTATGCTCAGGTGTAATGTTGTCATCCGTTCGGTGACGTACATTAGAAAACAGATTTTTGCTCGGTTCGCAAGCCGCGCGAATCTGGTTCACTGCGCAGTCCCGGGATCCAGCCCATCATCCCGGCCAGGCCGGTCATGCCGATCAGGCAGGACAGCAGGCCGCCCGCGACAAGGAACAGCACGTCCTGCGGCTGCATGCCGCCGCCTTCGGCGTACGTGGGACCGGCCATGCCGAGGCCGAATGCGGTAACGACGATTCCCCAAACGATGATGCCAAACCAGGCCAGGTTCGATGATGCCAAACCAGGCCAGGTTGTTCATGCTCGCCCTCTCTATGGTTGTGTTTCACCGCTCTTTGTTTCTAGCTTAAATCAATTTTGCTCCCAGCTCAACAGCAGTTCCGTACGCTGGCGTACATTGAACAAATGAAAACACAAACGCCCCGGGCTCGGGCCGCGGGGCGTTGTTTTTCTGCTCAGCGGCATGCGCCGCGGGATCAGCTTACCGAGCGCAGCGACCCATTGACCACATTGACGCGCTGGCCGGTGCGCCAGCGCGGTTCGCTCTGCTGGCGGAAGGTGCGCGAGGTGCCGTCGTCGAGGCGGACGCGGATTTCGTAGCTGCGGGTAGCCCTCATGTTGCCCTCGATCTGGTTGCCGACCACTGCGCCGCCGACTGCGCCGGCCACGGTGGCGAGCTTTTTGCCGTCGCCGCCACCGATTTGGCTGCCCAGCAGGCCGCCGAGGACGGCGCCGCCAGCCGCGCCGAGACCGCTGCCTTCGGCGCGGTGGGTGATGGTGCGGATCGATTCCACGTTGCCGCAGTTCGAACACCATTTCTTGACGGGCGCCGCCTGCGCCACCTTGACTGGTGCGCGTTTTAACGGTTCATTGTGGCGCGGCGCCGGATCGGCCCGGCGTGGCGCCGGCTCGCCGTAGGCTGGCGCGTTCATTGCATAACGTTGGGTATTGGCTGCCGGCGCCACCTGTTGCGCGGGCGGCGCCGGCAGCATCTGCACCGACAAGGCATGGCGGTCGGCCTCGGTCAGCTCGCGCGTGGGCGTGTTGCCGCCGACGGAGGAGGGGATCCAGCCCATGATCGCGGCGGTGCCGGCGAGACAGAACAGGATGACCGCCAGTGCCGCCAGGATCAGCATCGGATGCATCGCGGGCCGCTTGTAAGTACTGTGGAGTGGAGTGTTCATGTGGGTCCTTTTTTTGGTGTTTGCTGTTTTGTTTTTAACGGCCATTTTCGGCGCCGGGCAAACTCAGCACTTGGCCTGCCCGATGCGCCATTCTCCCTATCTGGTACGGGCGCTTCCGTGCGTCACCGTACATACTTTCACTATTATTGCCGCTACGCTGATTGAAATTGTTTGCAAATGTAAGCTTTACTACAGGCAAGCTCCACCCATGTTTGTAACCGGTCTCAAGCTATGTATGAAAATACGCATCGCATTCGGGAAGGGCCGATGAAGTCCAGCGGTCCGCCCGAATTCGCCCAGCCGAACGGCAACAAGCTGTTGGCGGCGCTGCCTGCGGAGGATCTCGCCCGGCTCGCCCCCATGCTCGAACCCGTGCAGATCGAGGTCGGCGCGGTGCTGTGCGAACCGTCCGAGCCGTTGCAGCACATTTACTTCCCGCATGACAGCCTGATTTCGCTGCTCGGCGTGGCCGAGGGCCGCATGACGCTCGAGGTCGGCCTGGTCGGACGCGAAGGCATGCTGGGCGCCACGGTCGCGCTCGGGCACGAGCTGCCGCAGGTGCGCGCCATCGTACAGCGCGCCGGCAGCGCCAGCCGCATGGACAGCGCCGACTTCCGCACCGAGTTCGCGCGCAATCCCGCGCTGCAGCGGGTGCTGTACCGCTACACCGACACCCTGCTGGCTCAGGCAATCCAGATCGCCGTGTGCAGCCGCTTCCACGTGCTGGAAGCGCGGCTGGCGCGCTCGCTGCTGATCACGCGCGACCGCCTGCAATCCGACAAATTCCACCTCACCCACGAATTCCTCGCGCATGCGCTTGGGGTACGCCGGGTCGGCGTCACCAAGGCCGCCAGCGCGCTGCAGCAGCAGGGGCTGATCATCTACAGCCGCGGCAACATCGAAATCCTCGACGCGCCCGGCCTCGCCGCCGCTTCCTGCAAGTGCTACGAGATCGTCAAGGACGCGGGCGAAGAAGCATTGTCCACAGCCTTCGTATAAGACAGCACCGCCGGTGCCCCGGTTCCCCCCTCTCCCGGTGCCGGACGCGCCCGGTTCGTGTCACTGTGTGCGCACAAGAATGAAAACGCCCCGCACGCGGGTTCGCATGCGGGGCGTTGCCGGTACTGCGCGTGCGCGGATTAACGCGGTGGCTTGACCTGGTTGCCGATCACGCCGCCGACCGCTGCGCCGCCGACGGTGCCGGCGGTGCTGCCGCCAGTCAGTACGTTGCCGAGCACCGCACCGGCGCCGGCGCCGATCGCGGTGTTCTTGTCCTGTTGCGACATGCCGGCACAGCCGGCCAGGCCGAGCGCTACGGTTACCATTGCTGCAGTTGCAGCGCGTTGCTTAATCGATTTCATCAGAATTGCTCCAAGAAAACCTGTCCTTCAGGGCAGGGAGTGAAAGGAGCCGGGCGCATAGCGCCTGCAGCCGTCCAAGTAAAAAAATGTTTTGAACTTTGGTGTTGGTTCACGGTCAAACTCCATAAGTGCTTCAGTATGCGATTACGCGCTGGGGCATGATTTACCAGTACCGCTTTTTCCAATCCGCAGTCGCCTTAAGCGAGGTCGAGAGATATCCTGCGGATTGAATAAGAAGCTGGGCTCTTTCAGTCCGGCTTCCGTCTGGGGCATCAGACGCCAGCAGTGGGAATCCCCTTTCGTTTACGACTGAGGATTACCCACAAATTCCTTGACTATGAAATCATTCATTCTTCCGAAAGATAAGGTACATCTGCGAAATTTCATGCAGAGCCAGGAATCCTCGCCAAAGCACTGTCATGCCGGGAGGACGGTCTCGCTTGCGCCCGAGGTAGCCGCCCAGCTTGGCGATCCACAGTATTGCTTCTCCCAAGGTGGGCGGCTGTTGCGGAACGCTGCTAACGGCGTGCGTCCGACAATACAAGGCTTGCCACTCGAAACGCTGCAACAACACTTCACAGGAAACATCCGCATCCAGTCGCCCCAACAGTGTGGCGTAAAGAATTCGCCAAGCGATGACGGCAAACAGGGCGGTAGCGCGGATGAAGCGCTTCACATCGCCAAACTGCCGCGCCTCAATCTGGCAACCACTCTTGAGTACTCGGTGCCATGTTTCAATCGTCCAGCGGCGCGCATACCAAGACAGACGTTCCAGTGCCTGCTCCATGGTGTGGGTCGCTACCGAAGTGAGCAACATCCATTCGATCGGGTCCTGTCCTTGCGGCGGGTCAATTTCGATGGCCCAAATCGCATATGCATCTACCTCGGCCAGCCCTTTGACCTTGCAGCTCTTCGGTTTGCGAATGCGTACCGGGGCGCAGCGTATTGCCATCTGCGCAGTGCGTTCGGCTCTCTTCCCGCGCTCAGGTATACGCAACGACGTTGTTCCCATCGGCGCAACAGACTGCATCGCTTCCCACAAGTAAGCTTCGGGGTGGTTCACTCGGCGATTCCAGGCCGCGCGCACCAACCACTCCACATCGGGACTGCGCTCTGCAACAAACACGTCGTACAGATCGCCCTCGCGATCGCACACTCCCACGATTTGCGTCCCACGACATTGGGATTTGAGCGCCGTCATGTGGTTCAAACCCTCGATCCACTTGACGCTCTCCTTCTCATCTATCGGCAACTTCTTGCGCAATGCTTTCTTACCCAACTGCGCCAGAGGCCGCACCCACGTCTTCAGTCCCAGAACACCCAAGGGCAAGCCTTCCGGCGTGAGCGCGAGCATGCTATGCATGAAGAATCCCCTCACGTGTTTGTGGGTGCAGTAGCCCAATCCCTCGGTGGCTGGCAGATGCGTCAGGTTGTATTCGGTCGTGTCTTGGATTGCCAGAATCACTGGCACTTCGCGCATGCGTGCCAGCGTCTGTCCAATGTGCGAAGTCAGGATGCCATCCGTGTCGACCTCCTCGTTGTCGAAAAAACGATAAGCGGCCTTGAGCTGGGCCTGCGACAGCGACTGCGGAAACGAACAATGCGGGCTCTTGGCCAACTGGCGTGCCAGCGCGACCAGTCGAGCGGTCCGGCGTGCGTCGCCCAAGTCGGCTGCGCCGAACTCGTCGATTGCCCAATCGTTTTCGATTTCCTGAGACAAGGGTATGCATCGCAATTATTGATGGCTAGAAAGTTAACATCGTTTTTTGTTGTTTACAACGCTTTTCTGCATACCATCGAGAACGCTATGCAAAATTTGTGGGTAATCCTCAGTTCGTTTACGAAGGGGAGGATGTCAACGTGCGTCCTCCTTGGTTGGTTTATTTCAGGCGGATGTCGTTCTTGACCGACTTCACACCCTTGACACTGCGCGCGACCGACGAGGCGGTCGCCACGCTGTCTGCCGAGGACACGAAGCCGCTCAGCTGCACCACACCCTTGAAGGTCTCCACATTGATTTCGGATACTTTCAGGGTTGGTTCATTCAGGATCGCCGCCTTGACGCCGGCAGTGATCACGCTGTCGTCGATATATTCGCCCACGCTTTCCTGCTTGCTGGTCGATGCGCAGCCCACCAGCTGGGTCGTCAGCATCAGCGCGGCCAGCAGGGGCGTTACAAACTTCAGTCGATTCATTTTTCTATCCTTGTTTAGTGGGGTACCGGGACGTCGTTCCTTTGCGACGCGACAATGCCTGCATCGATAAGGCAAGAGTAGTGCCTGCCAACGGCATGGTCTGTTCGGCAACGCACGGAGCGCCTCACCATTCGCCGCGCTCGCTTTAGCGGGTCCTGGACTTGCCCGGCGGCGGCGCCACCGGTTTCTCGCGCGCGCGCCAGCAGGCGCCCGCATTCGTTGTCGCGGCCCAGTCCGGCATGGACCAGCGGCAGCAAGGCCGCGACCGGGGCGGCCAGGGTGGCAAGCGCCAGCGCGCCGCCCGCCTTCAGGGCCAGCACGCCCTTGTCGACGCTGACGCCGGGCTGCTTGAATGAGCCGCGCACATACAGCGGCGCGCGCAGCGAGAAGATGCGCAGGCCCTTGGTGTGCGGGCGGATGGTCAGGTCCAGGCGTTCGTTGGCCAGGTCGATTGTGCCGTCGACGCGGATCACGGCTTCCTCGGTGTCGATGACAAACATGCGCGACTGCATCAGCCCGCGCGTGACGGCGAAATCGGTGCCCATGCAGTTGATCCGCACCTGCTTGTCGCCGAACAGCGTGGTCAGCACGATGTTGCCGAGGTTCAGTCCCATTTGTTCCAGCAGCAGCTTGCTGACCGTGCCCTGGTTGATCAGCGTGCGCACTTCGCCATTCGATGCGGCCAGCAGGGTGGCGACCGAATCGCCGGTCGCCGACAGCGAAGCGTCGCCGTTGGCCTGGCCCACCGAGGCCTGCAGGCCTTCAATGGCCGGGAACAGCTGCTTGATGCGCAGGCCGCGCGCGGTAACCTTGGCGGTGGCCTTGATCGCGTCCTTGCCCTGGCGGCCTCTGCCGTCGAGCTCGATGTTCGAATTCAGCGTGCCGCCCGCGATGCCGAAGCTCAGCGGGGCAAGCGTGATGACGCCGTCCTCCAGGATCAGGTGGGTCGATAGCTTGGTGATCGGCAGCTGTTTTTCGCGCATGATGCGGGCTGCGGTATAGCGCACGTCGGCGTCGATCGCGGTCCAGCGTTCGGTGCAGAATTCTTCGACCGGCAGCACCTTGTTCGGCGGCTGCACCGGCGGCGCCCCGCGCCGCATCTTGCTGGCGTTGGAATCGGCGCCGATCAGCGGACCGAGGTCGTCGAACTGCAGCTTCTTCGACGTGACCGTGCCGCTCAGTTTGCCGCGCGGCTTGCCGGTCTGGAATTCGAGGTGGCGGCCGATATCGCTCGAGCCCACCTTGCCGCGGAACTTGTCGTAGGTCCAGCGGCTGCTTTCCGGCCCCAGCGCGCCGATCAGCCGCCCCTCGGTACTGAACGCGGGCGTCTCCGGCAGCAGCACGCCGGTCAACGGATACAGCCGCGCCATGCTGGCGCCGGACAGCTTCAGCTGCAGGTCGAGCGCGGCCAGCTGGGTAGGCTTGGTCAGCGTGCCTTCGAAGGCGATGCGGGTGCTGCCCATGCGGAAGTCGGCCTTGAGCGGGTAGGGCGTGGTCTGCTGCTTGAGCGACAGCACCGCGCCGGCCTTGCCGGAGCCGGTCACCGGCGCATTGTTGTAGGTGCCGCTGAGTTTCCAGCCGACGCCGTAGGTGGGGTCGCCGTCCAGCGTCTCGAGGTCGGCGCGCGCGTCAGCCTTCTTGATGGCGTCCTTCAGGAACACCACGCCTTCCGTAAACACCACGCGTTCGATCTCGAGCTCCCACGGCGAGCGCTTGTCCTCTTTCTTGAAGGTCCAGTTGTTCTTTCCGTCGGCATTGCGTTGCAGGTGCACCACGGGCGCCTGGAATTGCAGCAGCGGAATGGCGATGCGCTGGTCCAGCAGGGCCAGCGGGTCGAGCGAGAACGAGAACTGGCGCACGCTGGCGGTATCGCCGCCGGGCATGCCGTTCGGGTTGCCGAGGTGGACGTCGTTGGCCACCAGGGCGGCCAGGGAATGAAGTCGCGCCAGGTGCGGTTGCGCTCGGCCATGCGCGCGGCCGGGCGCTCCCACGACAGCGACAGGTCGCCGGTGATCGTGAACGGGCGTTCGATCGCCTCGCTGGTGCGTGCGTTGAGCCACGGCCGCGCCTTGTTCCAGTCATAGGCGAGCAGGATGGCCAGGGCGACCGCCGGGACCGCGACAAGCACCCCGGCGATGGCGATGATGATCCTGGTGCGGCGCGCGACCGGCTTACGGGCGCTCCCGCCGGCTTGTGCTGCGGACATGGGCAATCCTTCCAATAGGGATGAGTCCAGCTTAGCCCATATCGTTATACACAAGTCGGAAGCCGCTCCCAGCTTAGCTAGAAATATCGTTAACTTTCAATGAGTTGCAGATGGGTCTTGTAAACTTTGGCGAGATCGCGTTTACTCTTTCATTTTGGGTGACGCATTGACCAAGGTAGCGCAGCGCTGGACGGATCACGAGTTTGCAGGACTGGCCCTTGGGGATGCCCGCCTCGACAAGAGGGCAAGAATAATGATGGAACGACTTTCGGCAAAGCCGACGGCCAGCATCCCGCAGGCGTGCGATAGCTGGAATGAGACGTGCGCGGCCTATCGGTTCCTCGGCAACGACGATGTCACGTGGGAGGGCATTCTTGCCCCGCACTGGACGCGGACGCAGGAGCGCATGAGCGCGCATCGCGTGGTGCTCTGTATTCAGGACACGACCGAGCTTGATTTCAACGGACAGGAAACCGAAGGTCTTGGCCCGCTGAACTACGAAGCGCGGCGCGGCATGTATCTTCATCCGACCTATGCGGTCACGCCGGAACGCGAACCGTTGGGAGTGCTCGATGCCTATATGTGGGCGCGAGAGCAACGCGGTGCGGACGGGGTCCGTCCTGGGCAAAGTGAGAGCGCACGCTGGCCCGAAGGCTATGAACGCCTCGCGGAGATGGCGCCCGAGATGCCGGACACGCGGTTGGTGTACGTGGCCGACCGGGAAGCCGACATGGTAGCGATGATGCGTCGCGCGCGTGACTTGGGAACGCCTGTCGATTGGTTGGTGCGTGCCAAACACAATCGCTGCTTGCCCGACGGCGGCGACGACAAGTTGTGGGCCTATACGACCAAGGGCGAGGCAGTTGGAGAAATTACCTTCAAGATGGGTCCCCGTGACGAACAGAAAGCGCGTACCGTTCGCCAGCAAGTCTGGTCCCGCGCAGTCGAGATATCGGATGGCAAAGGTGGACGCATTACCGCAACCTGCATCGTGGCGCGCGAGATCGGCGCGCCCAAAGGCGTCAAGCCCGTCGAATGGCGCTTGCTGACCAACCGCCAGGCATCGACAGTTGAGCAAGCTATCGAGCTGATCGAATGGTACCGGGCACGCTGGGAAATCGAGATCTATTTCAATGTCCTCAAAAATGGTTGCGAGGTAGAGGCATTGCAACTGTCGGCGATCGATCGGATTGAACGCGCGCTCGCACTCTTTATGGTTGTTGCCTGGCGTATCACCAATCTGATGCGGTTGGGCCGAACCTGCCCCGACCTCGATGCCGCGCTGTTCTTCGATCCGGACGAGATCCGGGGCGCTTACCTGCTAACAAAAAAGAAGATGCCGACCGCTCCACCCACGCTCAACGAAATCGTCCGGCTTGTCGCGCAGGTGGGAGGCTTCCTCGGTCGCAAGAGTGACGGCGAACCGGGAGTAAAGACGATTTGGCGCGGACTGGATCAAGTCATGACCGCCGCCGAAACGCTACGCGCGCTGCGCGAAGGACTCGGCTGACTTATGTATAACGATATGAGCTTAGCCCAATCCGCCCTCAATCTTTGTGCGCTGACGTACCCACCGAACTGCCGCGTTTTCGAATCCTGATGCTATGTGCGTCAGCGAACCGATCTTGCCAATGAATCAGCATATAAAGTTACTACGACATCAATTTGGACGAATGGAGAATAAGATGTACCTGGATCCGACGAATCGTTTGGCGGCAATCGTGTGCGCTACCGCTCTGCTGGCACTGGCCGGCTGTGCGTCGTCCCAAAAGGCGCCCGCCACCGCCGATGTCGCGGTGTCAAAGGCAGCGGTGGACAACGCCGTCAGCGCCGGCGCGTCCGACCTGGCGCCGGAAGAAATCACCGCGGCGCGCGCCAAGATGCTGCGCGCCAGCCAGGCGCTTGCCGCCAAGGACTACCCGCTGGCGCGCGACCTGGCCACCCAGGCCCAGGCCGACGCCAAGCTGGCCCAGAGCAAGGCGAACTCGGCCAAGGCGACCGCTCCTTCAAATGTCTTGCGCGAAGACCTGCGGGTGCTGCGCGACGAAGTCGACCGCGTCAAGCAATAAGCAGGCAGCAGCGCGCGCGGGCGGGCCGCACAACTCCCCATCAATAGCCACAAAGGAAGAACCATCATGAAACATCATTTTCTGAAGTCAACCATCCTGGCTGGCGTCGCCCTGCTGTCCGCCAGCAGCAGCGTGCCACGCGCAACCGCCAGCTGAACCGGCGCGTCGAGATCGTGCTTTCGAATGGCGGCAACCCGATTCCGCCACGTTAATCGCAACACTCAAGCAGGGAAACATCATGGACGACAAACAAA
>NZ_QYUP01000004.1 GCF_003590855.1 Massilia cavernae
TCGCGCTGCTGACGCTGGCGTGGAAGCGCCGCTTCCTGCTCCAGCTGTCGGCCCAGGTCGCGGTCGACATCGCGGTCATCTCGACGATCTACCTGGCCGGCGGCGGCCTGCAAAGCGGGATGGTGATCCTGTTCCTGTTCCCGCTGGCCGGCGCCGCCATCCTCGCGCCGCTGGTGCTGGCGTTGTTCTCCGCTTCCCTCGTCACCTTGTTCCTGCTGGGCGACGCCGTATTGCAGGTGTTCCTGGCGCAGGGCGAGGCGCGCCTGATGCAGGCAGGCCTGTACGGCGCCGCGTTCTTTGCCATCGTCCTGGCGGTGAACAGCCTGGCCGCGAAGCTGATCCGGCAGGAAGAGCTGGCCGCCGAACGCGGCATCGACCTGAAAACGCAGCAGGCCATCAACCAGATCGTCACTGCCGACGTGGCCGACGGCGTGCTGGTGGTGGGCCGCGACGGCGGCGTCTTCGCCAGCAACCCGGCCGCGCGCAGCATGCTCGGGCTGCCGGACGGCGTCTCCGATTTCGCGCTGGGCGAGATCCCGGCGCTGGCGCCGGTGGCCTTTGCCTTCGTCCAGTGGCTCGGCCAGCCGGCCGGCGCCTCCAGCCAGCATTCGGCTTTCGTCACGCTCAAGCCCTACACTGACACGCCGCAGTCGCCCAACACCCTGGGCTTTTCCGCCCGCCGCGAATTGTCGGCCCACCTGAAGCTGCGCTTTGCGCGCGTGGCGACGCCGAATGGCGCGGCCGAGCGCAGCGTGATCTTCATGCACGACGTGACGGCCATCGAAAACCAGGCGCAGCAACTCAAGCTGGCGTCGATGGGCCGCCTTACCGCGAGCATCGCGCACGAGGTGCGCAATCCGCTGGCGGCGATCGGCCACGCCACCGCGCTGCTGGCCGAGGACCTCGACAGCCCGGTGCATGCGCGCCTGCTGAAAATCGTCGGCGACAACGTCACCCGCGTCAACCGCATGGTCGAGGACATCCTGCAACTGTCGCGCAAGGTGCAGCCGAACGGCGAGCCGCTCCAGCTCGACGCTTTCCTGGCCGAGCTGAAGGCCGAATTCACCGAAACCCACGGATTGGCCGGTGATATAGTCTGGATCGGCAATACCGGCACGGCGCCGGTGCGCTTCGATGCGCTGCACCTGCGCGAAGTGGTCGTCAATCTGCTCAACAATGCGATCCGCTACGCCAGCCGCCTGCCGGCCAGCATGCGCCTGTGGGTGGTGCAGGAGGCCGGCCAGATGGAGCTGCACGTGCAGGACGACGGCCCCGGCATCACGCCCGAAGTGCGGGCCCACCTGTTCGAGCCGTTCTACACCACCTCGAGCAAGGGCACCGGCCTTGGCCTGTACCTGGCGCGCGAACTGTGCCTGAACAACGAGGCGAAGCTCGACTACGAGTACCGATTCGACGGCGCGCCGGCCGCCTCGCAGCATCCGACCGGCAGGTTTGTCATCACCTTCGCGCCGCCGGCGGCGTAACGCGATCCTCGCAGCTGAAAGGCAGTTCGTTGACATCCTCCCCTTCATAAACGGAAGGGGATTCCCACTGCTGGCGTCTGATGCCCCAGACGGAAGCCGGACTGAAAGTAGCCCAGCTTCTTATTCAATCCGCAGGATGTCTCTCGACCTCACCTAAAGGCGACTGCGGATCGGAAAAAACGGTACAGGTGACTCATGCCCCAGCGCGTAATCGCATACTGAAGCACTTATGGAGTTTGACCATGCCCCAACACCAAAGTTCAAAACATTTTTTCACGTGGACGGCTGCGGGCGCTACGCGCCCGGCTCCTTTCACTCCCCGTCCTGAAGGACGATGTTTCTCGGAGCAAATCTGATGAGTTCTCCCCGCATCCTGGTTGTCGACGACGAGGCCGACCTGCGCGAGCTGCTCGAGATAACGCTCCTGAAAATGGGACTGGACGTGGACAGCGCCGAGACCCTGGGCGAGGCGCGCGCCTTCCTGGCGAAGACCGACTATGCGCTGGTGCTGACCGACATGCGCCTGCCCGACGGCCTTGGCATCGAACTGGTGCGCGAAGTAACCGCAACTTGCAAGGGCACCCCGATCGCGGTGGTGACGGCCTACGGCAGCGCCGAAAACGCGGTTGTGGCGCTCAAGGCCGGCGCCTTCGATTACGTGACCAAGCCGGTGGCGCTCGACCAGCTGCGCATCATGGTGCAGTCGGCGCTGCGCGTCTCGGCCGGCACGCCGGGGCAGGCATCCGCCGCCGCTGGAACGGCGCCCTCGCGCCTGATCGGCAATTCGCCCGCGATGCAGGGACTGCGCGCGCAGATCGCCCGGCTGGCCCGGTCGATGGCGCCGATCTCGATTACCGGCGAATCCGGCAGTGGCAAGGAACTGGCCGCGCGCGAGATCCACGCGCAAAGCTCGCGCGCCGCCAAGCCTTTCATCGCCGTCAACTGCGGCGCGATTCCCGAGGCGCTGATGGAGGCCGAGTTCTTCGGCTACCGCAAGGGCGCGTTCACCGGCGCGGCGGAAGACCGCGACGGCTTCTTCCAGGCGGCGAACGGCGGCACCCTGATGCTCGACGAGGTGGCCGACCTGCCGCTGGCGATGCAGGTCAAGCTGCTGCGCGCGATCCAGGAGCGGCGCGTGCGCAAGATCGGCGCCACCGCGGAAGAACCGGTCGACGTGCGCCTGATCAGCGCCACCCACCAGGACCTGGCCAAGTGCGTCGAGACCGGGAAGTTTCGGCAGGATTTGTTCTACCGCCTGAACGTGATCGAGTTGTCCTTGCCGCCGCTGCGCGAGCGGCTGGACGACCTGGGCGTGCTGGCCGATACCGTGCTGGCGCGGCTGGCCGGGCCGGGCAATGCGCGGCTGGGCGAGGGCGTGCTTGAAACGCTGGGCGCGTATTCCTTCCCCGGCAATGTGCGCGAACTGGAGAATGTGCTGGAGCGCGCGCTGGCGTTTGCCAACGATGGCATGATCGAGGTGGGCGACTTGTCGCTCAAGAGCGCGCGGCCGGGCGAGCCGGCGCACAGCGCGGCCGAACCGGCGGCGGCACCGGCTCCAGTGGCGGTGGCTCGGGCGCCTGTGGCGTCCGCGATGGCCGAAGCTTCCGCGCAAGCGCCGGCCAGCCTTGCACCCGATGCGCTGCCGAGCAGCCTGCCCGACTATCTCGAGCAGGTGGAGCGCGATATCATCCTGCGCGCGCTGGCGCAGACCAATTTCAACCGCACGCAGGCGGCCCAGCTGCTGGGGATCAGCTTTCGCCAGTTGCGTTATCAGATGCAGAAGCTCGACATCCACGCGCCTGAACCCTGACGCCACCGCGCCGCTTGCCGCGGCGGGCCAACAATGCCGCGCGGCTGCTGCACGGCCGTTTCCAACGCCAAAATCCCGCCTCGCGCAAGGCCGCCGAAAGCCTCGAAACTTTAGCCATAAAATCACCAAATCTTTCCACGCGGACACGTCGAAGTTAGCACCTACTTACACGATGCGCCACACCCGGCGGGCGCTCCAGAATGTCAAGGTTTAGCACCCAAAAAAATGACAAATAATTTAGATTTCTCTGGTTAATAAGCTATTGCAACAGGGCGGGTGCGGCACTACAATTAGTGTCATTAGTAAGCAATGCACTAGATGTAGTGGTAGCTAAGGAGCAAGCACCTAGGGAGTCCTCACCGGCCCAGCCGTTCTCCTAAGGTCTTGATCTTGCGTTAAAAAAACCTTTTTTGACCGTGTTCCCCAACCAGGCAGCACCGCTCGGAAGGGGTATTTTTTGCTTTATAGATGTGTTCGCGGACCGGGATCCACCGGTTCACCCAACAACAATCGGCGGCAGCCAGAAGCTGAACGTCGTTCCTGGAGAGACTATGCAAACTTCCCAAGACATTTCCACCACCTCACCCGCGACACCAGGAGCGACGGGCAATGCTGCGCCGTCGGGCGCCCAGGCCATCGTCGCCAACGGCGACTACCGCATCATCCGCCGTAACGGCGCGGTGGTGGCATTCGAGCCGTCGAAGATCGCTGTCGCCATGACCAAGGCCTTCCTCGCCGTGAACGGCGGGCAGGGCGCAGCTTCCGCGCGTATCCGCGAGCTGGTCGAGCAGCTGACCGACAACGTAGTCGCAGCACTGGTGCGCCGCCAGCCTTCCGGCGGCACCTTCCATATCGAAGACGTGCAGGACCAGGTGGAACTGTCGCTGATGCGCTCGGGCGAGCACGATGTCGCGCGCGCCTATGTACTCTATCGCGCCAAGCAGATGGAAGAGCGCAAGCAGCAGAAGCTGGCCCAGGGCGGTTCGTCCGACGTGGCGGCACCGCAGATCCACGTGACTGAAAACGGCGAGCGCCGCCTGCTCGACATGAACCAGGTCATCGGCCTGATCAACGCAGCCTGCATCGGGCTGGAAAAGCACGTCGACGCAGACGCCATCCTGGCCGAGACGGTCAAGAACCTGTACGACGGCGTACCGGTCGAAGAACTGCACAAGTCGGCCATCCTGGCTGCGCGCGCGCTGATGGAAAAAGACCCTGCCTACTCGCAGGTCACCGCACGCATCCTGCTGCACACCATCCGCAAGGAAGTCTTCTGCAAGGAAGTGCCGCAGGCGCAAGCCGCCGCGGCCTACGTCGAGTACTTCCCGCAATACATCGCCAAGGGCATCGCCAACGAACTGCTCGATCCTGAGCTGGCAAACTACGACCTGGCCAAGCTGGCCAAGGCGCTGGTCGCCGACCGCGACCTCCAGTTCGGCTACATCGGCCTGCAGACCCTGTACGACCGCTACTTCCTGCACGTGCGCGATGTCCGCATCGAAATGCCGCAGGCGTTCTACATGCGCGTCGCGATGGGCCTGTCGCTGCGCGAAGAAAACCGCGAAGCGCGCGCCATCGAGTTCTACAACCTGCTGTCGTCGTTCGACTTCATGAGCTCGACCCCGACCCTGTTCAACTCGGGCACCCTGCGTTCGCAGCTGTCGTCGTGCTACCTGACCACCGTCTCGGACGACCTGGAAGGCATCTACGACGCGATCAAGGAAAACGCACTGCTGGCGAAATTCGCCGGCGGCCTGGGTAACGACTGGACCCCGGTGCGCGCCCTCGGCGCCCACATCAAGGGCACCAACGGCAAATCGCAAGGCGTTGTGCCGTTCCTGAAAGTGGTCAACGACACCGCCGTCGCGGTCAATCAGGGCGGCAAGCGCAAGGGCGCGGTCTGCGCCTACCTGGAAACCTGGCACATGGACATCGAGGAATTCCTCGACCTGCGCAAGAACACCGGCGACGACCGCCGCCGTACCCACGACATGAACACCGCAAACTGGATTCCAGACCTGTTCATGAAGCGCGTGATGGAAAAGGGGACCTGGACCCTGTTCTCGCCGTCCGAAACGCCTGACCTGCACGACAAGGTCGGCAAGGCCTTCGAGCAAGCCTATGTCGGCTACGAAGCCAAGGCAGCCGCCGGCGAAATCCGCGTGTTCAAGAAGATCGAAGCGCTCGACCTGTGGCGCAAGATGCTGTCGATGCTGTTCGAAACCGGCCATCCATGGATCACTTTCAAGGACCCATGCAACATCCGTTCACCGCAACAGCACGTCGGCGTGGTCCACAGCTCGAACCTGTGCACCGAGATCACCCTGAACACCGGCCCGGACGAAATCGCTGTCTGCAACCTGGGTTCGGTCAACCTGCCTGCCCACATGAAGGACGGCAAGCTGGACGCGATCAAGCTGCAGAAGACCGTGCGCACTGCGATGCGCATGCTCGACAACGTCATCGATATTAACTACTACGCCGTCGAAAAAGCGCGTAACGCCAACATGCGCCACCGTCCGGTCGGCATGGGCATCATGGGCTTCCAGGATTGCCTGCACATGATGCGCGTACCGTATTCGTCGATGGCAGCGGTGGAATTCGCCGACAAGTCGATGGAAGCGGTCTGCTACTACGCCTACCTGGCATCGACCGAACTGGCCGAAGAACGCGGCCGCTACGAGTCGTACGCCGGATCGCTGTGGGACCGCGGCATCCTGCCGCAGGACTCGGTCAGGCTGCTGGCCGAAGAGCGCGGCGGCTACCTGGAAGTCGATTCGTCCGAATCGATGGACTGGACCGTGGTGCGCGAGCGCATCAAGCAGTTCGGCATGCGTAACTCGAACTGCGTGGCGATCGCACCGACCGCGACCATTTCGAACATCATCGGCGTATCGGCCTGCATCGAACCGACCTTCCAGAACCTGTACGTGAAGTCGAACCTGTCGGGCGAATTTACCGAAATCAACTCGTACCTGGTACGCGACCTGAAGGCGCGCGACCTGTGGGACGAAGTGATGATCTCCGACCTGAAGTACTTCGACGGCTCGCTGGCCAAGATCGACCGCATTCCGCAGGACCTGCGCGACATCTACGCCACCGCGTTCGAAGTATCGCCAAGCTGGCTGGTGGAAGCCGCATCGCGCCGCCAGAAGTGGATCGACCAGGCCCAGTCGCTGAACATCTACATGGCCGGCGCATCGGGCAAGAAGCTGGACGAGACCTACAAGCTGGCATGGCTGCGCGGCCTGAAGACCACCTACTACCTGCGCACCATCGCAGCGACCCACATGGAGAAGTCGACTTCCCGTACCGGCGCGCTGAACGCGGTGGCGGTGGACGGCGGCATGTCGGCCAGCGCGATGGCGGCAGCGGCAGGTCCGGTGACCTCAGCCCCGCCGATGTCGATGGAAGGTGTGCAAGTCGACGAGGGCGCGGCCTGTTACCTGCGTCCGGGTGACGACGGTTTCGAGGAATGTGAAGCCTGCCAGTAATACAATAGAGGTGTAGTGGGGCCGTGGCCGGTTATGCCACGCTCCACCCACCCAACAGTACCGAGGGACATCACCGTCCCCAACGTTTGCTCTCAAAGCGTAGGGCGGACAAGCGAAGCGGTGGAGCAGGGGTTTCGAATCGCATGCGATTCGCCTGCGCAACGGTTCCCGCTTGCAAGCGGGAACTCCTAAAGCGAAGCCTCCGCCGAATTGGCAGGCCAGCGGCGCAGAGTAGGGTGGATGGAGCGAATAGCGCAATCCGCCAACCCGCGCCACCAAGAAATCAAACGATCAGCACAGAAAAGAACAGGGGACCAAATCATGTTGTCATGGGACGATGAACCAAGCGCGAAGTCCGCGCACCCAGCCCCGATGAGCGCAGTAGAACCAGCCGCCGACGCCGCCCTGGTCGCCAAGCGCGTCCACGCGGACGACAAGCGCATCATCAACGGCCAGACCGACGTCAACCAGCTGGTGCCATTCAAGTACAAATGGGCCTGGGACAAATACCTGGCCGGCTGCGCCAACCACTGGATGCCGCAGGAAGTAAACATGCAGCGCGACATAGAGCTGTGGAAGAACCCGAACGGCCTGACCGACGACGAGCGCCGCCTGGTGAAGCGCAACCTCGGCTTCTTCGTGACCGCCGACTCGCTGGCCGCCAACAACATCGTGCTGGGCACCTACCGCCACATCACGGCGCCGGAATGCCGCCAGTACCTGCTGCGCCAGGCCTTCGAAGAAGCGATCCACACCCACGCCTACCAGTACATCGTCGAATCGCTGGGCCTGGACGAAGCGGAAATCTTCAACGCCTACAACGAGATCAAGTCGATCCGCGACAAGGATGAATTCCTGATTCCGTTCATCAATACGCTGACCGACCCTGCCTTCACCACCGGCACCGTCGAGAACGACCAGAAACTGCTGAAGTCGCTGATCGTGTTCGCTTGCCTGATGGAAGGCCTGTTCTTCTACGTCGGCTTCACCCAGATCCTGGCGCTGGGCCGGCAGAACAAGATGATGGGCGCGGCGGAGCAGTACCAGTACATCCTGCGCGACGAGTCGATGCACTGCAACTTCGGTATCGACCTGATCAACACGATCAAGATGGAAAACCCGCAGCTGTGGACGCCTGCTTTCCGTGACGAAATCAAGGCGCTGTTCCAGAAAGCCGTGGAACTGGAATACGCCTACGCGGAAGACACCATGCCACGCGGCGTACTGGGCCTGAACGCCACCATGTTCAAGGGCTACCTGCGCTTCATCGCCAACCGCCGCGCGACCCAGATCGGCCTCGAGCCACTGTTCGCCCAGGAAGAGAATCCATTCCCCTGGATGAGCGAGATGATCGACCTGAAAA
>NZ_QYUP01000031.1 GCF_003590855.1 Massilia cavernae
CGATAAGCGCAGGTAAAAAGCTGCGTTGCGAGCGATTCATCGGACGGAGTACTAATGTCCGATAGCCTGAAGGACGTGAAACATCTCAGTGGTACTGCGACTGGGCATCAGGAGGTGACCGACGAGTCGCCTCCAGTCAAACTATGGAGGAAGATATGGAGAAAGCATACAAGTTGCTCATTAACGGTCGCCTTGTCGATGGCGCCGCAACGATGCCCGTCATCAATCCTGCAACCGGCGAACCCTTTGTCGATGCGCCTCGAGCTGACATCGGGCAGCTCAACGAAGCCGTCGCCGCTGCAAAATCAGCGTTTCCCGAATGGTCGAAGCGTCCGATCACTGAACGCCGCGAACTTCTGATTGCGCTTTCGAACGCGTTGGAGGAACGCGTTCCGGAGTTCGCAGCGTTGCTGACGCGCGAACAGGGGAAGCCCCTTGCTCAGGCCACGATGGAATGCATGGGTTGCGTCTTTGTAATCCGTGGCATGGCCAGCTTCGACCTCTCCCCTAAGGTTTTGCGTGAGGACGAGTCCATGCGTGCGATTGAATATCGGTCGCCACTGGGAGTCGTGGCGGCGATCACGCCATGGAATTTCCCGTTGATTCTGCTCATCAATAAAGTCGCGCCTGCGCTGCTCGCAGGTAACACCCTTGTCATCAAACCGGCACCGACAACGCCTCTCACGACCTTGCTGCTTGGCGAGATCTTCGCGAGTTTGTTCCCGCGCGGCGTAATCAACGTAATCGCGGATCAGAACGATCTCGGCGCCGCCCTGACCCATCACCCCGACATTGCGAAAATCGCATTTACCGGGTCGACCGCAACGGGTCGCAAAGTGATGAGCGCGGCCGCCGGGACGATCAAGCGCGTCACACTGGAGCTCGGTGGCAACGACGCAGCGCTCGTTCTGGAAGATGCAGATCTGCAGGAAACTGCACGGAAGGTGTTTGACGGCGCCATGCTCAATGCGGGCCAGATTTGTATCGCAATCAAGCGCGTCTACGTTCACGAATCGATGTACGACGCCTTTTGTGATGAACTCGCACGTTTGGCGAACGACCTGGTCGTTGGCGACGGCAGTGAGCTGGCTACCCAGCTCGGGCCGATTCAGAACAAAGCCCAATACGAAAAGCTTCAGCAACTCCTGGACGACGCACGTGAGAACGGCACAGTCATTGCGGGTGGAAACGTGTTGTCTCGCCCAGGATACTTCATCGCCCCTACGATCGTGCGCGATGTCGACGATGATGCGTTGATCGTCCGCGAGGAGCAGTTCGGCCCGATATTGCCGGTTCTGAAGTACACCGACATCAACGGTGCAATCGAGCGGATAAACAATAGCGAATATGGCCTCGGTGGCACTGTTTGGGGCCGGGATGTGAGTAAGGCGGCGTCCATCGCTGAGCGCGTGAATTCCGGGACGGTGTGGGTTAACAAGCACATGGACATCGCCGCCGACCTTCCTTTCCGTGGTGCGAAACAGTCGGGGCTCGGAGCGGAACTGGGTCTTGCTGGTCTTGAAGAATACACCCAGGCTCGAGTCATAAATGTAGCCCTAACAGGATGTTGAAAAAGGCATGAATACCTTCGGGCTTGATCGATGATCAGTCGAAATTTATCGCTCGCAAACCCGCATTCAGCCTTGAAACCGGGTCCTAGCCGCTTTTCAGGGCGCTTTGCGCGGTTTTTCATGCCTTTCGGCACCCTCTGGGCGGATTCCGCCTTATACAGTCGACAAACGCCGACCAAAAATCGTGGCCATGCGCGTCAGGTTGTAGGCCGCGAAAGTGAAAAACGTTTGCGCCCTGACCTTCGCCAAACCAACAAAGCGCGCCTTGCGCAGACCACCATTTGTCTTGCTCCAGCCGAATATCTCTTCGACCGGTTTGCGTTTCTTCAGGCTCACCTCGTAGCCCTTGTGGCGCGTCGTTCGGGCATCGATAGCGCTGTGTTTCTTCTGCGCGAAGTGCGGTGTGATCTTCAGTTCGCGCAACTCTTTGACGAACTCGGCGGCGTCATAGCCCTTGTCGGCACCCAGCGTCGAACCGGCTTTCGTCATGCGCCGCTTCGCCATCGTCAGCGCCGCGTCACGCTCCGCCGTGCCGGTCGCCAGCGTCGTTTCGGCGTCGACCACCAGGCCGTTGCGGTTCTCCATCAGCGCGTGGCTCAAGTAGCTCATGCGGGACTTGTCGCCTTCGCTTTTCTTGTACAAACGGGCGTCCGGATCGGTCGTCCGAAATGAGCTCCTGCCATTCCGCAATCAGCAACACCTGGGCGAAGAAACGCTGCGCCATGCTCTCGCCGAACAGGCGGTCGCGGTTGGCGCTGAAGGTCGAGTGGTTCCATACTGCCTCGTCGATATTCATGCCGACAAACCAGCGATAGAGCAGGTTGTATTCGATGTGCTGGACGAGTTGGCGCTCAGAGCGGATCGTGAACAAAGTCTGGATCAGGCTGGCTCTGAGCAACGTTCCGGCGCAATCGACGGCCTGCCACGACGCGAGTACAGCCGCTCAAACTCAGCACTCATGCTCTGCAAAATTCCATCGACCAGAATGCGCAACCTGCGCAGCGGATGTGCTTCAGGAATGCGCTCCTCCAGCGATCGGTAGCTGAACATGGCGTGCTGGGTGACGTCGGTCTGGCGCATGGGTTCGAAGGGAAAGTTGCTCTCATTACACAACGTATACCCCCACCGCCCAGTTGACAGGACGGCGGGATTTTTCAACAGCCTGCTATAGCACCTTGTAATAATGGATCTCGTTACCGTTCGGCGTCTTCAGCGCGACGCCGACAAACACGTAGCGCGTCAGCCAGTCGTATTTGCCGGTCTGCACTTCGAATTTCGGCGTGACCCGCATGTAGTATTCGGAAGGGTCGACTGGCTCGCGGCGCGCAAGCCTGGCCATGACCTCCGGCGAAGCCCAGCGGTAGCCGCGGTTCTGCATGTAGATCACGACGCCGTCGTCCGTTTCAAGCAGATAGCGCGCATCGAAATCGAGGACGCCGTCGGGACGCTTCGCCGGCCAGTCCCCTCCACTGTGCGGCAATACCTTGCCGCGCAGTCCAGGGCCTTCGATCACGCCCTCCTTGACATACACCGCCGCGCGCTCATAGCCGGCCGGGGACACGCCAAGATAGCTGGCGTTTTCCAGGGTGATCCGGATCGAGAATGCGAATTCGAGTTGGGGTTGCATTGATTGCTCCACGTTGTCAGATAGGGAAATGGCCAGGTGCGGTGTCGATCGTGATCCACCGCAGCTCGGTAAATTCGGCGATGCCCGCCTTGCCGCCGAAGCGGCCATACCCGCTGGCCTTGGTGCCACCGAAGGGCATCTGCGCCTCGTCATGCACGGTGGGGCCGTTGATGTGGCAGATGCCGCTCTCGATTTTCCTGGCCAGGTTCAGCGCGCGCGCCACGTCGCGGCTGTAGATTGCGGCCGACAGGCCATATTCGCTGTCGTTGGCCAGTCGCACCGCGTCGGCGTCGTCCTGGGCGCGCACGATGCACACCACCGGGCCGAACGACTCCTCCGAGTAGATCCGCATGTCCGGCGTGACGCCGTCGAGCACGGTGGCGTCCATCAGCAGGCTGTCCATGGCGCCGCCGCACATCAGGCGCGCGCCTTTGGACACGGCGTCGTCGACCAGCTCGCGCAGTACATTCAATGCCCCGTGGCCGACCACCGCACCGAGCGGCGACTTGCCTTGCGCCGGGTCGCCGGCCGTCAGCGTTTTGGCCTTGACGACGAAGCGTTTGACGAACTCGTCGGCGACTTTGGCATCGACGACGATGCGTTCGGTCGACATGCAGATCTGGCCCTGGTTCATGAAGGCGCCGAATGCGGCGGCCTTGACCGCCTCATCGAGGTCGGCATCGTGCAATACCAGTAACGGCGCCTTGCCGCCAAGTTCGAGCAGCACCGGTTTCAGGTGGCACGCACCCAGTCCGGCGATGATGCGGCCGACCTTGGTCGAGCCGGTGAAATTGATACGGCGCACCGCCGGATGGGCGACCATGGCTTCGACGACGGCCGCGGCGTCAGCCGGCGCATTGGTGACGAGGTTGACGACGCCTGCCGGGAATCCGGCCTCGGCGAGCACGTCGGAGATCAATGCATGGGTGCGGGGACAAATTTCGGAGGCCTTCAGCACCACCGTGTTTCCGCAAGCGAGCGGCAAGGCGATGGCGCGCACGCCGAGGATGACCGGCGCATTCCACGGCGCGATGCCAAGCACGACGCCGGCCGCTTGCCTTACCGACATCGCCAGGCAGCCTGGCTTGTCGGACGGGATCACTTCGCCGCTGATCTGCGTCGTGCTGGCGGCTGCTTCGCGCAGCATGCCTGCGGCCAGCATGACATTAAAGCGGGCCCAACCCTCCGTGGCGCCGATCTCGCCCGCCATCGCGGTGACGAAGTCGCCAGCGCGCGCGCCGAGCAGGTCGGCGGCCTTGAGCAGCAGCGCGCGGCGCGTGCCGGGGCCGGATTCGGACCATGCCGGAAACGCGGCGTGCGCCGCCGCGACCGCGGCGCGCGCGTCGTCGGGCGATGCCGCGGCGGCCCGGGTAGCCACCTTGCCGGTCAATGGATCGAGGCGTTCGAACGTTGCCTCGGAGCTGGCGTGACGATGCTCATTGGCGATGAATAATTTGACCTGTTGCATGATAATTTTCTCCTGTAGCCTGGGCCCGGACATTGCGATCCGACCGTCGTGGTTAGGCCTGCGCGATCTGCTTGGTCACCAGGCAGGCTTCCAGTCCTTCGATCGCGTTTTCCGATCCATGTCCGCTTTCCTTCACCCCGCCGAACGGCGCGTCGACCGCGCCGATCATGGTGGTATTGATGCCGATCATCCCCGCCTCGAGCAAGTCACCGACCATCATCACCTGCTTGGCGGAATTGGTGAACGCGTAGGCGGCCAGTCCGAACGGCAGCCGGTTGGCCTGCGCAATGGCTTCGTCGAATGTCTTGAATGGCGACATGACGGCAAGCGGGCCAAACGGCTCCTCGCTCATCACGCGCGCGTTCAGTGGGACGTCGCTCAGCACGGTCGGGGTCCAGAAATTGCCGGCACGGTCGATGCGTTCGCCGCCGGTCACCAGCTTGGCGCCCGTCGAGCGCGCATCCGCGACCAGGGTCTCCATGGCATCCATACGGCGCGGGTGGGTCATCGGTCCCATCCGCGTGGCGGCATCCAGGCCGTCGCCCACCGGCAGCGCAGCGGCGCGGCGCGCGAATTCGCCGACGAACTTGTCGTACACCCCTTCCTGGATGTAGAAGCGGGTCGGCGACACGCATACCTGGCCGGCATTGCGGTACTTGCTGGCGACGGTCAGGTTCAGTGCCAGTTCGACGTCGGCGTCATCGAACACCAGGACCGGCGCGTGGCCGCCCAGTTCCATGGTGGTGCGGATGCCGCGCTCGCTGGCGAGGTTCATCAGGTGCTTGCCGACGACGGTCGAACCGGTAAACGACAGCTTGCGGATCACCGGCGAAGCGAGCAAGTGGCGCGACACGGTGTCGGGCACGCCATACACGATGCTCATGACATCCGGCGGCAGGCCGGATTCAAGCAGCGCGCGCGCCACCATCATGGCCGAAGCCGGCGCTTCCTCGGGCGGTTTCAGGATCACCGAGCAACCAGCGCCAATGGCCGCGCCAAGCTTGCGTGCAGGGTTGCCAAGCGGGAAATTCCAAGGCGCAAACGCCGCGACCGGACCAATCGGTTCCTTCATGACCAGGGTGCGGCTGCCCGGAGGGCGCGGCAGCACGCGGCCATAGGCGCGCCGGCCTTCCTCGCCGTACCACTCCAGGCAATCGGCGGCGGCCATCAGTTCGATGCGGGTCTCCGCCAGCGGCTTGCCCTGCTCGATGGTGGCGATGCGCGCCACGTCGTCGGCGCGCGAACGGAGCCACTCCGCCGCGCGGCGCAGCACTGCGGCGCGCTCCTGGGCCGGCGTGGCGCGCCACCTGGCGAAT
Organism: Massilia cavernae; assembly: GCF_003590855.1. Classification (GTDB taxonomy): domain Bacteria; phylum Pseudomonadota; class Gammaproteobacteria; order Burkholderiales; family Burkholderiaceae_D; genus Telluria_A; species Telluria_A cavernae. The sequence continues at coordinate 5,983 of NZ_QYUP01000031.1, forward strand.
CCGCGCCGGGCGGCGTCGAGCGCGCGGTCCAGGTCGGCCGCGCTGGCGTGCGGCAGCACGCCGATGTCTTCCCCGGTCGCGGGGTTGACGACCGGCTGCGAGTCGCGCCCGCTGGCACCCAGCCATTCGCCATCGATGAACATTTCAATCTTCGGGTATTTCATAAAGGAATCCTCTGGGTCTGCAGGAAGCGCTTTGGCGCCTTGGTTTAAAGGAAATGATACGGCAAGCCACCTTACATGATTGCCAGCGACACGGCGACGTGCCTGGATTCGGTATAGGCCTCCACACCGGCCCGTCCAAGCCGGAATGCGGGCGCGCGCGCGCCCGCGATGTCAGCCTCAGAAGCCGGTCGAGAACCGCACGCCATACGTGCGCGGCTGCGCCAACCAGACGATGCCGCCGGCGAAATTGTTATAGTTCACCATGACGTCCTTGTTCTCGATGTTCTTCACATAGGCTTGCACCATCCATTTGTCACCCGGCGCCGAATACGTCAACCTGGCGTTCGTCTTGTGAAACGCATCCTGGCGAACTTGAAGTGGGGCCGAGAAATCGCTCATCACGTAGGACGCGGAATACTTCGTATTGACATTCGCGGACACTGCGCCACCGTTGGAAAGATCCCATGCGTGCGTGTAGCCCAACGTCAAGCCGGTCCGCGGCGCATTGTCCAGATCATAGCCCGCCCAGTTTGTCGTCAGCGTCGGGCGGTAGGTCTCGTAATGGCCGTCGAGGTAATTGAAACCGAAATCAAGCTTGGACTGAGGATTGATCGCGTACTTCCCCTCGACTTCCAGTCCCCGGACAACGGCCCGGGCCGCATTCCTGGTCTGGCTGGTCTGGGCATTCGTCGCCGGATTGATGGCCACGGTGCTGACCTGCAGGCCCTTGTAAAGATAGGAGAATGCCGATGCGCTCAGCTGGAGCCTGCCACCAAGGAAGCGGCCCTTGGCGCCTGCCTCGAGTGCGCTCAGGCGCTCAGGGTCATAGTAAAGGAATGGGTTGGTGGCCACCGTGCCGTTATTGAATCCACCTGCCTTGTAACCCGTCGAGAATGATCCGTAGAGCATGACGGTCTTGCTGAGGTCATAATCGATCCCCACTTTGCCATTGGTCACGGCGTACTCGACGGCAGCGTCGTTCTCGATCCTAACCCGCACCGGGCTGCCGACCGTGTCGAAGCCCTTGCGCGACTTCTCGTCGAGCGTGCGGCGGATGCCGGCCGTCAGTCGCAATGCCGGCGTCAGGCTGTAGGTGAGCTGTCCAAAAGCCGCCCTCGACGAGGACAGCGTC
>NZ_QYUP01000032.1 GCF_003590855.1 Massilia cavernae
GGGGGCGATGACAATGGGCTTCATGCTGCCGGCACGCGGTTTGCCGGGTGGCCTGTCGGTCGGCGATACGGTGACATTCAGCGTCCAGGAAACCAGCGACGGCGTGTACCGGATTACCGCCATCGCCAAGGTCGGGGGAACCCGATGATCGCGAAACTGATCCGGTGGTCCATCACCAATCGCTTCCTCGTCCTGCTGGCAACATGCATGCTCACCGCCTGGGGCGTGTGGTCGTTATCGCGAACGCCGCTGGACGCAATCCCCGATCTGTCCGACGTCCAGGTCATCATCCGGACCAGCTATCCTGGGCAGGCGCCGCAGATCGTCGAGAACCAGGTGACGTATCCGCTCACCACCACGATGCTGTCGGTGCCAGGTGCGAAAACGGTACGCGGATACTCATTCTTCGGCGATTCATTTGTCTATGTCCTGTTCGACGACGGCACCGATCCATACTGGGCTCGTTCGCGGGTACTGGAATACCTGAACCAGGTGCAGTCGCGGCTACCGGCGCAGGCCAGGACAGCCCTTGGGCCGGATGCGACCGGGGTAGGGTGGGTTTATGAGTATGCGCTGGTCGACCGCACGGGCAAGATGGACCTGTCGCAGTTGCGCGCCTTGCAGGACTGGTTCCTGAAGTACGAGCTCAAGGCCGTGCCGAACGTCTCCGAGGTCGCGAGCATCGGCGGCATGGTGCGCCAGTACCAGATCGTACTCGACCCGGACAAGCTGCGCGCATATGGCATTCCCCACTCCCGCGTTATCGAGGCGGTGCAGAAGGCAAACCAGGAGACCGGTGGTTCGGTCCTTGAGCTGGGCGAAGCGGAATACATGGTGCGCGCGTCCGGCTATATCAAGTCGCTCGATGATTTCCGCAATGTGCCGTTGACGACGACGGAGGCAGGCGTGCCGGTGCGAATCGGCGATGTCGCGCGGATCCAGGTCGGCCCCGAAATGCGGCGCGGGATCGCGGAGTTGAATGGCGAGGGCGAAGTCGCCGGCGGCGTGATCATCATGCGCTCGGGGAAAATGCGCTTGAAACCATAGCCGCGGTGAAGGCGAGGATCGAGCAGCTGAAGCCAAGCCTGCCGGCGGGCGTGGAAATCATGCCGGTGTACGACCGCTCCAAGCTGATCAGGCGTGCCGTGACCAATCTTGAGCACAAGCTGATCGAAGAGTTCATTGTCGTGGCCATTGTCTGCGCCCTGTTCCTGTTCCACCTGCGCTCCGCGCTGGTCGCGATCATCACGCTGCCAATCGGCATATTGATCGCGTTTATCGTCATGTACTACCAGGGCGTCAATGCCAACATCCTGTCGCTGGGCGGGATCGCGATCGCAGTGGGCGCCATTGCTCCTCGCCCTGAAGCTGTTCCCGGGGATGCGCGCGATTCCACGCTTCGATGTGCTTATGCGCGTTTTCGATCATCACCACAGCGGCGTCGACCATGGCGCCCACTGCGATCGCGATCCCGCCCAGCGACAGGATGTTGGCATTGACGCCCTGGTAGTACATGACGATAAACGCGATCAATATGCCGATTGGCAGCGTGATGATCGCGACCAGCGCGGAGCGCAGGTGGAACAGGAACAGGGCGCAGACAATGGCCACGACAATGAACTCTTCGATCAGCTTGTGCTCAAGATTGGTCACGGCACGCCTGATCAGCTTGGAGCGGTCGTACACCGGCATGATTTCCACGCCCGCCGGCAGGCTTGGCTTCAGCTGCTCGATCCTCGCCTTCACCGCGGCTATGGTTTCAAGCGCATTTTTCCCCGAGCGCATGATGATCACGCCGCCGGCGACTTCGCCCTCGCCATTCAACTCCGCGATCCCGCGCCGCATTTCGGGGCCGACCTGGATCCGCGCGACATCGCCGATTCGCACCGGCACGCCTGCCTCCGTCGTCGTCAACGGCACATTGCGGAAATCATCGAGCGACTTGATATAGCCGGACGCGCGCACCATGTATTCCGCTTCGCCCAGCTCAAGGACCGAACCACCGGTCTCCTGGTTTGCCTTCTGCACCGCCTCGATAACGCGGGAGTGGGGAATGCCATATGCGCGCAGCTTGTCCGGGTCGAGTACGATCTGGTACTGGCGCACCATGCCGCCGATGCTCGCGACCTCGGAGACGTTCGGCACGGCCTTGAGCTCGTACTTCAGGAACCAGTCCTGCAAGGCGCGCAACTGCGACAGGTCCATCTTGCCCGTGCGGTCGACCAGCGCATACTCATAAACCCACCCTACCCCGGTCGCATCCGGCCCAAGGGCTGTCCTGGCCTGCGCCGGTAGCCGCGACTGCACCTGGTTCAGGTATTCCAGTACCCGCGAACGAGCCCAGTATGGATCGGTGCCGTCGTCGAACAGGACATAGACAAATGAATCGCCGAAGAATGAGTATCCGCGTACCGTTTTCGCACCTGGCACCGACAGCATCGTGGTGGTGAGCGGATACGTCACCTGGTTCTCGACGATCTGCGGCGCCTGCCCAGGATAGCTGGTCCGGATGATGACCTGGACGTCGGACAGATCGGGGATTGCGTCCAGCGGCGTTCGCGATAACGACCACACGCCCCAGGCGGTGAGCATGCATGTTGCCAGCAGGACGAGGAAGCGATTGGTGATGGACCACCGGATCAGTTTCGCGATCATCGGGTTCCCCCGACCTTGGCGATGGCGGTAATCCGGTACACGCCGTCGCTGGTTTCCTGGACGCTGAATGTCACCGTATCGCCGACCGACAGGCCACCCGGCAAACCGCGTGCCGGCAGCATGAAGCCCATTGTCATCGCCCCCCACTGGAGGCTGGGGATCGGGCCGTGCGACAGGGTGATCTCGTCCTTGCCGATCTGCTCGATCTTGCCCTCACCATGGTGGACTACTGGCGCGGGGGCTTTTCCCTGCGCCGGCGGCCCGACATCGCTCATGTGGGAAGTAGTCGCCTTCAGGCTGGCCTCGGAATCGATCAGGAACTGGCCGGAGACCACTACCTTCTGGCCTGCGTCCAACCCGTTGCGGATCTCGGTTTGCCCATTCGCTTCCGCGCCGGTCTCAACGTCGGCTGGCACGAACTTCCCATCCCCCTGTGCGACCATCACCACGCTTCGCGTACCGGTCTGGATTACCGCTTCCGATGGAATCAGGAGGACATTCCGTAGCGCGGGCGTGCTGAGGTTTATCGAGGCGAACATTCCCGGCGCCAGCTGCCTGTGCGGGTTTGGCACCACGATCCTCGCCTTGAGGGTGCGTGTCGCAGCACTGACCTCAGGCAGGATTGCGTCGATCTTTCCCGTCACGACTGTCCCGGCCAAGGCTGCCGGCCGCACCTCGACCGGCGTACCAGGACGCAACGTGGCTGCGAGATTTTCCGGTATCTCGGCATTGACCCAGACGGTGTCCAAACCGTTTATTCGAAATAGCAAGGTGCCGGCGGCGACAGTCATTCCCTCGCGCGCGCCCAGTTCCGCAATCACGCCGCCCGACGGCGCGGTGATGGTGACCCGCGAATGCATCCTGCCTGTCGATTCCACCAGGCGCACCTGGGCTTCAGTCATCCCCGCCAGCCGCATGCGCTGGCGCGCCGCGGCAAGCAGGTCGGCGCCGCCTTGCATACGCGTGACCGACAGGTACTCCTCCTGCGCGGCGACCCAGTCAGGCACATATAGTTCCGCCAGCGCTTGTCCCTTTCGCACCACGTCCAGCGGCGCGCGGACGAACAAGCGTTCAAGGAACCCATTGCTGCGCGCTTGCACCAGCGCGACGTCGCGCTCATTGTAGGTAACTGTCCCAACAGCTGCAATTGGCTTTGACAGACTTCCCCTTGTCACCTCGGCGGTGCGGATTCCGAGGTTCTGCTGGACGCGGGGACTGATGCTGACCGTGCCTTCGTCACCGGGCTCGCCGGCGTACACAGGAACAAGCTGCATATCCATGAATGGCGACTTTCCCGGCTTGTCGAATTTCTGGCCGGGTACCATCGGGTCATGCCAGTACAGGATCCTCCTGCCGGTAGACGGATCGGTTCCGGCTACGTTGGTGCCGGCGGCTTCTTTGGCGCCTCCTAAGGAATGGCCGGCGACCGCACGCCCGCGCTCCACGCCAATCCGGTACAGGCCGTAACCGCCCGCGGCGACGACCGCGACTGCAAGCAAGGCAATCAGAATTCTCATGTTTTTCATCGTGTTCACCGCGGCTCCTGTTGTTTCGAACGCTCGGGGCCGCTGGCCCTCGGCGCGAGGAAATTGATCTGGGCCCAACGCCGCGCAGTGTCGGATTCAAGCTGGAGCGCCTGGATCCTTACCTCGGTCTCGTTGCGGCGTGCCGCCAGCACATCCGGCAAGCTCGCCTTGCCGCCGCCGTAGGCAGTGACAGTCGCGCTGGTACGCGCCTGGGCCAGCGGGATCAATGCGGACCGGTACCGCGCGAGGCGCGCGCGATTGTTTTCCCATTCCTGGATGGCGCTTCGGGTCTCCGCGACGTAGGCGCGCAGCCGCTCGTCCCGTTCGGCTTTCGCCTGCTCCACGGCGGCCAGCCTGGCCGACAACACCCGGTCCTGGCGCTTCTTCCGGTCCCACTGGAGCGGAACGGACACGCCAACCGACACCATGTCGGAGTAAGCGTCGCCGCGCTGCTGATAGGCGACTTCAAGGCTCCAGTCCGCCCTTCGTTCGGCTTGGGCGAGCCGGGCGTCAGCTTGCGCAATCTCTTCCTGTTTCTTCTGCACCGATATCTCGGGATGACGTTCGAGTTGCGGTTCGAGCTGGCCCGGCTCGATGCGAAGCGTGTCGATATCCGGCTTCCCGTCCAGGGGCGAGCCGGCTGCGTCCCCAACCCAGCGCCCCAGCATCGTGGTTGCGTTTTGCACCCTCCGCTCGCTTTCGCTGGCCCGATCGTCGAACATGGCGACCGCCGCGCGCGCGACGAGCAGATCCGCCTGGGTGCCCCGCCCACCCCGATATGCACCCTCCGCAGCGTCCAGTTCGTTCCTGGCCTGGGCTCCCTGCTCCGCGATTGCCTTCGCAACGGTTTCCGCATAGTAACGATCGAGCCAGGCCAGCGCGGTGTCGCGTTCGATCGCGGCCCTGGCAAGTTCCTGCTCCGCGAGCGTCTTCTCCGCTTCGCGTTCGAAGCGCCCGGCCCGCAGGTTCCGCTTCTCCGTGCGCGTAAGCTCCTGCATGACGCCGACGCGGCGCATGGTCATGAAGTCACGGCTCAAGCTGAAGCGGTCGTCGCCGCGGATGGGAACGTTATCGACGCCGGCTTTGAGGATCGGGTCGGGCAGCTGGGACGCGGCCACCGCCATGTCGCGCGATGCCGCGACCGCGTGGTCCTGGGCGATCAGCTGGCGCGACCGCGAGAGAGCGATGTCCTGCGCTCGCGCCAGCGTCAACGGCGCCTCCGCAGCATGGGCGGTGGGGGCCAGGACAAGTGACAATAGAGTAAGAAGAACGACGCTTTGAGCCGGACAACGAGTCGAAGTGCGGCCCGCATGGGCCGGTGAAAGAAGTAAAAACATGGAACCTCCAGACAGCACGGAACAATACCGCTGCAAACTTCGCGGCGATGATGGACGAGGCGGCCTGGAGGATCAGATTCGGAAACAGCAGTGTCGTATTGAAGCGGGCGGCGATGTGATGCGCGTGAGCGAGGAGGATTGTCCAGATGCGGCTGGCGGTGCATATTCCGCCTCCACAAAAACGATCGCTTGCGCCAGCGCGAGCGGCATGAAGGGCTGAACCGGAGGCACCGTGGGTTTGTCAAGTGACTGATTGCCCACCTGCGCGTGTGCATGGCACAAGTTCGGCTGCTCCATGTCCATCGGCTCGCTGCAGCCTGGCATGTCCTCCATGCCGGGCGCGCGCGACGATGTGTGCGCGCCCGAACGCCCCGCGAGCAGGTTCGGACAGGCGTACGCCGCCACCGCGAGCTGCGTGAACAGCAGGCAGACGAGAGCTATCAGGGCAGCAATGGCGCGGGATCGTCTGGAACGGATCATTTCAATCAGCGTCTATCGTGTTAGCGATGCGGGAACGTGGTGGAAGCTACGCAACAATACGTGGTTCCCCTTCCATATCGATAACACAATATACACCTGTAGTGGTTTAGTTTGCCCGGTCGCAGTGCAATTTCACGGTAAGGGCGAAGAAGCGTAATCCGGATTCTGAATGCATTCCTTGACCTGTTCAAGCTGCAGGCTCGCGACCAGCTTTCCAGTCTTGGACGCGTGCATTGCCATGCTCCAGTGACCGACGACGGACAGCAGCTGCGCCTGATCGCGAGAATTTTCTATACGGGCGATAAGCTCCGCCGCCATCAGGCCGATATGCTCGTTCGCGCTCTTTATCATCATCTGTTTGGCGGTGAGAAGGTGTGCGGCCGGCGCGGCCTCAGTCGGCACGAGGACTTCCGCTGGTCCGCCATCGCCCGACGCTTCGATGAGATCGAGTTGGATCAGCAGCGCTACGACAGCCTCCAGCTCCAGGCGGTTGAACAGGGTTTCAATATCGCTCAGTCGCTTGCGGCCATCGAGCATGATAAGAACGCCGCGCTGCTTACCGCCGAGGCCGAGCTTGCGCTTTGCAAGCTCAGCCCTTCCCTTCTCCGTCTTTCGAAAGACTGCACTGCGCAAACTCGAACCGTTGCTGAACATATCGTTCTCGGGAAACCTGACTTTGCGATGTTACAGTGCAATTATTACGGAGATATGTCATGTCAGCCGAGGCGCATCGGTGCGCGGTCGTATTTTCCATGGGGCGCGGTTTAATGTCGCACTACACCTTGCCTCGACGATAGTCAGCCGTCAGTGGTTGGAACGAATGCCCACACTCGTTCCTTGACACATGCGCGGCATCGCCGCGCCAAGCCGTCCGTGCCGGATATGGCTTCAGCGAAAAATTCCTTGTCGGCCGGCCAGTATTCGCCGCAGGATGAGCAGCGCTTCTCCTTGTCGTTATAGTAGACCGTGGCAACGCGCTGATCGGGACGCTCCTGCATGATCTCTGCTCCCTAAATTCGTTCGAAGATGGCGGCGATTCCTTGTCCGCCACCGATGCACATCGTCACAAGCGCGTACCGTCCGCCCGTGCGATGCAATTCTTCGATTGCCTTCACTGTGATGATGGCCCCGGTCGCACCCACCGGATGCCCCAGTGAAATACCCGATCCATTCGGATTGACCTTGGCCGGATCGAAGCCGAGTTCGCGGGCGACGGCGCATGCTTGCGCGGCAAACGCTTCATTCGATTCGATCACGTCCATGTCCGCCACCGACAGTCCCGTCCTTTTCATGACCAGCCTGGTCGCCGGCACCGGCCCCAGGCCCATGTACATGGGATCGACGCCGGCATGTGCATAGCCGACCAGCCTGGCCAGCGGTGTCAGGCCCAGGGCCTGCGCGCGCGCCGCGTCGGCCAGCACCACGGCCGCGGCGCCATCGTTAATGCCGGAGGCATTTCCTGCCGTCACCGAGCCGTCCTTGATGAAGGCCGGCCGCATCTTCAGCAGCGACTCGGCCGTGGTGTCAGCGCGCACATGCTCGTCTTCGACAAACATGCGCGCCCCTTCGCGGCCGGGGATCGGCATCGGGACAATCTGGCGCACAAAATAGCCGGCCCCGATCGCGTGCCGGGCACGCCGCTGGCTTTCCAGCGCCAGCGCATCCTGCATGGCGCGCGTGATGCCGTAGCGCTGGGCGATATTTTCCGCGGTGATTCCCATATGAACGCGCTTCAAGGGATCGTGCAGGATGCCGCTCATGAAATCCACCATGGGCGTATCCCCCATGCGCGCGCCCCAGCGTGCTGCCGCTACCAGGTACGGTCCCCGGCTCATCGATTCCGCGCCGGCGCCGATTGCAATATCTGTATCTCCCAGCTTGATCGCCTGCGCTGCCGACACGATTGCCTGCAGGCCCGAACCGCACAAGCGGCCCACGTTGCAGGCCGGCGTCTCATGCGGCAAGCCGGCGCCAAGTGCGGCCACGCGGCTCAGGTAGGCGTCCGCAGGCTCGGTGGGAACCACGTTTCCCATCACGACATGACCAACGTCGGCGGCCGCCACACGCGAGCGCTGCAAAGCACCGGCCACGGCAGTCGTGGCCAGTGCCGACAGCGGCACATCCTTCAGCGAGCCGCCAAACGTCCCTATCGCCGTCCGCGCGTAGCCGACCACATATACGTCACGCTGTTGCATTTTCACCCCGGGTTGACTGCTGTAAATGAGCAAGCATCCCACGTCGCCCGCCGCGGCACATCGTCGCTTTCGACGAAAATCGCCTCCGTCGAGCCATAGTGTGGCGGCAATGCAAAAACGCAAAATGGCGCGGTCTCCGGACATGCCGGAACAGCTATCATGGTGCGCAACGATATGCAAAGCCAGAGCGTCCCATGCCCTCCGTGTCCAACCCTGCACTGTTTTCAACCAAGATCACACCGCCGGCCATCGTGCCTGGACAGGTCATGCGGCCGGCGCTGTCCGATTTGATCTGCAACGTCAACACGGCGAAGCTGGTGCTGGTGCGGGCCCCCGCCGGTTTCGGCAAGACCACGGCCATGATCCAGGCGCGTGCCCGCTTGCAGGAAGCCGGTGTCGATACCGCCTGGCTCACTCTCGACAGCGCCGACAACGATGCCTCGCGTTTCCTCGCCAGCCTGGCCATGGCGACCGCGCACATGGCGATGTACCCTGGGGCGCCATCGGCGCCGCTCGACACCATCGCGCTGCTGGCGGTGCACACGTCCCCGTTCGCCTTGTTCCTCGACGAGTTCGAAGCCATCCAGGAGTCCGCCGTCCTGAACCTGATGCGCGAAATTATCGACCACCTGCCCCGCGGCAGCCAGATCGTCATC
>NZ_QYUP01000033.1 GCF_003590855.1 Massilia cavernae
TACAGGTGGTAGGGCCAGGTCTTCATGCCCACTTCGCGCAAGGTCGCATCGATGGTCCAGTAGGCGTTGGGCGCGAAGAACGGCGAGGTCGACTGCACCGCCACCAGCCCGTTGGCGGCGACGTGATTTTTCAGCACGCCGTAGAACGGTACCGAGTACAGCTTGCCGAGCCCGAAGGTGGACGGATCGGGGAAATCGACGATGGCGGCGTCGAACATCTCCTTCGTGTCCTGGAGCCATACCGCCGCGTCGGCATTGACGACATTTACGCGCGGGTCCGAGAACGCTGCCTTGTTCAGCTTTGCCAGTTCCGGGCGCGTCGTGAACGCCTGTGTCATGGCCGGGTCGAGGTCGACCACGGTCACATGCTCGATGTTCGGGTAGCGCAGCACCTCGCGCAGCGCCAGGCCGTCGCCGCCGCCCAGCACCAGCACGCGCCTGGCCCACGGCAGCGCTTCGAGCACCGGGTGCACCAGCGCTTCGTGGTAGCGGTATTCGTCGCGCGACGAGAACTGCAGGTTGCCATTGATGTAGAGGCGCAGGTCGTCCTTCCAGCGCGTGATCACCAGCCGCTGGTAGGGCGTAGTGGTCGAATACACGATCTCGTCGCCCAGCAGGCCGTGCTCGCCCCACTCCACCATGCGGTCTGACTGGATGAAGCCGACCGCCAGCGCGAACATCACGGCGCAGGCGCGCAGCACCCGTCCGCCGCCGTCGACAAGCTCGGCGCGGAACACGTACAGCGTCCACATCGCCACGCCCACGTTGAGCATCCCGAACAGGAAGCCCGTGCGTACCAGCCCGAGGTGGGGCGAGAGCACCAGCGGGAACAGCAGCGACACCGCCAGCGCGCCGAGGTAATCGAAGGTCAGCACGCGGCTGACCAGTTCATTGAAGGCGGTGTCGCGCGCATTCAGCGCGCGCATCACGAGCGGCACTTCCATGCCGACCATGGCGCCGATCATGAAGACCAATACATATAACAAGGTGCGGAACGGCGCGGCCATCCATGCATAGCTCATGAACAGCAGCGCCGCCGACACGCCGCCGATCAGGCCCACCGCCAGTTCGATGTCGATGAAGCGCCCCAGCACGTCCTTGTCGGCCACGTATTTCGACAGGTGGGCGCCGACGCCCATGGCGAACAAGTAGCAGCCGATGATGGTGGAAAACTGCAGGATCGAGTCGCCCAGCAGGTAGCTGGACATGGCGCCCGCGATCAGCTCGTAGGCGAGGCCGCAAGAGGCGACGACAAAGACGGAAAGGATGAGAATTCGTTTTGTCATGAATCGTCTTTTGCTCTAAGATCGTGCTGCACTAACATTTTGACTATCTTTCATTAGGAGTAACGCGTGCCCGCCATCCTAAACTATCTGCTCCACCTTGCGACAGCCGTAGCCATGGTGATGGCGTTTTTTGTGATCTACACGCGCCTTACCCCGTTCGACGAGATCCAGCTGGTCCGCCAGGGCAACCACGCAGCCGCCATTTCGCTGGCCGGCACGCTGATCGGATTTTCGGTGACGATCGCCTCCGCGCTGGTGCACACCGATGATTACTACGAATTCTTCGGCTGGGCCGGCGGCGCGATGGTAGTGCAGGTACTGGTGTTCAACGTCGCCACGCGCCTGCTCAAGATGTCGAAGGACCAGATCGAGGCGGACAACAGCGCCTTCGGCGGACTGCTTGGCGCCATCTCGCTGTCGATCGGCCTGGTCAACGCCGGTTCCATCTCCTGACCCAACCACCACGAACACATTCCCGGAGGCCTCAATGTCTATTGGCTCATTCATCAAGAAGCAGTTTATCGACGTCCTGCAATGGAACGAGGAGACCGAGGGCGTACTCGCCTGGCGCTACCCGATGCAGGACTTCGAAATCCAGAACGGCGCCGTCCTGAATGTACGCGAGTCGCAGGTGGCGGTGTTCGTCAACGAGGGCAAGGTGGCCGACGTGTTCATGCCCGGCACCCACAAGCTAACCACGCAGACCCTGCCGGTGCTGACCAACCTGAAAAACTGGGACAAGCTGTTCGCCTCGCCGTTCAAGTCGGACGTCTACTTCTTCAGCACGCGCGTGCAGACCGGCCGCAAGTGGGGCACGCCGCAGCCGATCACGGTACGCGACAAGGACTTCGACATGATCCGCGTGCGCGCCTTCGGCATGTATTCGTACCGGGTAGCCGACCCGCGCACTTTCTTCACCGAGATCAGCGGCACCCGCGAGGTGTATACCCGCGAGGACGTGGAAGACCAGCTGCGCGGCATCATGCTGTCGACCATGGCCAACTCGATCGGCAACTCGAACGTCGCCTTCCTCGACATGGCGGCCAACCAGGCGCTGATGGCGCAGCAGGTCAAGGGCGACCTGACGGTGGCGTTCGCGCGCTACGGCATCGGCCTGGATGAATTCAACGTGGCCAGCGTCAGCCTGCCGGAAGAACTGCAGGCCGCGCTCGACGAGCGTATCGGCGCCGGCATGAAAGGCTCGCTGTCGGCCGACAAGATGGGCGGCTTCACCCAGTTCCAGGTGGCGTCCAGCATCCCGCTGGCGGCCCAGAACGAAGGCGGGCTGGCCGGCATCGGCGCGGGCATCGGCGCCGGCGCGGCGGTGGGCCAGGCGATGGCGCAGTCGATGGGCGGCGCGTTCGGCATGCCGCCGCAGCAAGCGGCGCCTGCGCCAGCCGCGGCTCCCGCAGCGGCAGCCGCAGCACCGGCGGCGGAATCCATCGAAGACCGCCTGGCCAAGCTGAAAGGACTGCTCGACAAGGGGCTGATCTCGCCCGCCGACTACGACGGCACCAAGGCTGAACTGCTGAAGAAACTGATCGGATAAGCCTTACCACATGCAGATCGTCTCCTGCCCCGGCTGCGGGGCCCAGGTGCAGTTCCGCTCGCACGCGTCCGTCATGGCCGTATGCGAGTTCTGCCGCACCACGGTCCTGAAGGACGCCGCCTCGGTCGGCGCGCAGGGCAAGCTGTCCGACGTGCTCGAGGATTATTCGCCGATCCAGGTCGGCACCTCGGGCGTGGTTGGCGGCCGCAATTTCAACGTGGTCGGCCGCATTCAGCTGCGCTACGAGAACGGCTTCTGGAACGAGTGGTTCCTGGTGTTCGACGACGGCGCCTCGGGCTGGCTGGGCGACGCCTCCGGCCAGTACAGCGTGACGATCGAACGCGCGGCCGAAGGCGCCCTGCCCGCCTTCGACGAGGTCGAGCCGGGCAAGCTGTACACCGTCAACGGCGAGCGCTACACCGCGGCCGACAAGCGCGTCGCGAAGTGCACCGGCGGCCAGGGCGAGCTGCCGTTCAAGGTGGGCGACGGCTGGGAGGCGCGCGTGATCGACCTGCGCAGCGGCGCCAGCTTCGTCACGCTCGACTACTCCGACGGCGCCACGCCGCAGCTATATACCGGCCACGCGGTGACGCTGGCCGGCATGAAGGCCCAGCTGCTGCGCGACGACGAACAGATCAAGGCCAGCGCGGGCAAGTACCGCGGCAAGCTCGATGCGCTCGACTGTCCTTCCTGCGGCAGCCCGATCAAATACCTGCCCGGCGTGACCACCCAGCTCGTTTGCCCGGCCTGCGCCGCGCAGCTGGACGCGGCCGGCCCGCAGGCGCAGGTGCTGCAGGCGGGCGAGAAGGTGGAACGGGTGCGCACCACGCTTCCGCTCGGCGCCACCGCCAACATCTCCGGCACGCCCTACACGATCATCGGCGCGATGACCAGGCAGGACGACGAGGGCACGGAATGGACCGAGTACCTGTTGTACAGCACGCGCGGCCCCTTCTTCTGGCTGGCCGAAACCGACGGCGGCTGGTCCCGCGCCGATGTGCTGGACACCTGGCCCGCGTGGTCGTGGACCGGCGCCGACAACGTCACGCTCGATAAAGCCAGCTACGACAAGCTGTACGAATACCCCTCGCGGGTGAACTGGGCCGCGGGCGCCTTCAACTGGCGCGTGGCGGCGGGCGACCAGCTAAGGGTGTACGAGTTCGCCCTGGGCCAGGCCACGCTGTCGGCCGAACTGAGCGACGAAGAACTGAGCTGGTCGCGATCGACGCCGGTGGCCTTCGACCAGGTCAAGACCTGGTTCGGCGCCAATGTGCGCGGCGGCGCGCCGATGACGCCGCCCGCATCGGCGGAGCGCGCCGGCGCCGGCGCCGGCAAGTTCCTCATGTGGCTGCTGATGCTGAACGTGATCCCGCTGCTGTTCAACTTCGGCGCCAGCTACCTGCCGGTCGCCATCGGCGCCCTCGCGCTCTACCTGCCGCGCAAGTTCTTCGCCAGCGAAAGCAAAGAAAAGAAATGAACAACAAATACTTCATCTACGCGCTGGTGGTCACCTTCATCACCACCACGGTCAGCTGGACCCGGATGGTCGCGTCCAGCACCAGCAGCGGCGCCGGCAGCAGCTGGCGTTCCACCGGCGGCTATAGCGGCGGTTCCCATGGCGGCGGTGGCCACAAGTGAACGCACCGATGGTCCACCGCGCCACCGGCGTCCACCTGCTGGCCGACTTCCACGGTGTCGATCCGGCCAGGCTGACCGCGGTCGAGCGCATCGACGAACTGCTGCGCGCCGGCGCCGAAGCGGCCGGCGCACGCATCCTGCACAGCCACTTCCACAGCTTCGGCGAAGCGATGGGCGTCACCGGCGTGGTGCTACTGGCCGAATCGCATATCTCAATCCACACCTGGCCCGAGTTCGGCTTCGCGGCGGCCGACATTTTCATGTGCGGCGAGGCCGTGCCCCAGCTTGCGCTGGCGGTCATCGACAATGCGCTGCAGCCGCAATCGCGCACCGTGCAGACCATTGAACGCGGGGCGCCGGTCCCCACATCCAAATAATCGAAACAGCAAGACCGACCATGACACAAGAAACTTCAACGGCGCCGAAGGCGCTGGGACACATCCGCGTGCTCGACCTGTCGCGCGTGCTGGCAGGGCCGTGGTGTTCGCAGAACCTGGCCGACCTCGGCGCCGACGTGATCAAAATCGAGCGCCCCGGCGCCGGCGACGACACCCGCGCCTGGGGCCCGCCGTACGCGAAGGACGCGCAAGGGAAGGACACCACCGAAGCCGCCTACTACCTGTCGGCCAACCGCGGCAAGCGCTCGGTGACAGTCGATATCGCCAGCAGCGAAGGCCAGGCGCTCGTGCGCGAACTGGCGAAGGAGGCCGACGTCGTGCTCGAGAATTACAAGGTCGGGCAGCTGAAGCGCTATGGCCTCGACTACGACAGCCTGAAGGCGGTCAAGCCGGACATCGTGTACTGCTCGGTGACCGGCTTCGGCCAGGACGGCCCCTACGCGCACCGCGCAGGCTACGACTTCCTGATCCAGGGCATGGGCGGCCTGATGTCGATCACGGGCGAACGCGACGACCTGCCCGGCGGCGGGCCGCAGAAGGCCGGCGTCGCCATCACCGACCTGATGACCGGCATGTACGCCACCGTGGCGGTGCTGGCCGCGCTGATGCACCGCGACCGCACCGGCGAGGGACAGCACATCGACATGGCCCTGCTCGACACCCAGGTGGCGATGCTGGCCAACATGGGCAGCAACTACCTCAACAGCGGCAAGCCGCCCAAACGCTGGGGCAACGCGCACGCCAACATCGTGCCTTACCAGACCTTCGCCTGCGCCGACGGCCATATCATCGTCGCCACCGGCAACGACAGCCAGTACCAGAAGTTCGTCGAGGCCGGCAAGCGGCCCGACCTGGGCGCCGACCCGCGCTTCGCCACCAATCCCTTGCGGGTGCAGCACCGCGACGTGCTGGTGCCGCTGCTGGCGGAGATGGTCAGGGAACGTAGCCGCGACGAATGGATCGCACTGCTGGAAGAGGTCGGCGTGCCCTGCGGGCCGATCAACGACCTGGCCGACGTGTTCGACAACCCCCAGGTCAAGGCGCGTGGCGTCGCGATCGAGATGGACCACCCGGCCGCTGGAAAAGTAAAGCTGGTGCGCAGCCCGATGAAACTGTCGGCCACGCCGGCGATGGCCGGCTTGCCGCCGCCCATGCTGGGCCAGCATACGGATGAGGTTTTGCGCGATGTGCTGGGACGCAGCGATGCGGAGATTGCCGCATTGCGCGGCAAAGGCGTGGTGTAAGCCTGCGGCAAGGGCGGAATGCAAGACGCATTCCGCCGCGGCCGCTTAATGCAGCTGGTGTTTCAGGTCAGACAGCTCGTCGTGCACCTTCATGACCGCTTCGGCCATTTTTGGCGTCACGGCAGCCTGGTTGCGGCAAACACGCTTGGCTTCGTCGCCCAGTTGTTCGAGGTCGTCCACACACTGGCGTATGCGGTTTTCATCGTGCGACTGGATTACCTGCTGGGCCCTGCTGGATTCCCGGTCCAGCTTCTGGATCACATCCTTCAGTTGCGATGGGGTACCGGTTTCAGACTGGCATGTCTGGGACGCCTGGCCGATCGCCTGCTGGATGCTGCTCCACCTTCTATCAATTTCGGACGATTGCAACATTTGAACCTCCCACATGAAATGGCATCGGACTTGTGCCATTTAAATTAGACCGGGCTGAAGAAGCTAAGTTCGGATTATTAATGCATGCCGCGCCAGCGGCGCTTCGCTCCACCGGCAGGCGGTTTCGTCGCCTGCCCCGTTGCGGCGCGGCGCGGCGCGGAACACAATGGCTGGAAATCACTGCTCCTTGACCATCATGCAAGCATCCAACACGACCGTACGCGCCCCCTTCCCTTTCCGCCAACTGGCGCGGGACGCCGGCTATGCCGTCATTTTCAACCTCCTGTGCGCGGTGGTGATCACCTCGGTCACGAAAATGCCGCACGAGTTTTTCCAGAACGTGGTCTATTCCATGTGCATCGGAATGACCGCGCTGTTGCTGATCGACGGCTCGCGGCTCGCGCTGTGGGGCGCGCACGGACGCCCAAAGTGGGCGCTGTTCGTGCCGATCATTGCGCTGGCGGTGCCGGTGGCGCAGGTCGCGGGCACCGCCGCCGGCAGTTTCCTGCTCGGACACAACGTACCCACGCTGGCGCGGTTCGCGGCAGGGTCGATGAACTCGATGCTGGTGTTCACGATGGTGGCGGCGTTCACGGCCATGCTGTTCTTCACCAGCCGCGAACGCATCATCCGCGCCGAAGCCGCCGTCGCGGAAGAAAAGGCGCGCACGGAAACCATCAAGCGCCAGGGGCTGCAAACCCAGCTGCGCCTGCTGCAAGCGCAGGTCGAGCCGCACATGCTGTTCAATACGCTGGCCAACCTGCAGGGCCTGATCGCGATCGACCCGGAACGGGCGCAGGCCATGCTCGACCAGCTGATCCACTACCTGCGCGCCACGCTGAGCGCATCGCGCTCCGACGACACCACGCTGGCGCGCGAATTCGCCCTGATCGACGCATACCTCGGACTGATGTCAGTGCGCATGGGGAAGCGGCTGTCCCATACGCTGCTGCTGCCGCCGGAATTGGAGAACGCGAAACTGCCGCCGTCGACTTTCGGCTCGAGGCCGTGGACGATCGCGTTTTCGACCAGCGGCTGCAGCAGCATCGGCGGCAGTTTCGCGTTCTCCAATTCCGGCGGCAGCAGCAGCGTATGGGACAGCCGCTTCCCCATGCGCACTGACATCAGTCCGAGGTATGCGTCGATCAGGGCGAATTCGCGCGCCAGCGTGGTGTCGTCGGAGCGCGATGCGCTCAGCGTGGCGCGCAGGTAGTGGATCAGCTGGTCGAGCATGGCCTGCGCCCGTTCCGGGTCGATCGCGATCAGGCCCTGCAGGTTGGCCAGCGTATTGAACAGCATGTGCGGCTCGACCTGCGCTTGCAGCAGGCGCAGCTGGGTTTGCAGCCCCTGGCGCTTGATGGTTTCCGTGCGCGCCTTTTCTTCCGCGACGGCGGCTTCGGCGCGGATGATGCGTTCGCGGCTGGTGAAGAACAGCATGGCCGTGAACGCCGCCACCATCGTGAACACCAGCATCGAGTTCATCGACCCTGCCGCGAACCGCGCCAGCGTGGGTACGTTGTGTCCGAGCAGGAAACTGCCGGCGGCGGTGCCCGCGACCTGCGCCACCGGCACCGCCAGCGCAATGATCGGCACGAACAGCGCCCACTTTGGGCGTCCGTGCGCGCCCCACAGCGCGAGCCGCGAGCCGTCGATCAGCAACAGCGCGGTCATTCCGATGCACATGGAATAGACCACGTTCTGGAAAAACTCGTGCGGCATTTTCGTGACCGAGGTGATCACCACCGCGCACAGGAGGTTGAAAATGACGGCATAGCCGGCGTCCCGCGCCAGTTGGCGGAAAGGGAAGGGGGCGCGTACGGTCGTGTTGGATGCTTGCATGATGGTCAAGGAGCAGTGATTTCCAGCCATTGTGTTCCGCGCCGCGCCGCGCCGCAACGGGGCAGGCGACGAAACCGCCTGCCGGTGGAGCGAAGCGCCGCTGGCGCGGCATGCATTAATAATCCGAACTTAGCTTCTTCAGCCCGGTCTAATTTAAATGGCACAAGTCCGATGCCATTTCATGTGGGAGGTTCAAATGTTGCAATCGTCCGAAATTGATAGAAGGTGGAGCAGCATCCAGCAGGCGATCGGCCAGGCGTCCCAGACATGCCAGTCTGAAACCGGTACCCCATCGCAACTGAAGGATGTGATCCAGAAGCTGGACCGGGAATCCAGCAGGGCCCAGCAGGTAATCCAGTCGCACGATGAAAACCGCATACGCCAGTGTGTGGACGACCTCGAACAACTGGGCGACGAAGCCAAGCGTGTTTGCCGCAACCAGGCTGCGTGACGCCAAAAATGGCCGAAGCGGTCATGAAGGTGCACGACGAGCTGTCTGACCTGAAACACCAGCTGCATTAAGCGGCCGCGGCGGAATGCGTCTTGCATTCCGCCCTTGCCGCAGGCTTACAC
>NZ_QYUP01000034.1 GCF_003590855.1 Massilia cavernae
CGTCGATGTCGTCGCCGCGCGTTTTGCGGATGGTGGTCACGATGCCGGCGTCCATCAGCACCTGGGCGAATGCCTTGATGCGCGGGTTCTTCGAACGCAGCAGGCCCGACTCGGGGAAGGGGTTGAACGGAATCAGGTTGAACTTGCACGACACGCCCACTTCGGGGTCGTTCACCAGCGCCACCAGCTGGCGCGCATGCTCGTCGCTGTCGTTGACGCCGTCCAGCATGCAGTATTCAAAAGTGATGAAGTCGCGCGGCGCAAACTCGAGGTAGCGCTTGCAGGCGGCCATCAGCTCGCGCAGCGGGTATTTTTTATTCAGCGGCACCAGGCCATCGCGCAGCGGATCGTTCGACGCGTGCAGCGACACGGCCAGCGCTACAGGAACTTCCTGCGACAGCTTGTCCATCATCGGCACCACGCCGGAGGTCGACAGGGTCACGCGGCGGCGCGACAGGCCGTAGGCGTTATCGTCCAGCATCAGCTTGAGCGCGGTGGTGGTCGGCTCGAAGTTCAGCAGCGGCTCGCCCATGCCCATCATGACCACGTTGGTGATCTGGCGTTCGCCCTTCGGGCCAGGCTCGATGCCCTTGGTGCGGCGCAGTTCGAATTCGGCCATCCACAACTGGCCAATGATTTCGCCGACTGTCAGGTTGCGGCTGAAGCCCTGCTTGCCGGTCGAGCAGAAGCGGCAGTTGACGGCGCAGCCGGCCTGGGTGGAAATGCACAGCGTGCCACGGTTTTCCTCGGGAATGAACACCGTTTCGACGGCGTTGCCGTTGCCGACGTCGACCAGCCACTTGCGGGTGCCGTCAGTGGAGGTGTTGTCGCTGATGATGCTGGGCGCGCGGATTTCGGCGCGCGTCTTGAGCTTGTCGCGCAGCGATTTGGCCAGGTCGGTCATGCTGTCGAAATCGCTGGCGCCATATTGATGGATCCAGCGCTGCAGCTGCTTGGCGCGGAACGGCTTCTCACCCAAGTCGGCGCAATAAGCGACGAGTTGCGCGGGATCGAAGTCCAGCAGGTTGGTGAGTGTCGTCATGTTCATTATTCCAAAAGGCCGTTCCCGCGCGCACGCGGGGCGGCGACAGCGGGAACGGCAGGGCCAAGCCCCTTGTTACTAACTAATTACTTCAGTTCCGGGAAGAAGTAAGCGATTTCTACTTTTGCAGCTTCGACAGCGTCCGAACCGTGAACGGCGTTAGCGTCGATCGAATCGGCGAAATCGGCGCGGATGGTGCCTGGTTCAGCTTTCTTCGGATCGGTCGCGCCCATCAGGTCACGGTGCGCCAGCACGGCGTTTTCGCCTTCCAGGGTCTGGATCATGACAGGACCGGAAACCATGAAGTCGACCAGGTCTTTGAAGAAGCCGCGCTCTTTATGGGCGGCATAGAAACCTTCAGCCTGTTCGCGCGACAGCTGGGTCATGCGGGCAGCAACGATCTTCAGGCCAGCGTTTTCGAAGCGGCTGTAGATTTGGCCGATGACGTTTTTAGCCACTGCGTCTGGTTTGATGATCGAGAGGGTGCGCTCAATTGCCATGTAAAACTCCAATAAAAAGAAAGGTTTAATGTTGCGTCATAAGACTTGAATCAACCTTCGATTTTACCATACATCCCCCATCGCCCAAGGATATTGCGGGACCGGACCCTGCAGTGATAGAGTGGCGCCAGCAAACCCGGGTCATACCTGGGCGATTGTCCGCCCTTTTGGCCAGCCATGCTATGCTGTTCACAGATTTTTACCTTATCCACGAATCGGAGGCCGAATGACCCCAATCATGCAAAACAGTTACGACCTGGCAAGCAACACTCAGGCCGTACGCAACCGCGTCCTGCGCAATACCTACTGGCTGCTGGCGCTGTCGATGATACCGACCGTTCTCGGCGCATTCGTCGGCGTGTCCTTCCAGCTGCCTATGCCGAGCGGTTTCATGGGGTTTGCGCTGTTCCTGGCAATCGCCTTCGGTTTCTTCTGGGGCATTGAAAAGAACAAGAACACCGGCGTCGGCGTCGCGCTGCTGCTGGGCTTCACCTTCTTCATGGGCCTGATGATGACCCCGCTGCTGACCCGCACCCTGGGCTACTCCAATGGCGCCAGCCTGATCATGACCGCGTTCGGCGGCACGGCGACGATTCTTGCTGTCATGGCAAGCATCGCCACCACCAGCAAGCGTGATTTCTCGGCAATGGGCAAGTGGCTGACCGCGGGTGTCGTGGTGGTGCTGCTGGCGATGGTAGCCAACATCTTCCTGCAGATGCCGGCGCTGGCGATCGCGCTGTCGGTGATGGTAATCGGCATCTTCTCCGCCTTCATCCTGTACGACGTGCAACGCATCGTCAACGGCGGCGAAACCAACTACGTCACCGCCACGCTGTCGATCTACCTCAACATCTACAATATTTTCACCTCCCTGCTCAGCCTGCTGGGCCTGGGTGGCAGCAACGACTAAGCACTAGCTGCATAGCAAAAAGCCGACCTGATGGTCGGCTTTTTTTTGCTTCATAACAACCCACTTTAAAACCAGCGTCAAGTCTTAATGCCGCTAAGTTAAGCCGCTTAAGTTCGGGGACAGACCGGGTCACGCTAATCACCATCCAGGTCGAGATCGAGGTCTGTCCCCGATCTCAGGTCAGGCTGCTGTTGGGCCGATTAGATCGAAGACCGCCATCGATTCGACGTGGGAAGTGTGCGGGAACATGTTGACCACGCCTGCCTTGCTCAGCTTGTAGCCGGCTTCGTGAACCAGCACGCCGGCGTCGCGCGCCAGGGTCGATGGGCTGCACGACACGTAGACGATGCGCCTTGGCAGCATCTCAGAATGGCTGGCGCGCAGGCCGGCCAGCGCCGCCGACAGGGCCGCGGCGCCGTCGCGCGGCGGATCGATCAGCATGCGGTCGAACTTGCCGAGCGCGACCAGGTCCTCGGTCGTCACGTCGAACAGGTTGCGAGTCGAGAACGATGTTTTTTCGGACAGGCCGTTGGCGCGGGCGTTGGCCAGCGCGCGCTGGGTCAGCGCGGTACTGCCTTCGATGCCGACTACTTCCTTCGCCTGGGTCGCCAACGGCAGGGTGAAGTTGCCCAGGCCGCAGAACAGGTCGGCGACGCGGTCTTCCGGCTGCACTTCCAGCAACAGCAGCGCCTTGTGCACCAGCACGCGGTTGATGTGGTGGTTGACCTGGGTGAAGTCGACCGGCTTGAACGGCATCTTCACGTTGAACTCGGGCAGCGTGTAGTACAGCTCCTTGTCCAGCGGATAGAACGGCGCCGCCGTGTCCGGACCGGCCGGCTGCAGCCACCACTGGATCTTCCACTGGTCGGCGAATTCCTTCAGCAGCGCTTCGTCGGCCGCCGTCAGCGGCGCCATGTTACGCAGCACCATGGCGGTCACTTCCTCGCCCACCGCCACTTCGATCTGCGGCATCTTGTTGTAGATGGACAGCGCGCCGACCAGGCCGCGCAGCGGCACCAGCATGTCGGAGATGTGGCGCGGCAGGATCTCGCAGGAGGTCATGTCCACGACGAAAGCGGAGTGCTTTTCGTGGAAGCCGACCAGCACCGTCTCCTTCTTCGGCACATGGCGCACCGACAGCCGCGAACGGTAGCGGTAGCCCCAGGTCGGGCCGTACATCGGGCGCATGATGTTTTCCGCCTTGACCTTGCTGATGTGCCAGAGGTTGTCTTCCAGTACACGCTGCTTCATGGCGACCTGGGCGGACGGCTCCAGGTGCTGCATCGAGCAGCCGCCGCAGGCGTGGAAATGCTTGCACTTGGGCTCGACGCGCATCGACGAGGCCTTGTGCAGCACCGTCATGCGGCCGGCTTCCCAGTTTTTCTTCTTCTTGAACGTTTCAAAACTGACACGCTCGCCCGGCAGGGCGCCTTCGACGAAGATCACCTTGCCCGGCGTGCCGTCCTCATTCTCCAGGTGGCCGACGCCGCGCGCGTCCATGTCGAGGGATTTGATGCCGATGATCTTGTCTTGCATAGCGATGGAAGCAAAAAAACGCCGGGCCGGCACGTTTCTCGCGTACCAGCCGGGGTGGGTTTCGTGTGGAAAAGGGGTGTCGCTCAGAACTTCATTTCGGGGCGCATCATAACAAGGAATCGCGGACGACGCCACGGGCGGCCATGGCCCGTTTGAGCTTGATGAGGGCTTCCTGCTGGATCTGGCGCACCCGCTCGCGGGTCACGCCCATCTCTTCGGCCAGGGTTTCCAGGGTGGCCGGGTCGTCATTGTCGAGCCCGAACCGGCGCATGATGACGATACGCTGCTTGTCGGGCAGCCGGGTCAGCCAGTCGCGCACCAGCACCGTCATTTCGTGGTGTTCGGCACGCGAATCGGGGGCATCCTCGGAGTCGCCCGGCAGCATGTCCATCAGGCTCGATTGCGGGTCGTTGTCGAGCGGCGCGTCGAGCGAGGTGGCGTGTTCGGACAGCGCCAGGATGTCCTGCACTTCCTCCACCGGGCGCCCGACCAGGCTGGCGATGTCCTCGGCGCTGGCATCCTTGCCGTCGTGGTGCTGGGCTTCGAGGTGGTATTTGGCGCGCAGGATCTGGTTTAGCTCGCGCACCATGTGCACCGGCAGCCGCACCGTGCGCGCCTGGTTCATGATGGCGCGTTCGATGCTCTGGCGGATCCACCAGGTGGCGTAGGTGGAAAAGCGGAAGCCGCGCTCGGGCTCGAACTTGTCGATGGCCCGCATCAGGCCGATGTTGCCTTCCTCGATCATGTCGAGCAGCACCACGCCGCGGTTGATGTAGTGCTTGGCGATCGACACCACCAGGCGCAGGTTATGTTCGATCATCATCTGGCGCGCGGCGAAGTCGCCGGATTTGGCCAGCGTGGCGATCTGGACTTCCTGCGGCGCCGTCAGCAGCGGCCGGGTGCCAATCTGGTTCAGGTAGTGCTGGGTGGTGTCGGTGGACAGTTCCGCCGCCAGCACCTTTTTCAGTTCGTCGACGGGCTCCAGCACCACGGCCGGTTCGGCCGCACCGCGGGCGCCGCCATCCTCGCCCTCCACATCCCCGTCCGCCTCGACCGCGCCGTCGTCCATCGCCTCGTCGGTGAAATCGTCCGGGGCGGCGTCATCTTCTATACGGTGCGGCGAGTGTGACATGTACAACTCTCCGGTGGGGGAGGTTTAGCGGATCGGCAAAAACTTCGATGGATCGACCGGCTTGCCCTGCTGGCGGATCTCGAAGTGCAGCTTGACCGTGTCGGCGTCGGAATCGCCCATTTCGGCGATGACCTGGCCTTTGTTCACGTTCTGCCCTTCCTTGACCACAATGTTGCGGTTGTGGGCATAGGCGGACAACAAGCTGTTGCTGTGCTTGACGATGACGAGATTACCATATCCGCGGATACCGCTACCCGCGTACATTACCTTTCCCGCGCCCGCCGCCATAACATGCTGGCCGGCACGGCCGGCGATGTCGATGCCCTTGTTCTTGCCTTCATCAAAAGTGGCGATGATGCGCCCGTCGGACGGCCACATCCACGACAGCTTGTCGTCGTCGGTAGCGGTAACGGTCGCGCCCGGCACGATGGCCGGGGTGGTGCTGGTGCTGGCGACGATTGGCGCGGGCGCCGGCACCGTTTCGGGACGCTCGGCCGGTTTCGGGTCGACCTTGCCGTTGGTATCGCCCTTCTGGGCGTCGGCGATCGCGGTTTCCGTGTACGGACGCTTGTCGGCGCGCGGCGTGGTCTTGCGCGGCACCGGCGCCGGGCGCGTTTCCGGGGCTGGAACCGGGGTGGTCTGGGTCGCCAGCTGGGCTGGCGGCGCGACGCGCAACACCTGGCCGACCTTGATGTCGTTCGGGTCGGACAGGTTGTTCCAACCGACCAGGTCGCGGTAGTTCTGGCCGAAATCGAGGGCGATACCCAACAGGGTGTCGCCCTTCTGGACGGTGTAGGTGGTGCGGTCTTCCTTCTGTACCGGCGCCGGGCGGCGGCAGGCGCAGCGGGGCGGGCCTGGGTTACCGGCGTGCGGTCGATGACCGGCGCCTGGCGGGTGGTCGTGCTGCAGGCAGTCAGCAGCCCGAACATGATGGACAGCAGGGCATATTGGCTTTTTTGATTCATTCTCATATTTATTTGTTCGACAAACTCGGGCGCCTCAGACGGTGCCTGGACGCAATGGAACAAAGTGGCACGCTTCCAGCGTGTCGCTGGTCCATTCCGCCTTGCCGGTACGGGTGATCAGCTGCAGGTGCTGGACCTGCGCTCCTACCGGGGCGACCAGGCGCCCGCCGATGGACAGTTGTTCCAGCAGTGCCTGCGGCACTTGCAGGCCGGCCGCCGCCAGGATGATTCCGTCGAACGGGGCAGCCTGCGGCAGGCCAAGCATACCATCTCCGTAATGCAAGCGCAGATTCGCGATGCGCAGGGGGCGCAGGTTGGTCTTGGCCAGCTCGTGCAGCGGCTTGATGCGCTCGATCGAATACACGTTGCGGGCAACGCAAGACAGCACCGCCGCCTGGTAGCCGCAGCCGGTGCCGATCTCTAGCACGTTGTTCAATTGGCCACCGTTGCGCATCACTTCGATCATGCGCGCCACGATGTACGGCTGGGAAATGGTCTGATTGTGGCCGATCGGGAGCGAGGCGTCAATATACGCCTGGGCCGAGAGCGCGGGTTCGATGAAGCCGTGGCGCGGCACCGTGTTCAGCGCCTGCAGCACCAGCTGGTCCTGCACGCCCTGGCGCGCCACCCGCACCACCATCGCGTTGCGGATCGCGTCCGACACCATCATGTCGGGGCGCGGCACGGCCACCGGTGCCGGCTGGACGCGCTGTGGACCGAAGGCCGGCACCACCGGCGCGGCGGCGCGGGCAGGCGTGGAGGCGCCCTGCGTGGCGACGCCTCCCTGCGTGGCGACGCCCGGCACAAACGCCCCCTGCACTGCCGTGTGCGCCGCATTGCGGGTAGCCGTCTGCGGGGTGGCCACCCGAGTCGGGACCACCGTGCTTCCCGGCTTGGCGGCGCCCGACATGGCGGCGGCGCCGGTCACGGAGGACAGCGGCAATGGGAAATTGCTGCGCTTGTCTGTCATGCGAATCCTCGTGCCAGCAGGTCGAGCTGGAGCTTGTGGGTCAGGTCCACCTGCAGGGGCGTGACCGACACCTGTCCCTGGGCGGTGGCATAAAAATCGGTGCCTTGGCCCGCGTCGCGGGTGGCGCCCGGGGGGCCGATCCAGAAGATTTCACGCCCGCGCGGGTCTTGCGCTCGGATCACGGGTTCGGCCTGGTGGCGGCGTCCGAGGCGGGTCGCGACCATCGGGCCCATCTGCTCATACGGCAGGTTCGGGATGTTGACGTTGACCAGGTAGGGCGACGCCAGCTCGTCGAAGCGGCGCAGCACGATGTCGCGCGCCACCAGCGCGGCCGAGTCGATGTGCTCCCAGCCATGCTGCACCTGGGAGAAGGCGATGGCTGGAATACCGAACAGGAAGCCCTCGGTGGCGGCAGCGACCGTGCCCGAATAGAGGGTGTCGTCGCCCATGTTCTGGCCGTTGTTGATGCCGGACACGATCAGGTCGGGCCGGTAATCGAGCATGCCGGTCAGCGCGATGTGGACGCAATCGGTCGGGGTGCCGTTGACGAAATAGAAACCGTTGCCGGCCTGCGTGACCGACAGCGGACGGTCGAGCGACAGGGAATTGGACGCGCCCGAACGGTTGCTGTCGGGCGCCACCACGACGATGTCGGCAATCGGGGCAAGCGCCTCGGCCAGCGCATTGATGCCTGGGGCGAGGTAGCCGTCGTCATTACTGATAAGAATTCGCATCCAACGATTTTACCTGAAGCAACGGTCGTATCGCTCCCCCAACTACAACATTTCCCCCACCGCCCAACAGTCAGCCGGCGGTCACCGCCCTGCCCCCGGACGCCTGGTTCAGGTGGCCTTCCAGCAGGGTCACCTCGTCCTGGAAGAATGCCAGCAAGGCGTCCTTGTCGCCGTCGCGGGCGTAGACCTTGCGGATCATCGCCACCCCGCGCTTCCGGAGCGGATGCGCCACGCTGGGACGCAGCACCGACTTGCGCAGGCTGTCCGCCAGCTCGCGCGCCTCGCCGTCGCTGCGGCTGTCGATCAGCTGCTGCAATTGGGCCAGCTTGTCGTCCAGCGTATCGGCATGGGGGAGCGCGGCGCCGTCCACGTCCGCGCCGGCCTTTGCTACGTGGCGGTCGTCATGCGACGCATGGGGGCCGGACGCCTTCGCGCGCAGCAGTGCCGCCCCGTGCGGGGCAAGCTGCCGGTCTGCCGGCCGCGCCGCCGCTTCCTCCAGCAGACGCGCGCCCAGGCTGTGCCCCTGCTCGCGCAGGGTGTTGGCCAGCATCCGCTTACTGTGCAGCGTCTGCGGGCTGTCGGCGCCGTACAGCCGCTCCTGCAGCGCCACCACGCGCTGCTGCAGCGTGCACGCTCCGTCCAGGTCACCATCCATGCCCAGCGTGGTGGCCAGGCGCAACTGGATGCTCAGGGTTTCGGGATGTTCGGAACCGAGGCTGCGCTCGCGCGTTCTGGCCAGTTCTTCCTGCAGCGAGCGCACCGCCGCGATGTCGCCCAGCCCGGCCAGGATCTCGGCCAGGGTTTCGCGCGCCGACACGGTGGCCGGATGGTCCGGCCCGCCATGGCGCAGGCGGGCCGCCGCCACGCCCTGCTGCAGCTTGCGCGCGTTGGCCATGTCGCCCAGGTCGGACAGCAGCACCGTCAGCTCCTGGGCGCAGCGCAGCGTGTCTTCGTGTTCGTGGCCCAGCAGGCGCTGGCGGCCGTCCAGCACCAGCTCGTACAGCATGCGCGCCCGGCTCAGTTCGTGATGGCTGGCCAAGGTGCGGGCCTGGGCGGCGTAGCTGTCCAGGGTCAGCACATGGTCGGCGCCGAAGGTTTCGTCGCACACGGCGGCGATGCGCTTGTGCAGCGCCAGCGCGCGCTCGAACTCGCCCTGCAGCGCCAGCGTGGCGGCCAGCCCGGACTGCACGGCCAGCGTTTCGACGCAATCGCCGCCGAGCAGGCGTTCGCAGTCGCGCGCCAGCAGTTCGTACATCTCGCGCGCGGCGCGCAACTGGCCCGAGTCGCGCAGCAGCGCGGCCAGGTTGGCGCAGCTGGCGCGGGTGTCGGCATGGCCTGCGCCCAGCACGCGCTGGCGCAGCGACAGGCTTTCTTCAAAACAGCTGCGCGCCTGCACTTCCCTGCCGCTGTCGCGGCACAGCACGCCCAGCCGGTCGAGGTCGCGCGCCAGCGGCAGCAGCGACGGCGCCGACGCCTGGCCCGCAGCCTGCGCGCGTGCAGCGGCGACGGCGCCCACCAGTTCGATCTCGGTGCGCGACTGCCATGGGAAGCGGTCTTCATCCATCCAGTCCAACAGGGTGTCGAAGGTGCGCTCCAGCGAAAAGCGGTCGGCGCCCTGGCGCACATGGGGCAGCGGCGCGCCGCCGGCCGTGGTGGCGGTCTGCTGCAGCTGTACTTCGTCGAGATAGCTGTCCAGCGACACCTGGGGTAGCCCGTAAGTCTGGGCCAGCAGGCGTTCGAGCAAGGGCTGGTAGCCGGCGGTACCGCGCAGCGGGTCGCCGTGGCGCCACTGCATGCGCCGCTCGCAGTCGGCGCTGTCGACCAGCGCCGGCAAGGGGTAGACCATCAGCGGGCGCTGCGCTTCTTCGTGGCTGCAACGATAGTCGATGGCGCGTGTGACGACGCCGGCCAGCCCTTCCAGGCTGCGCTGGTTGGGCGTGAACAGGCCGACCAGCTTGCGCGGCAACAGCGCGGTGCAGATGCTGACGGCGGCCGAGCGCCCGCAGCGGGCGTCGATGAGAACGTGCCGGAACTTGCTGGCCATGAAGTCGCCGAAGGCGCGGAACAAGGCCGGGCAGGCGGAGAACAGGCCGTCCCAGTCCATGCGGTGGGCGCGCTCGCCGTAGCTGTCGTCGAAACGGCCGGCGCGCATCAGGTACAGCGGGCGGCTCTGGTCGACCCGCTCAACGTACTGCTCCCAGTCGATCGATTCCAGCACACGCATGGCCAGCGCGTCGGGATCGGTGCCGGGGTGCCGGGGGCGCCGTCGGCCAGCAGGCACAGCTGGTCGCGGCAGGCCTGGAAATATTCCAGTAGTCCGGGCCTGTTGCCGCCCTGCGCAAAAAAATGGTGCAAGCCCGGCGATTCTGTGTCCCAGTCGATCATCAGCACCGGTACCGTGGCGTTCTGGCGCCCGGCCAGCAGTACGGCCATGTTCGACAGCGCAACACTGCGCGCCGTTCCGCTCTCGAATGAATAAAACGTGGTCACCTCGCCGGGAGCGGATATCG
>NZ_QYUP01000035.1 GCF_003590855.1 Massilia cavernae
GAGAATCACGTTCTCGCGCACCGACAGTTCCAGGATCGCGCCTTCGTGCTTGCGGTCTTCCGAACAGAAGCCGATGCCCTCGGCGATGGCATCGCGCGGCGTCGAGAAAGGATGGGCGCGTTCACCGATGCGGATGCTGCCGCTGTCGGCGCGGTCGGCGCCGAACAGCAGCCGCGCCAGTTCTGTGCGGCCGGATCCAAGCAGGCCGCACAGCCCCAGCATTTCGCCTGCGCGGATGTCGAGGTCCATCGGCGCCAGTGCGCCCTTGCGTCCAAGTCCGCGCGCCTGCAGCAGCACCTCGCCCTGCGGTCTGGCCTCCTGCAAGGCGTCGCCGGCCTGGGGCGCTTCCTCGGGCGCGCCGACCATCTTGTTCACCAGCGCGAGCCGCGACAGTTCGGCCACCGCATATTCGCCTTCGCGTTCGCCGTTGCGCATCACGGTGATGCGGTCGGAAATGGCGTAGGTCTGGTCGAGGAAATGGGTGACGAACAGAATCGCCATGCCCTGTTCGCGCAGGCTGGACAGCACGCGGAACAGCAGCTGGACTTCGGCTTCGTCCAGGCTGGACGTGGGCTCGTCGAGGATCAGCACGCGCGCCGAGATGTTCAGCGCGCGCGAGATGGCGACCATCTGCTGGATCGCCAGCGGATAGGCCGCCAGCGGCTTCGATACGTCGATGCGCACTTCCAGCCGTTCCAGCAAGGCGGTGGCCTGGGCACGCATCGCGCGCCAGTCCACCATGCCGAAGCGGCGCGGGTAGCGGCCGATGAAGATGTTTTCGGCAACCGACAGGTTCGGACACAGGTTCACTTCCTGGTACACCGTGCTGATGCCGAGCGACTGCGCGTCCTGGGTCGACTGCGGGCGGATCGCGCGGCCTTCCATCACGATGCTGCCGCGGTCGGGCGCATAGACGCCGGTCAGCACCTTGATCAGCGTGGACTTGCCCGCGCCGTTCTGGCCCATCAGCGTGTGCACCTCGCCGGGGAACAGGCGCAGGCTGGCTTCGTTGAGCGCCTTCACGCCGGGGAACTGCTTGCAGATGCCGCGCAGCTCCAGCACCGGGGCTGCGGCATGTGTTGCGCTAGTCATGGCCGCCGCGCCTAGTATTTGCGGTGTGGGAGTTCGCGCGCCGCGACTTCGGCCGGGAACACGCCTTCCTGCACCGTGATCCGTTTCGCCACCGGCTTGCCCGCGGCGACATCGCGCGCCAGCGCCATCAGCTGGGGCCCGAGCAGCGGGCTGCACTCGACCGTCACGTTCAGCTTGCCGGCGACCATGGCCTGGAAGGCGCCCTTCACGCCGTCGATGGAAATCACCAGGATGTCCTTGCCCGGCTTGAGGCCCGCTTCCTCGATGGCCTGGATGGCGCCGATGGCCATGTCGTCGTTATGGGCATACAGCACGTCGATGTTCTTGCCCTGCGCTTTCAGGAAGGCTTCCATCACCTCCTTGCCCTTGGCGCGCGTGAAGTCGCCGGTCTGCGAGCGGACGATCTTCAGTGTCGGATGCGATGCGATGACTTCCTGGAAGCCGGCCTTGCGGTCGATGGCGGGCGCCGAGCCGACGGTGCCCTGCAGCTCGACGATGTTGAAGGTGCGCCCAGGCGCTTTCTTCGCGCGCTCGACCAGCCAGCGCGCGGCGCGGCGGCCTTCCTCGACGAAGTCGGAACCGATGAAGCTGGCGTAAAGCGTGGGGTCGGAGACGCTGACCGCGCGGTCGGTGAGGACGACCGGGATCCTGGCGGCCTTCGCTTCGCGCAGCACGGTTTCCCAGCCCGATTCCACCACCGGCGAAAACGCGATCACGTCGACGCGCTGGGCGATGAACGAGCGGATCGCCTTGACCTGGTTTTCCTGGCGCTGCTGGGCGTCGGCGAACTTGAGGGTGATGCCCTCTTTCTTCGCTGCGTCCTTCACGGAACGCGTATTAGCGGTGCGCCATTCGCTCTCGGCGCCGACCTGCGAGAAGCCGATGACCAGCGGTTTGGCGGCCAGGGCGGGGATGATGGCTGATGCGGCTGCGAGGAATGCGCCGCCCAGCAGAGTCCTGCGGGTGAATGTCATTGCTGTCTCCTGTTTTCTTATGAATCAATGTTAGGAGAAAGCGAAATACCAATCCAATCACATTTTTAGTGTTATCTATATCGATTTCGATATCACCTACCGCATCAGGCGCAGGCCGTACAGGCCACCCGCGATCGATCCGGGCTTCGCACGGAACATCACGGCCAGCTTCCCGCCCGATTTTTCAAGCACCGCGGCGGGAATCGCCACATCGCGGGTATAGATTTCACTGGGCGCGCCGGCGTCCAGCGTGACCTGCTCGACCAGTTCCCCATTGACCAGCAGGTCGAAGCTGCGCCCAGCGTCGCCGCGCGCAAAACTCAGCCGCAGGGAGCGCGCCTCGCGTTGCGGGTCATTGAGCGTGTAGCTGAACCAGCCGGTGGCATGGCGCCAGCGGCCGGCCGGAGCGACTCCCGCGTCCGCGCCCTCGCCCGCGAAGGCATGGTCCGACTCCGGCTGCTGCTCGCCCGGCGCCACCTGGTCGATGGTTTGCGCGTCCAGCGCCTGGCGTTCGGCGTCAATGCGCGCGGTTTCCGCCAGCCGCCCCGCCAGGTTCCCCGGCGTCGAATACGGCCAGTAGATCATATAGCGCGAATCATGCAGACGATAGAAGGGAATCAGCCGGATGGTTTCCGCGCCCTTGCCCCGAACGAGGCCGGACGCGGCGAAGGTCAGCGGCTGCCCCTTCACCGGGCGGATCTTGTTGGCGAAATTGCGCGTGTCGCTGACGAATAGCGGCGCCGCCTCCTGCGGGCATACCTGTC
Source organism: Massilia cavernae (assembly GCF_003590855.1). Taxonomy (GTDB): domain Bacteria; phylum Pseudomonadota; class Gammaproteobacteria; order Burkholderiales; family Burkholderiaceae_D; genus Telluria_A; species Telluria_A cavernae. The sequence goes on from NZ_QYUP01000035.1 coordinate 2,831, forward strand.
CCTGCGCGATGTGGCCCATGCGCGAATCGTCGGCCATCACGTTCAGCTTTTCATCGGCGAACAACTGGGTTTTCGCGGCCAGCACGATGGGGCCGTGCAGCACGGCGTAGTAATCGGATTTGTCGGGCATCTGCTCCAGCCGGGTGGTCATCGGCAGCGAAACGTCGACGGTGTCGCCGCTTTTCCACGCCCTCCGCAGGCTGACGTAGGTTCCCGGCGTTCCCTGGATGCGAACTGGCTTGCCGTTGATGCGGACCTTCATGCCACCCTTCGCCATCCAGCCTGGATAGCGCAGCTTCATGGTGAACGTAGCGTTCGACTCCACCTTCAGCCGGGTGCTGCCCTCGTCCGGAAAGCTGGTCGCTTGCGTGACCCGCACGCCTTTCGCACGCCAGTCGAGCGTGGACGGCACGAACAGGTTCACATACAGCTCATCGCCATCGTGCGCGTAAATGAACTCGCCGTGCTTCGACTGGCTCTCGATGCCCGACCCGACGCAGCACCACATCGCCTTGTCGACCTCCGAATACACCCGGTAATGGTTCGGCCGCATCGGCGTGAAGTACACGAAACCGCCTGTGCGCGGGTGCTGGGACGACAGGATGTGGTTGTACAGCGCCCGCTCGGTATAGTCGGCATAGCGCACCTGCTGGTCCTTCATGAACAGCATCTCGGTCAGGCGCAGCATGTTGTAGGTGTTGCAGGTCTCGGGCCCTTCGACCTCGTTGACCATCGGCGAAAAGTCCTTCTCGTCGTGGAAGTGCTCCTTGACACTGTTGCCGCCGATTGCCACGGTGCGCCGTTCGCGCACCGTGGTCCAGAAGTAGCTGGCCGCGTCGCTGTATGTGCGCTCGCCCGTCAGTTCGCCGATGCGCTGGAAACCGATCACCTTGGGTATCTGGGTGTTCGCATGCAGACCGCCGAGCCGGTCCTGCTTCTGCGCGAGGGGATCGAGGATGGCCTGGTGCGAGAACTTGAGCGCAAGCTCGAGATACTTCGTATCGCCAGTCATCTCGTAGACGTCGGCGAAGATCTCGTTCATCCCACCGTGCTCGCTGCGCAGCGTGGCCTGCATCTGCTCGCCGGTCAGCTTCGAGGTGACCTGCAGCGCCCAGTCGGACGCCGCCAGCAACATCGCGCGCGCGTCCTCGCTGCCGGCGTAGCGCCAGGCATCGCGCAGGCCCGCGTAGGTCTTGTGCAGGTTGTACCACGGGACCCACTTGCCGTTGACGGAAAAGTTATCCGCATGGAGCTTGCCGGCGGCGACATCCTTCCACGCCTGCGCCCCGCCTGGAATGCCGCCAAGGTAGCCGCCGTTCGCCTGCTGGCACTTCTTCAGCTCCGCGATCATGTATTCCAGGCGGCCGAGCACTTCCTTGTCGCCAGTCGACGCGTACATCAGCGCCAGCGCGGACAGGTAATGCCCGCCCATGTGGCCATCCAGCCCGCTCGACTCCCAGTTGCCGTAGCTTTCGAGCTTCTGCGGCAGCCCGGCCTCGCGCCGGAACGGCGCCAGCAGTTTGTCAGGTTCAAGCGCCATCAGGTAGCGCAGGTTGGTGTCCTGCGCGGCCAGGAAAGGGCCGCCGGTCAGGCGCACGCTCGAGAGCGGGAACCGCTCTGCCGCCAGCGCCTGTCCGCCCAACGCGGCCAGCAGGAAGATGGCGGCGAGGCGCTTCATTGCGGCAGCTGCATGCTGTTGTAGCGGTCGAGGTCCGCCGCATCGACGACCGGCCAGCCGGCGCCGTCCCACTTCATGTCCATCACTTTCAGCTTCTGCAGGTATTTATCGGCCGTTTCGTAGGCGTGCAGCACGAGGTAGTCCTTGCCGTCGAAGGTGTAGGCGCTGTTGTGGCCCACGCCGTTCCAGGCCTTGCTGCCCTTGATGACGAGCGAGCCGCCGCCCTTGGCCATGTCGATGCCGTCCTTGTCCAGGTATGGGCCGGTGACCTCGCGCGAACGTCCCACTACCACGTGGTAGGTATTCGCCGCCCCCTTGCAACAGATGCCCCACGAAACGAACAGGTAGTAGTACCCGTTCTTCTTCATGATGTGCGGGCCTTCGATCTGGGCCGGCCCGGCCTGGTCGTCGGCCGTGAAGGCCGGGCGCTCGCGGCGCGCGATGGAATGCCACTCCTGCGGTTCGGCCAGGCGCGTGCGTGCTGCGTTCAGCTTCACCAGTTTGATCCCGCTCCAGAAGGAGCCGAAGGACATCCAGGCGTCGCCCTTGCCGTCTTCGACGATGTTCGGATCGATCGCGTTCCACGCGTCGCGCCCCGGCACCGACTGCAGCAGCATGCCCTGATCTTCCCACTTGTAGTTCGCCGCACGCGGATCGAGCGTGGCGTTGGTGGTCACGCCGATGCCCGATGTGTTCTTGCCGAAGCCGGACACCGAGTAGTACAGGTAGTACTTGCCGTTATGGTGGTAGATGTCCGGCGCCCAGATATGGTCGTTGAAAGTGGGCGCCGCCTGCTTCGCCCATGCCGGTTCGCCCGCGAACACCCTGCCCTCCGGCTTCCAGTTGCGCATGTCGGTGGAGCTGTAGAAGGTAATTCCCGGGCCCGTGCTGAACAGGTAGAAGGTCTTGCCTTCCTTTGCCATCACCGGGTCATGCACGCTGACCTGCTGGGCGTTACCGGCAAGCGCGAACGCCATCGTGAAAGCAAAAAGGACTGGGCGAAGCAGAGGATGCATGGTCTCGTCCTGAAAAATTAATGAGGCAGCGGCGCCATCGGAGCATAACGCAATGGCGCCGCCGCTGGTCAGCCTTCCAGCGCCACGACCACGACTGCCTTGGCCGGCACCTTCATCGTCAGCTTGCCGCCTTCAGCGCGGACGCTGTACGGCGCCGGCTTGACCGCCTGCGGGGCCTTGAAGGTGTTATGCGCGTCCATCGCGGCAGCCGTCAGCACGCGGCCGGTGGCGCCGGTGACGCTGGTTCCCGCCACGTTGACCGCGACGTCAGCCGGCTGGTTGGGATTGGTGTTGACCAGCGCGAGCCATACCTTGCCGTCCTTTGCCCTGGCGGCGGATGCGCTGATGCCGGGGATCGAGGTCTCGCCCACGGTGTACGAAGCATTGTCCGCAATCGCCAGCGGCAGCGAGGTCGCGTCCTGGAACGGCACGTACATCTCGAACGCGTGATAGGTCGGCGTCAGCAGCATCTTGTCCTTCTCGGTCAGGATCATCGCCTGCAGCACGTTGACCATCTGGGCCACGTTGGTCATGCGAACCCGCTCCGCGTGGGCGTGGAAGATGTTGAAGTTGAGCGCTGCCACCACCGCGTCGCGCAGGGTGTTTTGCTGGAACAGGAAGCCGGCGTTGGTGCCCGGTTCGACGTCGTACCAGGTGCCCCATTCGTCGACGAACATCCCGATCTTCTTCTCCGGGTCGTTCTTGTCGAGCACCGCCACGTTATTCCTGATCATGCCGTCGATCTTGAGCGTGTTCGCCAGCGTGGACATCCACATCGGTTCCGCGAAGCCGGTCGCCGCGCCCTTGCCTTCCCATTTCCCGGTAGGGATGGTGTAGTAGTGGAAGCTTACCGCATCGGTGCGGCCCTTGAGCTTCGAGCTCAGGACGTCGCTCCATTTGGTGTCGTGATCGTTGCCGCCGCTGGCGATCAGCTTCGGACGGTGCTCGGCCGGCGCTTTCAGCAGGGCTTCGTAGTTCTTGTACAGGTCCGCGTAGTATTCCGGCGTCATGTTGCCGCCGCAGCCCCAGGCTTCGTTACCGATCGCGAAGTAGTGTACCTTGAACGGCTTGTCGCGGCCATTCTTGCGGCGCAGGTTGGCCAGCGTCGACTTGCTGTCCGAGGTCATGTACTCGATCCACTCCGACATCTCCTGCACCGTGCCGGAACCCAGGTTGCCGTTCACGTAAGCCTCCGCGCCAAGCAGGTCGACCAGGTCGAAGAACTCGTGGGTGCCGACCGCATTGCTCTCCTCGACACCGCCCCAGTTGGTATTGACCTTGACCGGGCGCTTGTTGCGCGGGCCGATGCCGTCCTTCCAGTGGTACTCGTCGGCGAAGCAGCCGCCCGGCCAGCGCACCAGCGGCACGTGCAGCTTCTTCAGCGCGCCCAGCACGTCGTTGCGCCAGCCCTTGGTGTTCGGGATCTTCGATTGCGGGCCGACCCACATGCCTTCGTAGATGCCGGTGCCGAGGTGCTCGGCAAACTGGCCATACACGTTCTTGTTGATGACCGGGCCGGGCCGGGCGGCGTCGATGGTGATATTGACCGGACCTGCCGCAAACGCCGGGAAGGCCGTCGCCGCCGCCAGTCCGATCGCTGCAATGCTGTGCTTGATGATGTTCATGCTGCCTCCTGATTCTTTATTCTTCAAATATCGCGGATGCGACGGTCCATCCGGCCGTGATGGCCGGGATGGGAAATCGATAACTGTTTAGAAAAAGGCTGGTATCAGATCCAGCCGGCGTCCACGATGAATTCCTGCGCGGTGCACATCTTGCTGTCGTCCGCCGAGAGAAACAGCACCATTGCCGAAATATCGTCCGACATCAACTTCCCCGGCAGGCACTGGGCGCGCTTGATTTCCGCCTCGCCGGCTTCGTCCAGCCACAGGTCGACCTGGCGCTGGGTCATCACCCAGCCCGGCGTGACCGTGTTGACACGGATGCCGTGCTTGCCGAAATCGCGCGCGAGGCCTCGGGTAAGGCCGATCACGGCCGCCTTGGTGGTGGCATACACCGGATAACCTGCGTTCTTGACGTGCCAGGACATCGAACTGACGTTGATGATCGAGCCGCCGCCCTTGCGCTTCATGCCCGGCAGGACAGCCTGGCAGGTGAAGAACATCGGCCGCTGGTTGATGGCGATGCGCTCGTTCCAGTATTCGAGGGTCACGTCCTCGGCCTGGTGGCGCTGGTCATTGGCGGCGTTGTTGACAAGGACGTCGAAGTCGCCCATCTCGGCCGCCAGTTCCGCCATCGCTGCCTGCAGGGCCGGAATGTCGGTGATGTCGCAGTGACGGAATACCGGGGCCGGATGGCCGGCGTCGGCGATGCGCTTGCACAGCGCGATACTGGGCTCGCGCACGATGTCCACGAAGGCCACCTGCGCGCCTTGTGCGGCAAAGGCGGAAACAATCGATTCACCGATGCCGCTACCGCCGCCTGTCACAAATACCCGCTTGCCCTTGAGGGTCGGGTAGTTGGCCATTTGATTCATAATGTCTCCGTCTGTTTTTGCGTTCGTGCTACTGCTGCGTCAGGAGGCCGTCGCGGCGGCGCCAGGTGTTTTGGCCATTATCGTCCCGCAGCACCTCCGGCAGCAATGCCTGCGCGAGGTTCTGGTAGCACACCGGACGCAGGAAGCGCTGGATCGCTGCCGTGCCGACGGAGCTGCTGCGGCCGTCCGAGGTCGCCGGATACGGCCCGCCATGTACCATCGCGGTCGATACCTCGACGCCGGTCGGGAAGCCGTTGGCCAGGATACGGCCGACTTTACGCTCCAGCACCGGCAGCAGCGCGCGCGCCTGTTCCAGGTCGCCTTCGTCCATCTGCAGCGTCGCGGTCAGCTGGCCTTCCAGGCTTTCGGCAATCGCGCGCATTTGCTCGAAACTGTCGCAGGCGACGATCAGGGAAGCCGGCCCGAAGATCTCGCCGTGCAGCGCGTGCTCGGCCAGGAAGTCCTTGCCGCTGGTGCGGAACAGCGCGGGCGCGCCCTTCCCTTCGGCGTGTTCGCCTTTCGCCAGCGCTTCGACCGCGCCATGCCCGGCCAGCTTGTGCACGCCATCCTGGTAGCTCGATGCGATACCTGCGGTAAGCATGGTGCAGGCTGCGACGCCTTTCAGCGCTTCAGCCGCCTTGAAGGCGAAGCGGTCCAGTTCCGGGCCCTTGAGCGCCAATACGAGGCCGGGATTGGTGCAGAACTGGCCAACGCCCATGGTCACCGAGCCGGCAAAGCCGGAGGCGATCTGGTCGCCGCGCGCAGCGAGCGCGTTCGGCAGCAGGAAGAACGGATTGATGCTGCTCATTTCGGCATACACGGGAATCGGCTGCGGGCGCGCGGCGGCAACCGCCATCAGCGCCTGGCCGCCCGAACGCGAACCGGTGAAGCCAACCGCCTTGATCGACTGGTGCGCCACCAGTCCCTGGCCGATGCCGTTACCGGTACCTGTCAGCAGTGCGAACACGCCCGGCGGCAGGCCGCACAGGCGGACCGCCTTCACCACCGCGCGCGCCACCAGTTCCGACGTGCCCGGATGGGCTGAATGCGCCTTCAGCACGACCGGGCAGCCGGCGGCCAGCGCCGATGCGGTATCGCCGCCCGCAACCGAAAACGCGAGCGGGAAGTTACTGGCCGCGAAAACCGCAACCGGCCCCACGCCGATCATGCGCATGCGCAGGTCGGGACGCGGCAGCGGCTGGCGTTCCGGCAGCGCGCTGTCGATGCGGATATCGGCCCACGAGCCTTCGCGCAGCAGTTCGGCGAACAGCTTGAGCTGGTTGACGGTACGTCCACGCTCGCCCTCCAGGCGCGCGCGCGGCAGGCCCGACTCGGCCATCGCACGTACGATCAGTTCGTCGCCGATCTCGACGACCTGCTGGGCGATCGTCTCGAGGAAGTCGGCGCGCTGTGCATCGCTGGTCGCGCGGAAGGTATCGAAGGCGGCTTCCGCCAGGCGGCACGCGGCGTCGACCTGATCGGCGCCGACCATGTGGAAATCAGGTTCGAGCTGCTCGCGCGTCGACGGGTCGAAGGCCTTGAACGAGCCGCCGTTGCCGCGCACGGCTGCGCCGCCGATGAGCGCTTCGCCGGTAATCTTCATAAGGCGCTCACTTTCGTAAATTTGGTTTCTTCCAGTGCCAGGCGGTTGCGCAGCGCCGGGCCGAAGGCCGGGGCCTCGATCTCGAACGTTTCGCCGGCTTCGACGCAGATGCTGTCTGCGAAGCTAAGGGTCGCGGTGCCGAAGAAGTGGATGTGGACGTCGCCCGGGCGGTTGAACAGGCCGTATTTGAAGTGGTGGTATTCGAGGTTGGCGATCGTGTGCGACATGTTCTGCTCACCGCTGACGAAGTCCTTGGCCCAGCGCACCTGGCCGTCCTTGCCGTAGATGCGCGAGCTGCCTTCGATGTGCGCCGGCAGTTCGCCGACCAGTAGCGCCGGTCCCACGCCGCAGTCGCGCAGCTTGGAATGCGCGAGGTACAGGTAGTTCTGGCGTTCGGTGACGTGGTCCGAGAACTCGTTACCGATGGCGAAGCCAAGGCGGTAAGGCTGGCCGTCGTCGCCGATCAGGTACAGGCCCGCGATTTCCGGTTCTTCGCCGCCGTCCAGCGCGAAGTCGGGCATCGGCAGGTCCTGGCCGCTGGCGCGCACCACCGAGCCGTCACCCTTGTAAAACCATTCCGGCTGCACGCCGCGCGCGCCTTCGGCCGGCTTGCCGCCTTCGACGCCGAGGCGGAACATCTTCATGCTGTCGCTGAGGGATTCGACGTCGCCGCCAATTTTCTTGTGCATCGCGTCGCGCGTATCGGCGCTGCCCAGGTGAGTCAGGCCGGTGCCGGTGACGTAGCAGTGGGCCGGATCTTCATGGTCCAGCGGCGGCAGCAGGCGGCCCGCCTTCGCGACGGCTTCGAAGGACTGGGTCTCGCTGCCGACGGCACGCGCAGCCACCAGTTCCAGCGGCGCCTTGGCGGCGATGGCTTCGCGCGCCAGCGCATAGGTGGTGGCATAGCCGTCGATGACGCGGATGGCGTCCTGTTCCAGCACGCCGACGCGGCGCTGGCCGGCTTCGGTCTTGAATTGTACGAGAAGCATTTGCTGTCCCCTTAGTGTGAGTGGCGTGGTACGGCGGAACCGCGGCTGCCGACCAGGAAATCGAAATCGCAACCTTCATCGGCTTGCAGCACGTGCTCGATGTAGAGCTTCTGGTAACCGGTGGTCGGGCCGGGAGCCTGTCCCTGCTTGCGCGCCGCCAGGCGCTGCGCCATTTCCTCGTCGCTGATGTCGAGGTTCAGGCGGCCGTTCTGGCAGTCGAGGGATACATAGTCGCCATCCTGCACGACGCCCAATGGGCCGCCGGCCATCGCTTCCGGCGCCACGTGCAGCACCACGGTGCCGTAGGCGGTGCCGCTCATGCGCGCATCCGAGATGCGCACCATGTCGGTCACGCCCTGTGCCAGCAGCTTCGGCGGCAGTCCCATGTTCCCTACTTCGGCCATGCCCGGGTAGCCTTTCGGGCCGCAGTTCTTCATGACCAGCACCGAGTTGGCGTCGACGTCCAGGTCCGGGTCGAGGATGCGGCTCTTGTAGTGTTCGAAATCTTCGAAGACCACGGCCTTGCCGCGGTGCTGCATCAGGTGCGGCGAGGCGGCCGACGGTTTCAGCACCGCGCCGCGCGGCGCCAGGTTGCCGCGCAGGATGCAGATGCCGCCGTCGTCGATCAGCGGATTGTCCAGCGGGCGGATCACTTCATCGTCGTAGATCGGCGCTTCCTCGCAGTTCTGCCAGATGCTCTTGCCGTTGACGGTCAGCGCGGCCTTGTGCGGCAGCAGTCCGCCGTCGCCCATGCGCTTGATCACGCCCGGCAGGCCGCCCGCGTAATAGAACTCCTCCATCAGGAAGCGGCCGGAAGGCAGCAGGTCGACGATGGTCGGGGTGCCCTTGCCGACGGCGGTCCAGTCTTCCAGCTCGAGCGGCACGCCGATGCGGCCGGCGATGGCTTTCAGGTGGATCACGGCGTTGGTCGAGCCGCCGATGGCGGCATTCACGCGGATCGCGTTTTCGAATGCTTCGCGGGTCAGGATCTTCGACAGGCGCAGGTCTTCGTGCACCATTTCGACGATGCGGATGCCGGACATGTGGGCCAGCACGTAACGGCGCGAGTCGACCGCCGGAATCGCGGCGTTATGCGGCAGCGAGGTGCCAAGCGATTCGGCCATGCAGGCCATGGTGGAGGCAGTGCCCATCGTGTTGCAGGTGCCGGCAGAGCGCGACATGCCCGATTCGGCCGACATGAACTGGTGCAGCGTGATCGAGCCGGCCTTCATCTGTTCGTGCAGCTGCCAGACGGCGGTACCGGAGCCGATGTTCTTGCCGTTCAGCTTACCGTTCAACATCGGGCCGCCGGTGACCACGATGGTCGGCAGGTCGACGCTGGCGGCGCCCATCAGCAGGGCCGGGGTGGTCTTGTCGCAGCCGACCAGCAGCACGACCGCGTCCATCGGATTGCCGCGGATGGATTCCTCGACGTCCATGCTGGCCAGGTTACGGGTCAGCATGGCGGTTGGGCGCAGGTTCGATTCGCCGTTGGAGAACACCGGGAATTCGACCGGGAAGCCGCCGGCTTCGAGGATGCCCTTCTTGACGTGTTCCGCCAACTGGCGGAAGTGGGCGTTGCATGGGGTGAGTTCGGACCAAGTATTGCAGATGCCAATGATCGGCTTGCCCTGGAATTCGTGGTCGGGGATGCCCTGGTTCTTCATCCAGCTGCGGTACATGAAGCCGTTTTTATCTTGTGTACCAAACCACTCCGCCGAGCGCAGGCGCGGCTTTTTTGTCTCGGACATGTATTCCTCCTGATTGTTCTTTACCGACCAGGTTTGTCGTCAACCGGTCAGCGTGTAGGGGAATACTAAAGATTCTATAGATACGTTTCCAATCACTTTTTCTTGGCTATTGATATCGAAATTGGTATCAGAACCATTAAACACGTCGGGCTGAAGAGCGAAGCTCTTCAGCCCGACGAAGGTTCTAATCAGAGCCTGAAGCGGCTCTCCGGCAATCCTCGGATATCGTCCATCGCCTTTGCGAACAGTCCGCCGTCCTGCGGCGCGGGCAGCTCCATGCCCACCCGCGCGCTGGTGACGTACACCACATCCATTCCCGGCCCGCCAATCGCCACGCAGCTCGGCTGCACGGCCGGCACGGCCAGGATATGCTCGATGCTCCCATCCGGCGCATACCGCACCACCCTTGAACCGCCCCACTGCGCGTTCCACAGGTAGCCCTCGGCATCGATGCAGGACCCATCCGGCTCGCCCTCGCCTTCCAGCACGGCGAACACGCGCGGCGCGCTGACCGCGCCGGTTTCGGTGTCGTAGTCGCAGCACCGTATCGCCTTCTCCGGCGAATCGGCGTAATACATGATCGTGCCATCGGGGCTGAAGCAGATGCTGTTGGCAATCGCCACCTTGGGCAGGTCCAGCCGGTCCAGGCTCAAATCATGATTGAGGCGGTAAAAACCGCCGATGGCTTCCTTCGGCACCGCTTCATTGAAGGTGCCGAACACGAACCTGCCCTGGCGGTCGCAGCGCCCGTCGTTCATGCGTGTGCCCAGCCCCGGCTCGATCTCGCAAACCGTGGTGACCTCGCCGCTTGAAAAATCGAAGAACGCCAGCCGTGACGCGAGGCCAAGCAGGAGCCGGTCGTCGCTGGTTGTCAGCGCGAACGAGCCTAGCCGCTCGGGCATCGGCCAGCTTTGTGTGCTGCCGCTGGCTGGATGGTACGCCCACAGCACCGAACGGTTAATGTCGGTCCACAGCACGCGCCCGGTGCGTTCGCACCAAAGCGCGCCCTCGCCCAACTCGTTGCGGGCGTCCACCAGCATCTCAAGCATCGCGTTTCCCCTCAGGCGATCGACGGGCGCCCGAATACGGGCATGCCCTGGTCGTCCCATTTTAGCGGCTTTACGTAAGTGTGCCGGTCCGGGTTCCATAGCGGATCGCCGACAATTTCGGTGTAGGTGCGCGCGTGGTAGACCAGCATGACGGTGTCGCCATCCTCGCCATAGGTGAAACTGTTGTGGCCGGGGCCGTAGACGCCGTGCTCGTAGCAGGTCTGCAGCACCGGTTCCTTCATCTTGGTCCACGACGCCGGGTCGAGCAGGTTGGCGTCTTCATCCGCCCACAGCAGCCCCATTGCGTAGTTTTCGTCGGTGGCGCTGGCCGAGTAGCTGATGAAGATCTTCCCGTTTCGCTTCAAGACCGACGGTCCCTCGTTGACCCAGAAGCCGCGGGTCTCCCAGTCGAATTCCGGCTTGCTCAGCATGACCGGCGGACCGTCCAGCTGCCACGGCGTCTTCATCGGCGCGATGTACAGGTTGGAGTTGCCTTCGATGCCGGTGTCCTTCTGCGCCCACAGGTAGTACAGCTGGCCCTTGTGGGTGAAGGTGGTCGCATCCAGGCAGAAGGTGTCGATGCCGGTGTCGACCTGCCCCATGAATTCCCACTCGCCTTCGAGCGGGTTGGCGTTGGTATTCCTCACCGCGTACATCCGGTGCTGGAACAGCTTGTCCTTGATGTCGCGGCTCGGCGCGGCCGCGAAATACACGTACCAGGCGCGTTCGTTGAAATGGATCTCGGGCGCCCACAGCAGCTCGCTGTACGGACCGGTGTCCGGCTTGCGCCAGACGTCGACCGGCTGGGCCGCCGCCAGCCCGGTAATGGTGGTAGCGCGGCGCAGTTCGATGCGGTTGTACTCGGGCACCGACGCGGTGAAGTAATAATAGCCGTCGGTGTGCTTGTAGATGAAGGGATCGGCGCGCTGCTCGATCAGGGGAGTCAGTTTCTGCATGGCGGTTCAGGGTGCTACGTAGTCGTGGTTGCGCATCTCTTCCTTCACTTCGGTGTAGTAGTCGTCGCTGATGCGGTACTTGAACATCAACATGCCCATCACGAAATGGAAGAAGCCCGGGATAATGGTCAGCATCAGGGCGATGCCAGTCAGCGCCAGCGGCGTCTGCGCCTGGTTCGGCTGGTAGTTAAAGTAGGTCAGCAGGATGCCGACCAGCGCGCCGGCCACCGCCATGCCGGCCTTCTGGCATACCGAAATGCCGCCGAACGCAAAGCCGGATACCCGCTTGCCGGTCTTGACCTGGCCGTAGTCGATGGTCTCGGCGATCGCCGACCAGAACACCGGCGCATGCAGGTCGACGATGAAGGACAGCGCGAAGTACAGCACGAAGGCCAGCGCCACGTCGCCCGGCTGCACCGTGTAGTACATCAGCACGCTGATGACGGCGACCACGATCTGCGAATTGCGGAACAGCTTGACCTTGCAGTAGAACTTGGTGATCCAGGTGGACGCGACCATCGAGAGGATGGCCGCCGCCACGCCGGCCGACAGGAAGGCCGACACGGTGGCGGTATCGCCGCCCAGGTAATACTTGGCGTAGTAGATCGCCACCGAGCCGCGCACCACGTAGCCGACGGTGCCGGTGACGCAGACGCCGCACAGGATCAGCCACTGGTCGTTCCGCAGCAGCACCTTGACCTGGGCCAGCAGCGACTGCTTTTCGACCACGTGCACCACGCGCTCGGTGGTGGTGAACACGCAGAACAGGAACATCGCCACGCCGATCACCGCCATCACGGCCATCGCCGCCTGGTAGCCGGTGGCGGCATTGCCGCCGCCCCACTGCTGCGCCAGCATCGGCACGATGATGGTCACCATGAAGGCGCCGATCTTGGCGAAGAACAGGCGGTAGCCGTTGGCCGACAGCCTTTCCTTCGGGTCGCTGGTCAGGCCGCTGATCAGCGAGATGTAGGGAATGCCGACGCCCGCCGTCATGATGGTGACCATGATGTAGGTGGAGTAGGCCCACACCAGCTTGGCGCTGTAGGCCCAGTCGGGCGTGGTGAAGGTGAAGAACACGCTGATCCCGTAGGGGATGGCCAGCGCCAGCAGCCAGGGGCGGTAGCGGCCCATGCGCGAGGTGTAGCGGTCGGTCAGCTGGCCCATCACCAGGTCGGCCAGCGCGCCGACGATCTTGACGATCACAAACAGCAGCGCCAGGTCCTGGGTGCGCAGGCCGTAGATGTCGGTGTAGAAGAAGGTGATGATGAGCATCATCGACGAGATCACCACGTTCAGCGCCATGTCTCCCGCGCCGAAACCCACTTTTTCGAGGGTGGACAGTTTTTGCGTATTCATTTCTATTCCAGTACAAGAACAGCGAGGCGTTGCCCGGTTTCCCTTGCAACGCCCCTGTCGATCACTTCACCGAATCCGGCACTTTAGATTTTCCAGCGCAGCGACAGGCCGATCACCCGGTCGTAGCGGCGGATGTCGCGCGGGTTGCTCGGCACACCATGGTAATCGTGATACGTACGGTCCAGCAAATTCTCCGCATCGAGGGTCACGCTCATGTTGTCGTTGATCTTGTACGAGATCGAACCGTCCAGGGTCTTGATCGGGGCGACGATCAGGTCGAAGCCCAGGCCGCGGTAGTTGAAGGTCTCGACGAACTTGTCGCGCCAGCTGTAGGCCAGGCGTCCCGACCAGCCACCGCGCTCGTACAGGCCGACCACGTTGTACGACAGTTTCGACATGCCGACGAAGGGCTTGAGGTCGCCGTTGACGTCGGTCAGGTCGCCCTTCATGTACGTGACGTTCGCTTGCAGGCCGAGGCCGTTCAGGAAGCCAGGCAGGCCGTCGTAGAACTGCTGGTAGGCCAGTTCCGCGCCCTGCAGGGTACCTTTCGACATGTTGCGCGGACGGTTCACGTCGTACACGATGCCGTTGTAGGTTTCCTTGGTCGAGCTGGTCAGGATGTAATTCTTGAAGTCGTGGCGGAACAGCGTGCCGGTCAGCGAGCCGGTCGGCGCGAAGTACCATTCCAGGCCGGCGTCGAAGTTGTTGCCTTCGATCGGCTTCAGGTCAGGATTGCCGCCGTTGCCGACCGCCATCACCGTGGTGCTCGGCACGTTGTACGACACGCCGGGGTTGAACTGGTCGAAGTTCGCACGCTGCATCGACTTGCCGGCGGTCAGGCGGGCGATCACGTCCGGGGCGACCAGCGCCTTCAGGGTGGCGTTCGGCAGCACGTCGGTCGACGATGGCTGGCTGTTGACCGGCAGGATGACGTTGTTGGCCAGCGAGAAGCCGTTCAGCGAGGCCCTGGTATGCACCACGCGCACGCCGGCGGTGCCGTCGACCGGAATGCTGCCGACGTCGAAGCCGAATTTGGCCTTGCCGTAGATGGCGTAGGTGTCTTCCTCGTTATTGAAGCGCGACAGCTTGTCTTCTTCCGTCTTGAGGCCGGTGCCGTTGAACATGCGGCGGATGGCGGTCAGGTTGTCGTGCATATAGCCCGCGCACGGCGTCAGCCATTGCGCCAGGCCGTAGTCGCCGGCCATCGGCATCGAGGTACATGCCAGTTGCGGCACGCTGCTAAGCGGAATATTGCCAGGAGCCGGCATGAAGCCGTTCAGTTCGTGCGCGAACGACGCCACCCGCTTGGCGATGCGGAAGCCGGTGCTCAGCTCCTTGACGAAGCCCTCCTCCGCCGGGTTCCAGATGGCGTCGGCGCGCCAGTCGGTCGAGCGGCCTTCAGAGTGGCTGTGGTTGTCGAACAGCGTGGCGACCCGGTAGTTGTTGACACTCATCATGTCGTAGCCCGGGTAGTAGAACTGGGCGCCGCCGTTGACATAGGTATTGCCGGTCACGGTAGGTGGCGAGGCAATGAAGTCCATGATCGGGAACTCTTGCCGGAAGTTGCTAACGGTACGGGCCAGTTCGGTGGTCAGGCGCAGCTGGCGCGAGACATCCCAGCGCGCGCCGATGGCGCCCTGGCTGCCGATTGAGTAGTCGAGCGGCGCCTGGGTCGACGACAGGCTGAACGGGAAGGCATTGGTCGAGGTGACCGACGCCACCTGGTTGGTGCCGGGAATCAGGGTGAACTGCGAATTCGGATTCCAGCCGAGGCCGGCGACGAAGAACTGGCGCTGTGCCGCGTGGTCGATTTCGGTGGAGATGCCTTCGGCGAACAGCTCGACATCCTGGCTTGGACGCCACTGGAAGGCGAAGTTGGCCGCCTTGCGTTCGCGCTCGCCCTGGTACAGCACGTGGCCGAGGTCGTTCGGGCCCGTGATGCCGTTGCCGCGCGGTTCAGGCGGCGAGTTCCAGGTCACTTCGTCATGGTAGTTGCCCTTCTGGTAGGACAGGCCGACCAGCGCGCCGATTTCGCCGTACTGGGTTTTCCAGCGGTTCGACACCATGCCGCTGACGTTCGGGTCGGTGCTGTTGGACTTGTCGCGGTTCTCGACCCGTGCCACCACGTTGGAAGTGAAGCCCTTGGCGTCGAACGGGCGGCTGGTGCGCACGTCGATGACGCCGGCGGTGCCGCCTTCGACCATCTCGGCGCCTTGCGTCTTGTAGGCATCGACCCGGTACAGCATGGCGGCCGGGATGTCGGCCAGGTACAGGCTGCGGCCCGACGAGGTGTACATTTCGCGGCCGTTCAGCAGGGTGACCAGGCCGGGCAGGCCGCGGATGACCACGCTGTTGGCCTCGCCGAACTCACGGCGGACCTGGACGCCGGTGATACGGCCCAGCATTTCGGCCACGTTCTTGTCCGGGAATTTACCGGCTTCCTCGGCGACGATGGAGTCGACCACCTCGTCCGAGTTGCGCTTGATCGTCTGGGCGCTCTGGGCTGCCTTGCGCACGCCGGACACGGTGACGACCGCGGTGTTGGTATCGATGGTGGCCGCATCCTGCGCCCACACCGATGCACTGCTGAGGATACCGGCGCCGGCCAGGACAGCAACCGTGACTTTCAAGGCGAACGGATGGACGTGTGCGGCCTGGGTCTGGCCTGGGTGATGGCGTTTCATAGGTCTCCTGTGTACTTCTAATTATGTGATTGCCGCTGGCACCTCTTGATGCCCTGCAATCATCTTAGGGAAACCATAACGATCAATCCAATCAATTTTTTCAGGTTTTCGATATCGAAATTGGTATCACTATGGGGCATGTCGGGGTTGTTTTATGGATATTTTACCCGGACTGCATAGTGGCGCTGGCCGGGGGGCTGTCCCGATGCTGGGCGTTCTAGAAACTGTGGGCGAGCGTCAGGCGGAAGCTGCGCGGCTCGACCGGGTGGAAATGGATGTCGTCCACTCCTTCGTCTGGCTCGCCGGGCAGGCGCGAGCTGTAAAGATAGTCCACGTCGCTGGCCTTGCGGTCGAACAGGTTGAACACGTCGAGCGACACGCGGGTGGATTTCGACAGCTTGTAGCCCAGCCGCGCATAGGCCAGCGCGGTTCCGCACGACTTGACCGAATTGTCTTCGACCAGGGGACGCGGCCCGAAGTAGCGCGCCTGCACGGAACCGGACCAGCGGCCCCGGTCGGTGACGGTCGCGCCGAACGAGGCGACCTTCCCCAGCGATCCCGGGATGTGCTTGCCGGCCGGGTCGTCCTGCGTGAAGCGGGCGCGCGACACCGCCAGGTCGGGGTCGAACAGCAGCCACGGCGCGGCGATGTAGTGGTTGTTCCATTCGACGCCGCTGCGGCGGCTGGCGCGGCTGGCTTCCGTGTCGCCGGCGTCGCCGATGAACAGCAGCTCGGAATCGATATTCAGGCGCCACAGCGCCAGTGAACTTTGCAGGCCGGGGATAACCTCGGTGCGCGCGCCCAGTTCCATCCCGCGCGTGCCGACCAGCGGCGTGACCGGGCTGGCAGGGCTGCCGTCGATGGCCCTGGTCTGGGTAGTGCCGCGCGCGTCGTTGCTGTGGAAGCCCTTGCCGTAGTTGGCGAATACCTCGGTCTTGTTCCATGGCCCGAAGATCAGCGACAGCTTGGGCGACACGATGCCGTCCGACGCCTTGCCGGAATTGCCCTCGGTATTGCTGTCGATCTTGAAGCGGTAGGCGTCGTAGCGCACGCCCGCCACGGTACGGAACGTGGGCAGCCATGCGATCGTGTTTTCGGCATACACGCCGGTGCTGCCCTCCCGCACGCGGTCCTCGCGCACGGCGCCACTGCGCTCGCGCGCGACGCTGAGGTGCAGGCCCACCGGCGCCAGCCGGTCGAAGCGCGATTGCAACCCGATCTTGTTGCGCATCGCCAGCCCGTTGATTTCCGACGTCCAGCTATACGTGCCATTGAGGCCCGCCATGCGGCGCTGTTCGCTCTGGGTGAACTGGTCGCCATCCTCGGGGTTGTCGAGGAAGTAGGTGAAATTGCTGAACAGGTCGAGCCTGGACGCGACCGCATAAGCGTCGAACTCGAACAGCCGGCCGGTATCGCGCTTGCGCAGCGCGTACGACAGGCTGTAGCGCGACGACTCGCCGCCGTCGCTGGCGTCGATGTTCGAGAAGCGCCCGATCTGGCCGAATTCCACCGCGCGCAGCGGAATCTGGTCGGTCGCGTTCCAGCGGTTGCGGTAGGCCATGGCGGTGACGGAGAAGCCGTCGTCCGCGCCGCCCCGCCGGTAGCGCAGCGTGCCGCTGTACTTGCGCAGGTCTTCCGGCGAATCCCTGGGGCCTTCGTTACGGTGCACTTCCAGCCCGTACAGGATGCTGCCCGCGCCGGCCGCGATGGAATCGGCCAGCACCGCGCGCCGGTAGCCGTCCTTGCCGAGCGAAATACTGGCGCTCCCGTTCGGAAGCGTGTCGGCCAGGCGGATGCGCCCGCGCCCGCCGAGGAAAAGTCGCCTTCCCCCGCGAAGTACGGCCCCTTGCGGTAGTCGATGCGCTCGACCAGCTCCGGAATCAGGAAGCCCAGGTCGGTGTAGCCCTGGCCATGCGCGTGCGAGCGCATGTTGACCGGCATGCCGTCGACATGGGTGGCAAAATCGGTGCCATGGTCCAGGTTGAAGCCGCGCAGGAAGTACTGGTTGGCCTTGCCGTCACCGCTGTGCTGGGTGACGATCATCCCGGGCACGAATTCGAGCAGTTCGCTGGTGCGCAGGGCCGGACGGTTGCGGATCAGGCCGGACGTTACCGTGCCCTCACTTGCCGCGTCCGAGGTGCCGACCGCATTGTCGTAGTGGCCCACAACCTTCAGAACCGCGACCACACCGGCGGGCGTTTCGCCATCGCGGCCCGCGCTGGCCGGGGCGACACAGGCAAGTGTCGCCAGTACCGCGCATACATTCCGTGTCGATTTCATCAGATTTGCTCCGAGAACCCTCGTCCTTCAGAGGGTGTCGCAAAAGCCCTCTGCGCGATAAAATATTGCTCAGAATGAAACGCCAGGAACCGACAATGAGCAGCACCCGCAAATTACCTTCGCCCGACGATCCGCAGTACGATTTGTTTGGCGGCGTGCCGGCAGGTTCGGATGCGCCGGCTCTGCAAACGGCGGTCCATAGCGGTCGGCGTTTCGTGACGGGCGATGCCAACGCCATTTTCCTGGGGACGATGCGTCTGGAAGAACATCTGAAGCGTTCTGGCCAGCATGCTCCATTTACCGTGGCCCGTCTGCTCGGAGCACAAGACTGGCAAGCGTTTGAGCGGCGCTACGCTGCAACTGGCCGCGCTCCCTATGCGCCGCAACTGATGGTCGGCCTGATCCTGTACGGCGTGATGCAAGGGGTGCATTCCCTGCGCGAATTGGAACGGCTGGCGCGACTCGATCTCGGATGCATGTGGGTGACCGGCGGCATCGCGCCGGACCATGCCAACATCGGACGCTTCATCGTCCAGCATGAAGCGTCGCTGACCCGGGATTTCTTTGAATCGCTGACCGGGTCGATTTTGAAAGCGACGGGTTCTGGCAGCGCTCGGTTGGCCGGTGACGGCACCGTTATTGAAGCGGCTTGCTCGCACTACAATCTGCTCAAGGAAGAGGCCGTCAAGGCGCGCGCAACAGCGGCGCACCAGGCCGTAGAACGCAC
>NZ_QYUP01000036.1 GCF_003590855.1 Massilia cavernae
ACGTTCAGTCCGAGCGCGCGCATCTGGCGCGCCATCGGCGCACCTTGCGGCGCGTAGCCGCCGAAGAAGATGGCCTCGACCTTGCGCGCCTTCAGCGCGGTGAGGATCGCGGCGAAGTCGCTTGCCTTGTCGTTGGTGAACTCGTGGCCTGCCACCTTGATGCCCGCGCGCTTGGCCTGTTTCGCGAATTCCATCGCGACGCCCTGGCCGAATGCTGTGCGGTCGTCGATGACGCCGACGTTCTTCAGTTTCAGCTGCTTCGCAGCGTAGTTGGCCATCGACGCGCCCAGCTGGGTGTCGCTGGCGACGATGCGGAACACGGTCTTGTAGCCCGACTGGGTGACTTTCGGATTGGTGCCGACGGTGGACATCAGGATGCCCGCGTCGTTATAAATACGCGAGGCTGGAATCGCCACGCCCGAGTTGTACGGGCCGAGCACGAACTTGACGCCGCTGTCGACGAACTTCTGTGCGACCGACACGCCGGCTTTCGGATCGCCCTGGTCGTCTTCCGAACTCAGTGCGAAGGTGACGGACTTGCCGGCCACCTTGATCTTCTTCGCGTTCAGCTCCTCGATGGCGAGGCGCACGCCGTTTTCATTGTCCTTGCCGGCAAAGGCGTTGGCGCCCGAAAGCGGGCCGCTCACGCCGATCTTGACGACTTCCTGCGCGCTGGCTGCGCTTGACGCCAGCAGCATGATGGCCGCTGCGATCGGCAGCATTTTTTGACGGGACGGCATACGGTGTCTCTCCTCCAGAACTAAACGAGCGGCAATCATCGCACGATTCAGGCCGGAGTTGTATAGCCATACGTCACGATTACAGGCCGTGCGATACCAGTTCCAGCGGCAGCGCCGTGCTGTACTTGATCTGTTCCATCGAGAACGCCGACGACACGCCGGACAGGCGCGCCGCCTTGATCAGCTTTTTGTAGAAACGGTCGTAGCCGTCGATGTCGGTGGTGACCACCTTGAGCAGGTAGTCGACGTCGCCGCTCATGCGGTGGAACTCCATTACTTCCGGCAGTGCGGTCACCGCGGCCGCGAAGTTCTTCAGCCACTTCTCGTCATGGTCGCCGGTGCGCACGCTGACGAACACCGTCACCGGCAGTCCCACCTTCTTGCGGTTGACGAGGGTGACGCGGTTCTCGATATAGCCTTCCTCTTCCAGCCGCTTTACGCGCTTCCAGCATGGGGTGCTGGACAGGCCCACCTTTTCGCTCAGCGCCGCAATCGACAGCGTGCCGTCGGACTGGAGGGCGGCGAGTATCGCGCAATCGTATTTATCAAGATCGTTCATGTCTGAATTGGCCACTTCGGAGAATATTTGTTCCTTATTTTATCCGCAAACCATAAATTTTGGCACACCTTTACTAGCCTCGCTACGTACCATATAGGTCGACTTCACGACCCGCTACACGCAGCACGACAATGAACCAGGACATCTACCTCGACGCCAACGCCACCTCGCCGGTTCTCCCTTCCGCCATTGCCGCCGCAGCCAACGCGATGGCCGGCTGCTACGGCAACCCCAGCAGCACCCACGCAACCGGCCTGCGCGCCAAGGTGCTGCTGGACGGCGTACGCGAACGCGCGCGGCGCGTGCTGGGCGCCGGATCGGGCAGCGTGATCTTCACCAGCGGCGCCACCGAAGGCATCCAGACCGCCGTGCTGTCGGTACTGTGCGCGGTGCGCGAGCGCCAGGCTGCCGGCGATACCGTGGGCGACCTGCTGCTGTACGGGCAAACGGAACACAAGGCCGTGCCCGAGGCGCTGGCGCACTGGAACCGCCTGATCGGCACCGGCCTCACGCTGCGCGCGCTGCCGGTCGACGGCGAAGGGCGCCACCGCCTCGACGTGCTGCGCCAGCTGGCGCCGCGCGCGGCGATGATCTGCACCATGGCGGCCAACAACGAAACCGGCGCGGTCAGCGACCTCGAAGCCATCGACGCCGCGCTGCGCGTGACCGCCAGCAAGGCATTGTGGATGGTCGACAGCGTGCAGGCGCTTGGAAAGCTGCCGCTGGCGCTGGCCGACACCCGCATCGATTACGCGCCTTTCTCCGGCCACAAACTGTATGCGCCCAAGGGCATCGGCATGCTGTACGTACGCGAGGGCGCGCCGTACACTGCGCTGATGGCCGGCGGCGGCCAGGAAGGCGGCCAGCGCTCAGGCACCGAAAACATGGCCGGCATCGCGGCGCTGGGCGCCGTTTTGGCGGAGCTGGAAGAAGGCGACACCTTCGCGCCGCACGCGCGCCTGCACGCCTTCCGTGAGCGCCTGGTGGCAAGCCTGCGCGAAGCGCTGCCCGGCATCGTGTTCAACACGCCGCTGCACGCATCGCTGCCGACCACCATCAACTTCTCGGTGCCGGGCCTGTCCGGACGCGACCTGCTCGACGTGTTCGAGGCGGCGGGCGTGCGCGTCAGCGCGGGGTCGGCCTGTTCGGCCGCCAAGGCGGCGCCGAGCTATGTGCTGGAAGCGATGCAGCTCAACGAGTGGCGCTGCGCTTCTGCCGTGCGCATGTCGTTCGGGCCGGCGGTGGACGAAGCCTTCATCGATTCGGCCTGCGAGCGCATCGCCCGCTGCGGCCAGGCCATCCGCACCGGCGGTCTGGCTCCGGCATCGCTGGGACAAGGCAGCCGCCATGACCTGATCCGTTTCGGCCTGGACGGCGCCAACACCTGGCTGGCGCTGGATGCCGCCAGCGGCAGCTGCGTCGTCATCGATCCTGTGGCGCCGCTTGCCGAACGCATCTCCTCGATAATCCGGTCGCGCGACTTCCGCGTGCGCGGCATTATCGGCACCAGCGCGGGCGAACCAGGCGCCTCCGTGCGCGCCGCGCTGGCGTCGCTGCTTGCATCGCAAGTCGACTTCGCCGAAAGCGGTGACGCTTTCGGCTGGCCCGCTGCCAGCGATTCCATTAGCCTGGACGACGGAACGCGCGCGGATGCGATCGCGTTCGGCCGGCAGGTGCTGGCGCGCGTGCCTGCGTCAAGCGGCGCTGCCACCGGCCAGGCCTATCTGCTGGGCGAAGGAACAAGTGGCCGCTTGTGGGCGGACGACGTCCGCTACGCCTTTACCGGCGCCGCGCCATCCGACATGCTGCACGAAGCGGTGCAGCACATGACCGCGCTGCTCAATCGCGACACCATCTTGTGCCCGACCAGCGACGCCGCCGGCGTCATGTGCACTACCGCGGGCGCGAATGACGCCGGCGACTGCCGCGCGCTGGAGCTGGCGCCCGAAGGGCTGGAAGACTTCCTGCACGCGCATCCCGACGCCCTGGTGATCGACGTGCGCGAGCCGTGGGAACATGCCGCCGGCGCACCGGTGCTCGGCGGCCGCGCGGCAATCAGCGTTCCGCTTTCGCGTCTCGCTGCCGAACTGCCGCAGTGGATGCGCGGCGGCCAGCGTCCGCTGGTATTCTGCTGCCGCCTCGGCACCCGCAGCCTGCGCGCCGCGCAGTGCCTGGCGCGCGCCGGCTACCGCAACGCATGGCACCTCGACGGCGGCCTCGCGCTGGCTGAAGCCGCTATGGGAACAGGACGCGACGCAGCCTGATTTCCCCGGTCGTTGGCGATGGGAAAGCCGTCCTTTCCCATCCTTAACTTTTATCAATTAGACACTAATTGGCTGGCCCGATTCAATTGTCGGGGTCATGGTCCCCGTGCAGCTTGTTGCGAAAATTGCAATTAACGCAACAACTAGCCGGGGAACATCATGCGCTCGATCCACGCCGCTTCACCGCTGCGCCGGACGCTCGTCGCGGCCGCATGCTGCGTCGCATTCGCTGCAAGTCCCACGCTGGCCTCGGTGGCCGACCACCGCGAATTCGAAGCGACGCTCCACGCGCCATACCAGGCCGACCCCGGCTCCCGTTTCGCACGCACCTTCACGCTCACGTTCGACTATCCGTTCGCGCAACGAAACCACGGCGTAGGCTGGCGGCTCGACCTGCTGGCGAAGTCCGGCCAGGTGTTAAAACGCTGGCGCGGCGCCACGCAACTGGACGGCGGGGCAAAGGACGTGAGGCTGAAATGGAGCGACGCCGATTCCGGCCGCGCCATTGCTGACGGCGCCTACCGCGTGCGCCTGCAGGCAGTCGCGCGGGGTGGCAGGGCGCCCGTGACCGAGGGCGCCATCGATCGCGCACTAAGCAGTGCGGACGGCGACGTGATCGAACAGTCTTGGGACATCGTCATCGGCAAAGCAGGCGCGCCGCGCATGCCGGAGTTCGCAGCGATGGCATCGACCAAAGCGCTGCGACCGACAGCGGTGGCCGCGCCTGCGACGGGCTCGCTGCCGTTCACTGTCTACTACGCCAACCTGCACAGCCAGACCAGCCACAGCGACGGCGGCGGCGACCTGTCCGCCTGCAAGGGCGCGCAGGCGCCGCAAGGCGGGGCACATGGCCCGCGCCAGGCGTATGCGTTCGCACGCGAACGCGGTCTCGACATCCTGATGGCGTCGGAGCACAACCACATGTATGACGGATCGGAGGGCCCAAACCCGGAAGCCAGTCCGGACGCGGCGAAGGCGCTGTACCAGGCCGGCCTTGCGGCGGCGGGCGACTTCAGCGCGGCCAACCCCGGCTTCCTGGCGCTATACGGCATGGAATGGGGCGTCATCAACAACGGCGGCCACGTGAACATCCTCAACGCCCCCGAGCTGCTGGCTTGGGAGAGCGACGCGGACGGCCGGCTGATCGGCGACACGTTCACCGCCAAGGGCGACTACGCCGGGCTGTATGCGCTGATGCGCCAGCGCGGCTGGCTGGGCCAGTTCAACCATCCCGCCGTCAATGGCCAGTTCAACGTCAACGGCGTCGCGCTCGGATACACGGAAGATGGCGACGAAGCGATGGCGCTATGCGAAGTGCTCAACACCTCCGCGTTCTCGGCCAACACCACCGAAACCGAGACACGCCGCAGCAATTTCGAAATGGCCTGCAACAAGGCGCTAGAAGCCGGTTTTCATGTCGCCTTCAGCAGCAACCAGGACAACCACTGCGCCAACTGGGGGGCCTCGTTCACCAACCGCACCGGCGTGCTGATACCAAACGGCGTCTCGCTGACGCAGGAAAGCTTTGTCGAAGCGGTGAAGGCGCGGCGTGTGTTTGCCACGATGGACAAGAACTCGCAGCTGGTGCTGACCGCGAACGGCCACGTGATGGGCGCGCGCATCGCCAACAGCGGGGTGTTGCGGCTGGCCGCCACCTACGCGAACTCGGAAGGGCGCACGGTGGCGGCGGTATCGATCGTCGAAGGCGTCCCGGGCCGAAAAGGCAGCGTCAGCGAAGTTGCCGCCACCGCCGAAGCGGAGATCGTCCCCGCGCGCGGCGAGCACTTCTACTACGCCAAAATCACGCAGGACGACGGCAAGATCCTGTGGTCAGCCCCGATCTGGGTCACCCAGGAATAACATCGGGGACAGACCTTTTTCAGAAGCCGAAGCGCGAGCCGGCGCCGAGGAGGGTGGCGATGCCGAGCGCGGCGAACAGCGCGGCGGCGAGGCCATGGACCAGCTTGAGCGACAGCCGGCTCGCGGCGCGTTCGCCAAAGTACACGGCGGGCACGTTGGCGACCATCATGCCGAGCGTGGTGCCGATGACGACGTCGAGCATCGCGTCGTAGCGCGCGGCCAGCGCCACCGTGGCGATCTGCGTCTTGTCGCCCATCTCGGCGAGGAAGAAGGCAATCACCGTAGTCAAGAACACGCCGTACTTGCCGATCCCCGCTCCGTCTTCGTCGATCTGGTCGGGAATGAGCGTCCACGCTGCCATGCCGAGGAAGGACACGCCCAGCACCCAGCGCATCACCTCCGGCCCGAGCATGGTGTTGATCCATGCGCCCACCGCCGCTGCGAACGCGTGGTTCGCCAGCGTGGCCACCAGGATACCGAGGACGATAGGCACCGGGCGGCGGAATTTTGCGGCGAGCAGGAATGCGAGCAGCTGGGTCTTGTCGCCGATTTCCGCGAGGGCGACGATACCGGTGGAGATGAGGATTGCTTCCATGTGTAATTGGCAGGTGCTAAACCTGTCAATCATAGCAGGAACCCCGGTAAATACTGGCTGCCCGCCGCGGCCGTCCTGCTTTCGCTGCGATAGCGGAAGTGATATTCTGCACGCGCCCGGAAGCGAGCCGCTTCCGCATACATATACCCGGAAAGTCCAATGACCAAACTGAATCTCCTGCGTGCGGCCGCCGTCGCCATCCTCGCCCAGTGCAGCACCCTCGCGCTGGCGCTGGACCCGCTCAGTTACGCGCGCTACGATCAGGTCAAGACCAGCGCCGTGCACATGGACCTGAAAGCCGACTTCTCCAAGAAGACGCTGTCGGGCTTTGCCGAACTCTCGCTGAACTGGCTGGACAAGTCGGCCCGCATGCTCGACCTGGATACGCGCGACCTGTCGATCTCGAAGGTCGAGGCGCAGGATGCCGCCGGCCAGTGGAAGGCCGTGCCTTTCACGCTCGACAAGCGCGATGCCGAAAAAGGCCAGGCGATGCACGTCAAGCTGTCGTCGCAGCCGCAGAAGGTCCGCATCCACTACCGCACCACGCCTACCGCTACCGCGCTGCAGTGGCTCGCGCCGGTGCAGACCATGTCCGGCAAGCGCCCGTTCATGTTCAGCCAGTCGCAGAACATCGAAGCGCGTTCGTGGGTGCCGCTGCAGGACACGCCTGCGGTGCGCTTCACCTACAGCGCCCGCATCCAGGCGCCGCAAGGCCTGCGCGTGGTCATGAGCGCGGATAACGACATGAAGGCGACCGGAAAGGGCGGCTGGCGCTTCAACATGCCGCAACCGATTCCGTCCTACCTGCTGGCGATCGCCATCGGCGAGATCGAGGCGCGCGAGCTTGGCCCGCGCACTGGCGTCTACGCCGAGCCGAAGCGCATCGACGCCGCCGCATGGGAACTGGCCGACACCGAGAAAATGGTCGCCGCCGCCGAGTCGCTGTACGGCCCGTACCGCTGGGGGCGTTACGACATGCTGGTGCTGCCGCCGTCGTTCCCGATCGGCGGCATGGAAAACCCGCGCCTGACCTTCCTGACTCCGACCATGATCGCGGGCGACCGCAGCCTGGTCGACCTGATCGCGCACGAATTGGCGCACAGCTGGTCGGGCAACCTGGTGACCAACGCGTCGTTCAAGCACTGGTGGCTGAACGAGGGCTTCACCAACTACGTCACCACCCGCATCCTTGAAAAAATCTACGGCGAAGAAGTCGCCAACATGAACCTGCAGCTGGAGCAGGAAGAGGCGCTGTCGTCGCTGGCGAGCATTGCACCAGCCAAGCAGGCATTGATCACCAAGGATGCGGACAGCTCGTCGGAGCACTACACCGATGACGTGCTGGCGTATGCGAAAGGCGCCTGGTTCCTGCGCACGCTGGAGCAGCGCGCCGGCCGCGAAGTGTTCGATCCATTCCTGCGCGGCTGGTTCGACCAGCACGCCTTCCAGAGCGTAACGACCGAGCGGTTTGTACGCTACCTGCGCAAGAATCTGCTGGAGAAGCACCCGAATGTGCTGACCGAGGCGGAGCTCGAGGAATGGCTGTACGGCGCCGGCATCCCGGCCAGCGCGGTACGCGCTAGCTCGCAGCGCCTGGCCGCCCTGAACACGGCGCGCGACGCATGGCTGAAGGGCGACCTCAAGACATCGCAGCTCGATACGAAACAATGGACCGCCAACGAGTGGATGAAGTTCCTGAACGATATCGACCAGAAGGCCACTGCCGCACAGCTGAAGGAGCTTGACCAGGCCTTCGCCCTCGGCCGCACCACCAACAATGAAGTGGCATTCCGCTTCTACCGCGCCGCCATCAACGCCGGCTACCGCGACATCCGCCAGCCGCTCCAGGCCTTCCTCATGAGCGTGGGCCGCCAGAAGTTCGTGGTGCCGCTGTACACCGGGCTGCGCAAGAACCCGCAGGACAAGACCTGGGCCGAAGCCGTGTACAGCAAGGCACGCGAGCGTTATCACCCGGCCACGCAGAAGAGCGTCGACAAGCAGATGGCCCGCAAATAAAGGAAGAAGACAGTGAAGACTATGAACAAAATTGCGGCAGCCATCCTGTTCGCATTCGGCGCCACCGCGGCGATCGCCCAAGCCCCGGCTGCTCTTGCGCCCGCGCCGGCACTGGCCCAGGCGCAAGCCTGGGACCTGGCCGCCGACGTCAACCGCACCATCGCCACCTTCGACGTGCCGGGTATCGCCATCGCCATCGTCAAGGACGGCAAGGTAATCGCCACCCAGGGCTTCGGCGTGCGCAAGCTGGGCGAATCGGCCCCGGTGGACGGCCAGACCATCTTCGAAATCGCATCGAATTCGAAGGCCTTCACCGCCGCCGCGCTGGCGATGCTGGTCGACGAGGGCAAGCTGGCCTGGGACGACCCGGTCATCAAGCACCTGCCGGACTTCCGCATGTACGACGCGTATGTGACCGCCGAGATGACGGTGCGCGACCTGCTGGTCCACCGCAGCGGCCTTGGCCTCGGCGCGGGCGACCTGCTGTGGTGGCCGACCACGAATTTCACGACCGACGAAATCATCGAGAAGCTCCGCTACATCAAGCCTGCGACCAGCTTCCGGAACAGCTACGCCTACGACAACCTGCTGTACATCGTCGCCGGCAAGATCATCGCGCAGAAAGCCGGCAAGCCTTGGGGCGACGCGGTGCGCGAGCGCATCCTGAAGCCGGTCGGCATGAACATGACGACCACCAGCCTGGCTGAAAATGCGGGCAATGCCAACGTCTCGAACGCGCACAGCAAGATCAACGGCAAGGCCGCACCGGTGAGGGCGCTGCCGGTGCCGAACGCGGTGGGCGCGGTGGGCATCAACACCAACGCAGAGGACCTCGCGCGCTGGATGAACGTGCTGCTCGACGGCGGCAAGCTGCCGGGCGCCGGCACGGACGCGGCAGGCAAGGAGATTCGCCTGTTCAGCGAAGCGCAGAGCCGCGAGATGTGGACCGCGCAGACGCCGATGAAGATCACCCAGCCCAAGCCTCCGCTGGCTGCCTCCAAGCCTAACTTCTTTGCCTACGGCCTGGGCTTCCAGCTGCGCGACTACAAGGGCCGCATGCTGGCCATGCACGGCGGCGCGCTGCAGGGCTTCTACTCGCGCGTGCTGCTGGTGCCGGAGGAAAGGCTCGGCATCGCCATCCTGACCAACGCGGAAAGCGGCGGCGCGCTGTCGGCACTGCAGTACCGCCTGCTGGACCAGTACCTCGGCGTGGCGCCGACCGACTGGATCAAGGTCATCGGCGAGCTGGAAAAGGAAGCGACCGAGAAGGACCTGGCCGCGCAGAAGAAGGCCAGCGCCACGCGCGCGGGCAAGTCGAAGCCTTCGCTGCCACTGGAGTCGTACGATGGCGACTACCAGGACCCGTGGTACGGCCTGGTGACCATCAAGCCGGTGGGGAAGAAGCGCGTCATGAGCTTTGCGAAGACGCCGGACCTGACCGGGGAACTGGAGCACTTCCAGCACGATACCTTCATCGTGCGCTGGAAAGAGCGCAACTTCAACGCCGACGCCTACGTGAGCTTCGCGCTGAACCCGGACGGCAGCATCGAGCGCATGAAGATGGCGCCTGTGTCGTCGCAGACGGACTTCAGCTACGACTTCCAGGACCTGGCGTTTACGCCGGTGACGAAGAAAAAGGAAAAGTCGGAGTAAGACTCAACCGGCGGTATTCGCAAACTCAGCATGGGTTACCGCGGGGCCGCCGAGGCGGGCGCGGGAACGACGTGCTGCTGATAGCGATACAGCTACCGCCGTCGTTCCCGTGAAAACCTCGGCGGCCCCACGGTAACCCATACTGAGGATGCATCACGGCGGCGCCACGCAGCACCGGTCCGCCATGAACATCTTGCACGTCACGTCACGCCGCGCGCCGGCTTCGATGCAGCTTACATGGGACAGCAGGGTGTCGTGCAGCGGCGCCGGATCGGGCAGGCGGCGTGCGATGTCAGGGGGAGGAAACGGCGTGTTATCGTTTCGCCGGTGCGGGACCCTTGCCGTTCCAGATCTCCATCATGTCGGCGCTACCCTGTGTGCGGATGCCGTTGTCGTTCAGCACGGTTTCGGTCGCTTCCAGCATTTCTTTGCGCGGGAGAACGATCGTTTCGCCCGCGCGCTGGTCGAAGTGGATCACGACCAGCTCATCCTTGAGGTCGCGCAAGACCTGCACCAGGTGGCCAAGGCTGCGCACCGGCACCTTGTTCACGGACAGGATCACCGACGCGAAGCGGTTGTTGTACCCGGTGCTGATCTGGTGCGGGAAGAACGGCGAGCTGACCACCACCAGTTCCTCGCGCGCCGCATCGGGCTCGTCGCCGCGGCGGGTGATCAGCGGGTTGCCGATGAAGGCGAGGGCGTTCACGCCCGCCGCATTCGATCCGAGCACGTTGACGAACTCCGAGGTGGCGCGCGCGAACACCAGCGGGCCGTAGATGAAGTACGACGGGTACGCGCCTTCGAGGTCCTGGATCAGCATCTTGCGCTCGCCGTTCACCGGCAGCTGCACCTGCATCTGCTTGCCGTCGCGGATGATCGTCAGCGGCACCTTGCCATCCTTTGCCAACTGCTGCACGCGGTACTGGAAGCGCACGCGCAGGTTGGTCCCGAGCTTGACCATGGCCTGGTTGTCGATCGGCCAATCGCCGATGCGGGTGACGATGTCCCATTCCTTCAGGGGGCTGCCGCTGTGCGGGCGGTGCACCACAGCGCCTTCGACCGATTTGTCGGCCTTCAGGTAGCGGCGCAGCACCGGGTTCTCCATCGTCTGGACGAAGTCGAGCATCGAAGGCTTGCCGTCGTAGCGGCCGTCGGCGACGTCGCGCAGGAAGATCTCGATTTCTTCGCTGGGGATGATGTAGCCCATGTTCTGGGCGTTGGTGGCGGTGGCGAAAGCCAGCCCGATCATCTTGTCTTCCGAGATCGCGGGACCGCCGCTGTTGCCCGGGTTGATGGCTGCGTCGATCTGGATGCGCAGTCCGGAGGTGTAGGGGCTGTAGTTGACGAACTCGATGCGCGAGACGATGCCCTTGGTGATCGACAGCGAATTGCCGCCGGTCGGATAGCCGTAGGCGAACACCGGTTCGCGCACGTCCGGCAGCACGCTGGCGCGCTCCACCGGCGCATGGGTGTCGAAGAAGGACTCGTCGTCCAGCTTCAGCACGGCCAGGTCGATGCCGCGCCCGATCGCGACCACGCTGGCGTTGTACTTGTCGCCCGACTGGCTGGCCTGGATCTGCACGCGGCTGGCGTAGCCCACCACGTGGGCATTGGTCAGGATGCGCTTGCCCTCGATGACGACACCCGATCCGGTTACATCGTTCGGCGCCGCCTTGGTCCACGGCTTGAACAGGTCGGGCCGGCGCAAGGTCGAGAACACCTTGACCACCGAGTTGTCGAGCTTGGCCGGAATGGCTGCGGCAGGGGCCGTGGTTGGCGCCGGAGCCGCGGAAGCCTGGGCGAATGCGGTGAAACTGGCAGCGGCCAGCAAGGCGGCTGCAAGGATGCGGGCGATCGTCATGTGAAGTCTTTTTATGGTGACACCCGCGGATGCGGGCCATTGGCAGCGATTCTAACCCGGCGAATGGGCTTCAGTCATAGGCGGACGAATCCAAAAGGATCCCGTCCGCCGTGCTGCAGGTTTTACTTCTTGACGAACTTGAGGGTCATGCGGTCGCTTTCGCCGATCGCCGCATACTTGGCGCGGTCGACATCCTTGTTGGCGTAGGTTGGCGGCAGCGCCCACACCCCCTTGTCGTAATCGGCGGTGTCCTTCGGGTTGGCGTTGACTTCGGATTTGCCGGCCAGCTTGAAGCCCGCGCTTTCCGCCATCCTGATCACGTATGACTCGTGCACGTAGCCGTTGTTGCTCATCTTGCGCGACTCCGGCAGGCGGTGGTCGACAAAGCCGAACACGCCGCCGGGCTTCAGCACCTCATGCACCTTGACGAATACTTCCTTGACCTTGTCGTCGCCGGCGCTGGTCCAGTTGTGCAGGTTGCGGAAAGTGAGCACCATGTCGACGCTGTTCGGCGCGGCGATGGCGTAGGCGCGCGGCGGCTCGAACACGCTGCGCTGCACCTTGTCGAACACGGCAGCGTCGGACGCCAGCTTCTTGCCGAAGTTTTCGGCGTAGCGGCGCGCACCCGCGTTCGGCGAATCCGGCGCTTCGCCGGCGCCGATCAGCTTGCCCTTGTCGCGCAGGTAGGGCGCCAGGATCTCGGTGTACCAGCCGCCGCCGGGCGACAGCTCGACCACCGTCATGTCGGGGCGGATGCCGAAGAAGGTCAGGGTCTCGTACGGGTGGCGTGCGGGGTCGCGTGCAACGTTGGCGGACGAACGGTGCTTGCCCGCGATGGTGGCCTTCAGCGCGTCGTCGGCGTGCGCCGTGCCCGCGGCGGCGGATGCGGCCAGCAGCGCGGCCAGGATCATTTTCTTCATGTCTGTATGTCTCCCCAAGTGGTTGGAATGCACCGGGGATGATCGGGCAAGCTTGACACATGGTCAAGCCTTATCGCATATGCACGCCTGTGTAAATACTTCCCATGTGCATATGCATGTACATACTGTCCGCGTTCGCCTGCGGACAGCCTGCCGGACACCCCGGACACCCGCTGCGGACGGGCGTCATTTAAGAAATCAATAACTTAGGAAGTGGCACAAACTTTGCGTATTCAACTCCCGATTTTGCTGTTATGGTTTCGTGCAGTTTTCAATAACGTATAAATGGTTTTCGTGTTGTCCTGGATGTGCATAAAACAAGAGCGGCCGCTGTATGTACGGTGAGCCGCTGCCCCCGTAAGTACTAGGAGATACTATGGAACGACGTGCTTTTCTCAACATCAGTGGATTAGCCCTCGGCACGATGCTCGTGCCGGTTTTCGGGAACGCTGTCGCCGCTGACGAACTTCTCAGCCCCCTCGCAGAAAGATTCAAGAAGACGCTGGCCGACACGGCCCTTAACGCCGCCACCCAGGCCGGTGCAAGCTACTGCGACGTGCGCATCGGCCGCTACCTGAACCAGTTCATCACGACGCGCGACCTGAACGTCGAAAACGTCACCAATACCGAATCGGCCGGCGTCGGCATCCGCGTGATCGCCAACGGCGCCTACGGCTTCGCCGCCACCAGCGACATGTCGCCCGACGCGGTCGCCGCCGCGGCCCGCCAGGCGGTCGCCATCGCCAAGGCCAACTCCAAAATGCAGACCGAACCTGTGCGCCTCGCGGAGGTCAAGGGCGTCGGCGAAGTGAAGTGGGCCACGCCGATCAAGAAGGACTGGCGCGCCGTCCCGATCAAGGAAAAAGCCGAGCTGCTGATCGCCGCCAACAAGGCGGGCCTGGACGGCGGCGCGAGCTTCATGCAGTCGCTGATGTTCCAGGTCAACCAGCAGAAGTACTTCGCGTCGACCGACGGCTCCTACATCGACCAGGACGTGCACCGCATGTGGATGCCGGTGTTCGCCACCGCCGTCGACAAGGCCACCAACAAGTTCCGCTCGCGCCAGGGCCTGTCGTCGCCGGTCGGCATGGGCTACGAATACCTCGACGCACGCAAGGAAGACAAGGTCAAGGCCGCCGGCGGCGTCTGCACCCTGTACAAGAATTCGTATGACCTGATCGAAGATGCGCGCGCATGCGGGCGCCAGGCGAAAGAGAAGCTGACCGCCAAGTCGGTCGTGCCGGGTAAATACGACCTGGTGCTCTCGCCGGAACACATGTGGCTGACCATCCACGAATCCGTCGGCCACCCGACGGAACTTGACCGCGTGCTGGGCTTCGAAGCCAACTACGCCGGCACCAGCTTCGCCACGCTGGACAAGTGGGAAACCAGGAAATTCAAGTACGGCGCCGAGCGCGTCAACATCGTCGCCGACAAGACCACCCCGGGTTCGCTGGGCGCGGTCGGCTACGACGACGAAGGCGTGCAAACCAAGCGCTGGGACATCATC
This sequence comes from Massilia cavernae, assembly GCF_003590855.1. GTDB lineage: Bacteria > Pseudomonadota > Gammaproteobacteria > Burkholderiales > Burkholderiaceae_D > Telluria_A > Telluria_A cavernae. The sequence goes on from NZ_QYUP01000036.1 coordinate 13,979, forward strand.
AGGGACGGCATCCTGGTCAACTACCAGGCCACCCGCGACCAAGCCCACATCATCGGCGAAAAAGAATCCCACGGCTGCTCGTACGCGGACAGCTGGAGCAGCGTGCAGTTCCAGCGCATGCCGAACATCTCGCTCGAGGCAGGCAAGAAGAAGCTGACCCCGGACGAGATGATCAAGGACGTCAAGAAGGGCATCTACATCGTCGGCGACGGCTCGTTCTCGATCGACCAGCAGCGCTACAACTTCCAGTTCGGCGGCCAGCTGTTCTACGAGATCAATAACGGCAAGATCGGCGCGCAGATCGAAGACGTAGCCTACCAGTCGAATACCCAGGAATTCTGGAACGCGTGCTCGGCGATCTGCGACGAAAGCGACTGGCGCATGGGCGGCTCCTTCTTCGACGGCAAGGGCCAGCCAGGCCAGGTGAGCACCGTGTCGCACGGTTCCAGCACAACGCGCTTCAACGGGATCAACGTTATCAACACCGCTCGCAAGATCGGCTAAGGCAAGGACTGAATCATGAAAATTTTGAGTGCTGAAGAAACCAAGCGTATCTGCGACAAGGTGATGTCGCTGTCCAAGGCCGACGAATGCAGCGTGACGCTGACCGGCAGCCGCGCCGGCAATATCCGCTATGCCCGCAACAACGTGTCCACCGCAGGCCTGGTGGAAGACACCCAGCTGGCCGTGCAGGTCTCCTTCGGCAAGAAGCAAGGTACCGCGACCATCAACGAGTTCGACGACAAGTCGCTGGAAAAAGTCGTGCGCCGCGCCGAAGACCTGGCCCGCCTGGCGCCGGAGAATCCGGAATTCATGCCGGCCGTGTCGAAGCAGGTGTTCAAGGAGTCGCCGACCTTCAGTGCGAAGACCGCCGCGATCGACCCCGAATTCCGCGCCCAGACCGCGGCCTACAGCATTGAAGCGAGCCGCAAGAACAAGCTGATCGCGGCCGGCTTCTTTACCGACCGCACCGCGTTCCAGGCCATCGCCAACTCGAACGGCGTGTTCGGCCACCAGCTCGACACCAACATCGACTTCACCTGCACCGTGCGTACCGAAGACGGCCGAGGTTCGGGTTGGGTCAAGCGTTCGGCCAACGACGTGTCGCGCTTCGACGCGCGCGAAGCGTCCGACGTGGCGATCGAGAAGGCGCTGCGTTCGGTGGACGCCAAGGCGCTCGAGCCGGGCCGCTACACCGTCATCCTGGAGCCTGCCGCGACGTCCGACCTGATCGGCTTCATGATGAACGGCTTCGACGCGCGCCGCGCCGACGAAGGCCGCAGCTTCCTGTCCAAGAAGGGCGGCGGCACGCGCCTGGGCGAGAAGCTGTTCGACGAAAAGGTCAACATATGGGCCGACCCGTGGAACCCTGACGTGGCCGTGCTGCCGTGGGACGTGCAGACCATGCTGCCGCGCGAACGCATGGCGCTGATCAAGGACGGCCGCGTTTCGGCGCTGGACTATTCGCTGTTCTGGGCCAAGAAGAAGGGCGTGCGCCCTGTCGGCGCGCCGGGCAACCTGATCATGGCCGGCACCGACAAGTCGACTGCCGACCTGATCGCCAGCACCAAGAAGGGCATCCTGGTCACCCGCACCTGGTACATCCGCATGGTGGACCCGCAGTCGGTGCTGTTGACCGGCCTGACCCGCGACGGCACCTTCTACATCGAGAACGGCAAGATCAAGCATCCGATCAAGAACTTCCGCTTCAACGAAAGCCCGGTGACGATGCTGAACAACATCGAGGAAATCGGCAAGCCGCAGATCATCGGCGGCGACGAAGCGCCGTACGCGATGGCGATTCCTCCGATGAAGGTCCGCGACTTCAACTTCACGTCGCTGTCGGACGCAGTGTAAGCAAAACAGTGCCCGCGCCTCGGCGCGGGTTTGCAAGGCGGGCCGGCTACGCCCCCCGGGCTACGCGCCCCGGTGCTACCCGGCCCGAACGATTCTGGAGTAGATTGTGGAACGACGTACCTTCCTTAAAATCGGCAGCGGCGCCGCCGGCGCCATGCTTATTCCCGTGTTCGGCAACGCCATCGCCGCCGAAGAACTGATGAACCCCATGGCGACCGCATTCAAGAAGTCGCTGGCCGACGCCGCGATGAATGCCGCCACCAAGGCCGGCGCCACCTATTGCGACGTGCGCATCGGCCGCTACCTGAACCAGTTCATCACCACGCGCGACACCAATGTCGAAAACATCGTGAACACCGAGTCGTCGGGCGTGGGCATCCGCGTCATCGCCAACGGCGCCTACGGCTTCGCCGCCACCAACGACATGTCGCCGGACAGCGTGGCCAATGCCGCGCGCCAGGCGGTCGCCATCGCGCGCGCCAACTCGAAGCTGCAGAGCGAGCCGGTGCAGCTGGCGCCGGTCAAGGGCGTGGGCGAGGTAAGCTGGGCTACGCCGTACAAGAACGACTGGCGCACCGTCCCGATCAAGGAAAAGGCGGACATGCTGATCGCCGCCAACAGGGCCGGCCTGGAAGCGGGCGCCAGCTTCATGACCTCGACCCTGTTCCAGGTCAACCAGCAGAAGTACTTCGCATCGACCGACGGTTCGTACATCGACCAGGACGTGCATCGCCTGTGGGCGCCGTTCACCGCCACCGCAGTCGACAAGGCGACCAACAAGTTCCGCACCCGCGACAGCCTGGCCGCGCCGGTCGGCATGGGCTACGAATACTTCGACGCGCGCAAGGAAGACAAGGTGAAGGCCGCGGGCGGCGTCACCACGCTGTACACGAAGTCCTACGACATCGTCGAAGACGCGCGCCTGGCCGGCCGCCACGCGCGCCAGAAGCTGACCGCCAGGACCATCGAGCCGGGCAAGTACGACCTGGTGCTGAGCCCCGACCACCTGTTCCTGACCATCCACGAATCGGTCGGGCACCCGACGGAACTCGACCGCGTGCTGGGCTACGAGGCCAATTATGCCGGCACCAGCTTCGTCACCCTCGACAAGTGGGAGACCAAGAAATTCAAGTTCGGCTCCGACCGCGTCAACTTCTTCGCCGACAAGATCACTCCGGGTTCGCTCGGCGCGGTCGGCTACGACGACGAGGGCGTGCCCTCGAAACGCTGGGACATCATCAAGGACGGCATCCTGGTCAACTACCAGGCCACGCGCGACCAGGCCCACATCATCGGAGAGAAGGAATCGCATGGCTGCTCGTACGCCGACAGCTGGGACAGCGTGCAGTTCCAGCGCATGCCGAACATCTCGCTGGCGCCGGGCAAGGAACGCCTGACGCCGGACGAAATGGTCAAGGACATCAAGAAGGGCATCTACATCCTCGGACGCGGTTCCTACTCGATCGACCAGCAGCGCTACAACTTCCAGTTCGGCGGCCAGCTGTACTACGAGATCAAGGACGGCAAGATCGCCGGCATGGTCGAAGACGTGGCCTACCAGTCGAACACCCAGGAATTCTGGAACGCCTGCTCGGCCATCTGCGATGAGCGCGACTGGCGCATGGGAGGCTCCTTCTTCGACGGCAAAGGCCAGCCCAGCCAGGTCAGCGCGGTGTCGCACGGCTCGTCGACGACGCGCTTCAACGGCATCAACGTCATCAACACCGCACGCAAGATCGGCTGAGGAAGGCACGCATGAAACAGCTGAACCAGGAAGAGGCCAAGCGCATCTGCGACCGCGTGATCGGTTTTTCGAAAGCCGACGAATGCCGCGTGCAGATCAGCGGCAGCCGCACCGGCAATATCCGCTATGCGCGCAACAGCGTGTCCACCGCGGGCCTGGTGGAGAACACCGAGCTGACGGTCAGCGTCGCCTTCGGCAAGCGCCAGGGGACCGCCACCATCAACGAGTTCGACGACAAGTCGCTGGAAAAGGCGGTGCGCCGCGCGGAAGACGTGGCGCGGCTGGCGCCTGAGAACCCGGAGTTCATGCCGGCCGTCGGCAAGCAGGAGTTCAAGGCGTCGAACACCTTCAGCCCGGCGACCGCGGCGATCGACCCGGACTACCGCGCCGAAGTGGCGTCGCACAGCATCCTGTCGGCGCGCAAGAACAAGCTGGTGACGGCGGGCTTCTTCCTCGACACCACCGGGTTTGAAACCATCGCCAATTCGAACGGCGTGTTCGGCCACCAGCAATTCACCAACCTGAGTTTCACCTGCACCGCGCGCACGGAAGACGGCCGCGGTTCGGGCTGGGTCACGCGCGGCGTCAACGACGCGCGCCGTTTCGACGCGCGCGAAGCGTCGGAAGTGGCGATCGAGAAGGCCATGCGCTCGGTCGACGCCAAGGCGCTGGAGCCGGGCCGCTACACCGTCATCCTCGAGCCGGCCGCCACCTCCGACCTGCTGGCCCGCATGTTCAGCGCCTTCGACGCGCGCCAGGCCGACGAGGGCCGCAGCTTCCTGTCGAAGAAAGGCGGCGGCAACCGCCTCGGCGAAAAGCTGTTCGACGAGCGCGTCAACGTCTGGTCCGACCCGTGGGACAAGGATGTGCCGGTGCGCCCGTGGGACAACGACTCGATGCTGCCGCGCGAGCGTACCGACATCATCAAGGACGGCCGCATCGCGACCCTGGAATATTCGCGCTACTGGGCGCAGAAGCAGAACGCGCAGGCGCGCGGGCGCTTCGGCAACATCATCATGGCTGGCGGCGACAAGTCGCTGGAAGAGATGATCGCGTCCACCAAGAAGGGCATCGTGGTCACGCGCACCTGGTACATCCGCTCGGTCGACCCGCAGTCGCTGCTGCTGACGGGGCTGACGCGCGACGGCACCTTCTACGTCGAGAACGGCAAGATCAAGCATCCGGTGAAGAACTTCCGCTTCAACGAAAGCCCGGTCTCCATGCTGAACAACCTCGATGAACTGGGCAAGCCGACGGTGCTTGGCGGCGACGGCCGGTTCCAGATGGTGATCCCGGCGATGAAGATCCGCGACTTCAACTTCACGTCGCTGTCGGACGCTGTGTAAGCAGGGCAGGGATGGCGACCTACGATTTCTACTTCACGCGCCTGATGTACGACTCGGGCGACTGGGACGTGGACATCCGCATGCCCAGCAACGTGCTCAACTCGCTGGTGGAGTACACCACCTTGCGGGTCGACCCGGTGGAGCGCGTGGTCGCGCTGTCCGACCCGAAGATGCTGGAGGCGCCGTTCTGCTACCTGGCGGGCCACAAGCTGGTGCAGTTCACGCCGGCCGAGCGAAGGAACTTCGAGCGCTATGTGCGAGGTGGCGGCTTCGTGTTCGTCGACGACTGCAACCATGACGTCGACGGGCTGTTCGCGAAGTCGTTCGAAGCGGAACTGGCGAAGATGTTCGGGCCCAAGGCGCTGCACAAGATCCCGAACAACCACCGGATCTATTCGAGCTTCTTCGAGTTCGACGGCCCGCCCAACACCGGCGTGGAGCTGAACGGCTGGGGCGACGACCTGGTGCACGATTACCTGAAAGCGATCGAGTTCAACGGCCGCGTGCGGGTGCTGTACTCGAACAAGGACTACGGTTGCGAGTGGGACTACGACTTCCGCAACAAACGCTGGCTGGCAGTGGACAACACGCGCTTTGCAGTCAATATCATTCAATACGCATTGGGAGCTTGAAAGTGTCGGAACGTGATCCAATAGCATGGAGCGAGGTCGAAGTGGCCGACCTCACCGCCCGTATCAAGGCGCTGAAGGCAAGCATGTCGCGCGTGATCATCGGCCAGGACAACGTGATCGAATCGCTGATCATCTGCCTGCTGGCCGGCGGCCACGCGCTGGTCGAAGGCGTGCCGGGGCTGGGCAAGACGCTGCTGGTCAAGTCGCTCTCCCAGGCCACCGACATGCAGTTCCGCCGCGTGCAGTTCACGCCCGACCTGATGCCGTCCGATATCGTCGGCACCGAGATCCTCGAGGAAGACACCTCGACCCACCAGCGCGTGTTCCGCTTCCAGAAGGGCCCGGTGTTCACCCAGGTGCTGCTGGCCGACGAGATCAACCGTGCCCCGCCGAAGACGCAATCGGCACTGCTGGAAGCGATGCAGGAGCGTTCCGTCACCTTCGCGGGCCAGACCCACAGGCTGCCGCAGCCCTTCTTCGTGCTGGCGACCCAGAATCCGATCGAGCAGGCCGGCACCTACCCGCTGCCGGAAGCGCAGCTCGACCGCTTCCTGCTGCGCATCGACGTCGGCTACCCGACCGAAGACGAAGAAATGACCATGGTGTCGCGCACCACCCACGCGGGGCTGAGCGACGCGACGCCGGCGATGGACGTGCAGGCGCTGCTGCGCCTGCAGCTGCTGGTGCGCGACATCGAAATCGGCGACCACCTGCTGCGCTACGCCACACGCCTGGTCCGTGCCACCCGCCCGCAGGACAGCAAGGTCGCGAGCATCGTCAAGCACGTCGGCTGGGGCGCGGGCCCGCGCGCCGGCCAGGCGCTGGTGCTGGCGTCGAAGGCGCGCGCGCTGATGCACGGGCGCCTGGCGGTCACGCGCGAGGACATCGGCGAGATGCTGCTGCCGGTGCTGGCGCACCGCGTGCTGCGCAATTTCGAAGCGGAAGCGGACGGCGTGGCGATCGCCGACATCCTGCTGGCGCTGCGCAACGAGATCAAGGTCGACTGAGCCTTAAATGCTTGCCACGCCTGCGCTGCTTGCGCAAACCAACGACCTCGACCTGATCATCCGCTACGTCCTCGCGGGACTCGGCCACGGCATCCATGCCGGCCGCGAGCGCGGGGCGGGGGTCGAATTTTCGGAGTACCGGGCCTACGCGCCCGGGGACGAGTGGCGCCGTGTCGACTGGAAGCTGCTGGCACGGGCCGACCGCTACTATGTGCGCGAGGCGGAGCGCGACAGCCACGTCGCCATCTGGCTGTGGCTGGACGCCACCGCCAGCATGGCGGAACCGAGCCGCACCATCCCCAGCGTGGACAAGCTGTGGTACGCGCGCACCCTGCTGGCCTGCATCGCGGCAGTGGCGCAGCGCCAGGGCGATGCCTTCGGGCTGGTGATCCTGTCCGGCGACCGCGTGCAGTTCACGCCGGCCGCGCGCGGTCCGCGCCAGATGCACCGCGTGCTGGCCGCGCTGTCGAAGGCGGAAGCCACCGGCCAGCTTCCCGCACCGGAAACGCTGCGCGCCAGCCTGCATTTCGCGCGCTCGCCCAGCCTCGTATTCGCGGTCGGCGATTTCCTCGACTATCCGTCGCCAATGACCGATGCGCTCCTGCGCCTGCGCCACATGCAGCACGACGTGCGGGCGCTGTGCCTGCAGACGCAGGCGGAAGCGGAAGGCAGCTTCGTGGCCAACAAGGCCTACCGCGATCCCGAACATGGCGATGGCGTATACCGCTTCGGCCCCGATGCGCAGGCGGAGTACCGGCGCCAGCGCGAGGCCCATTTCGCCGAAGTGAACGGGCAGTGGCGCAAACATGACATCCGGGCGGCGACGGCAAACATCGAGGATCCGGTGTCGACAGTGCTGCGCGGCTGGCTGCGGCAGGCGGGGCGCGCATGACGAACTTATGGTGGCTGGCGCTGGCAGTGCTGGCATTGCCCATCTGGTGGCACCGCCAGAAGCGCGAACGCGTGACTGCGCTGCCGCTGGCGACCGCACGCTTCCTGCCGCGCACCGATCCCCAGCAGCAGCGCGTGTGGAGCTGGGTCGACCGCATCCTGCTGCTGGTGCGCTGCCTGCTGCTGGCGTGTGCGGTGGCGTGGCTGGCCGATCCGGTGGTGCCGTGGCGCGGCGACAGCGTGCTGGTGGCGCCGGGTACCGACGCGAAGTGGGCGCAGCAGCAGGTGGCTGCCGCCGGCTACCAGGACGCGGCGCGGATCGACGTGGCAGGCGACCCCTTGCAATGGCTGCGTGCGCATGAGGGCGAATGGCTGCCGGAAGCGCGCCTGCTGGTGCTGGGTGCGGTGCCGATGTACGCCGCCCAGCCGCAGTTCCGCCACCGCGTCGAACTGCGCACGAAAACACCTGCTCCTGCGAGAAGCGAACACCGCGTGGCGATCGTCAGCAAGCGCGCCGCCGAGTGGCGCGCGCTGTTCGCCGCGACCAGCGGCCCGCAGCGCTACCTTGTCGCCGAAACCACGGAAGGCAAACCGGAGCTGGTCGTATGGGACCTGCCGCAGGCCCCGCCAGCCAGCTTGCGCGCGCCGCTGTGGTGGGTGGGCGATGCAAGTGCGTTTCCAGAACTGAAGGCCGCGAAGCAGGTGGACGGCTTGCGCTACACGGATAGCAGCCGCGGCAGGCTCTGGGCCTCAGGCGCGTGGCCGCCGAAGGACGCTAATGCGGCGCGCGCGCTGTTCGAAACCTGGCAGCGCCTGCACTACTCGCCTGTCGCCTACACCGCATCGGCACAGGTGCTGGCTGCCAATCCCGCCGCGCCGGTGGCCCCGGGCAGCGGCGCGCTGCGCGGCATCCTGGCCATGGCATTGACCGCGCTGTTTGCGCTTGAACGGATACTCGCCCATGCACGCCGACGCTGACATCGTCCAACGGCTGGTGCGCGCGGCGGCAATGCGCCGTGCGCCGCTCTGGGTAGCCACGCTGCTGCCGTGGATCGTGCTCGCCTCGGTTCCCGGCGTGCTGGCGTGGGCCGCATGGGCCGCGTGGGACTTCTGGCGCCTGCGCCGGCGCGTGCTGGACAACTGGACGCACTGGATCGATGACGCGGTGCCCGCGCTGGAGGACAGCAGCGCCTTGCTGGTCCGCGCGGAAACGCCGGTCGCGCAGCTGCAGCAGAGGCGATTGCTGGCGCGGATATCCGATGCCCTCGGCAAGGAAGAAATGCGCGGCGTCGCGCGTGCCAAAGTGCGCTTCGGCGCACACTGGCTGGCGCTGAGCTGCACTGCCGCGCTGGCGCTGTGGACATGGCAACATGCAAGCGCGGACGGCAAAGCGCCGACAGCGGCTGCCGCGCTTCGCGGGACGGCGGCAGAAAAAAGCGAAATGAATGTAAAGCTCACTCCGCCGAAGTACACAGCGGTGGCGCCGTCGCAGTCAGCTCCCCGCGACCTCCAGGTGCCCGAAAGTACCGTGGTCGAATGGTGCCTCATGCAAGGTGGGGGCGAGGCGGAGAAAATTGAACTTTCCGACGGCCAGGTCTTCAAGCCCGGCGCCGGCTGCGCCAGCTGGACGGCGACAGAATCGGTGTTCTGGCGCTGGCGCGGTACGCGCTACAACCTGAAGGTCGTCCCCGACACCGCACCGCGTATCGTCGTCTCTGCGCCGAAGGAAATGGTCCACGTGCTGGCCACCGACGCGAAGAGCGCGCGGATCGCGGTGGAAGTAAGCGACGACTACGCCGTCACCCGCGCAACCATGCACCTGACACTGGCGCGCGGCAGCGGCGAGAACGTGCGCTTCAGCGACCGCGAAGTACCGCTGCCCGGATCGTCGAACGCCAAGGTGCGCAACTGGTCGAAGGACTGGTCGCTGGCCGACCTTGGCATGGAGCCGGGCGACGAGCTGTACTTCTTCGTACGCGTGGCCGACAATGCCGGCCGTCCGCACCAGTCGCAATCGCCGACCTACACCTTGCGCCTGCCCGGCCCGGTCGCGGAAGGCGACGAAACCTCCGCGCTGCCGACCCTGGTGAAGCCCGAGAACCTGCGCAGCCAGCGCCAGATTATCATCGACACCGAGCAGCTGGTGGCCGACCTGAAAGCCAATCCGCGCATGCCGGCGGCGACCTTGCAGGACCGCAGCCAGAAGATCGCGGGCGACCAGGCCATGCTGCGGCGCCGCTACGGCCAGTTCCTCGGCGAGGAGTCTAGCCTGTTCGGCGGCGACGACGACCACGAGGCGGAAGGCGGCGGGCAGCAGGGCATGATCGCGCAGTTCGGCCACATGCACGACGAGTCCGAAAACGCCACGCTGTTCGATGAAGAGACCAAGAAAGTGCTGCGGCGCGCGCTGAGCGCGATGTGGGACGCGGAGAAGGCGTTGCGCAACATCACGCCCAAGCCCGCGCTGCCACCGGAATACAAGGCGCTCGAGGCGATCAAGGAGCTGCAGCAGGCCGACCGCATCTACCTGCACAAGACCGCTTTCGCGCCGCCGGCGATCAAGGAAGAGACGCGGCTGACCGGCGACGTGCTGGGGTCGAAGAGCTACCGCCGCGGACAGGGCGACGCCGCCGAAGCGATTCCGATGGAAGTGCGCGAGCTGCTGCAAGCGCTGTCCGGCGACGGTGCGCTTCCTGCACTGTGGAGCCGCGACGCGCAGGACTGGATCCGCGCGCGCATCGCCAGCGACGACCAGCGGCTGGCGGCGCAGCGCGCGGTGCAGGACGTGGCCGACGGCTGCGTGAAGTGCCGCCCGGTGCTGCGCGCATGGCTGCGCGGCGCGATCACCGAAGCCCCGGTCGTGCTGCAGGCGCAACCGGTGGCTGAAACACCATTTACACGCGCATGGCGCAGTGGAGCCAGGCCATGAGCGCTTTCGCAATTGTTCTCGCTATCGGGGCGGTCAGTGCTGCTGCCTACCTCGTGAGGAAAAAGTGGATCGACGCGCTTCTGGTGCTGATCGCCGCCGGCGCGCTGGCGGGCATGCTCGGCCAATTCTCGCTGCCTGTCGGCGAAGCGGCGACGGTGGGGATTCGCGACGGTGTCGCTCCTGCAACGATTGAACACACGGGCCGGGTCAAGATCGAGGGCGATGGCCTGCGGACGGCGCAATGGCAGGACCTGCCGGCACGCCCGGTCGAATGGACCGCGCCGGCGACGGAAACGCTGCGGCTCGATTTCCCGCGCCAGCTGTCGCTTGGGCGCACCTTTACGCTGACCGTCCGGCATACGGGCGCCGGCCCGGCGCGCCTGCAGCTGCTGGCCGAAAACGACCAGGTGATCGCCGAATCGAGCGGCGCCGGCACGGAGCTCACGGTGCAATGGCTTCCGCCCGTGGTCGAAGCGCTGGTGCTCAAGGCGCGGCTGCTGGACAAAACCGGAAAAGTCATCGCCCAGGGCCCGGTACCGTTTTCGGTGAACGAGACCGTGCCGCTGCAGGTGCGGGGCCGCTTCGGCGCGCCGTCATTCGACGCACGCATCCTCAACGACCTCCTGACCAACAGCAACGCGGTGGTGGACTGGCAGGTTACGCTTGGCAAGACCGTCACCCGCAGCGAAACCACGCGCGAAGCGATGCCGGATCCCAGGCTGCTGGTGGTCGACGCCGCCTATTTCGAACGTCAGCCGGCGGCGGTGCGCAACGCCCTGCTGGAACACGTGGCCGGCGGGACTCCGCTGATCATCCTGGCCGCGAACGCCGCCGACCCGGCGCTGTGGGCGCGCACGTTGCAGTTGAACCTGCGCGCGGCTCCAGAGAAGACCACGGGGGGCCCGCTGGCGATGCCGGCGGCGCCGTTCCATCCCGTGGCCGGCGCGTGGGCGCCGGTGGACGACATGGTCTGGGCCAGGCACTGGCAGAAGGGTCGCATCGTCTGGCTGGGCGTGGCCGAATGGCACCGCTACGCGATCAGCGAGCCGCGCGCGCTTGGAATGTGGTGGCAGCGGATACTCGACAAGGCCGGCGTACAGCGGCCGGAGGACGTGCACTGGGTCGAGCCGGAGGAAATGCCGCTCGCCGGCCAGCGGCTCGAGGTGTGCGCGCAGGGCGTGCGCGGTGACGCGGCCTTCCCGGCGTTGAAGCAAACGCTTGCATGGCAGCGCCGGTCCGACCGGGCGGATGCCTCGTGCGTGGCGGTGTGGCCGAAGGAAGCGGGATGGCTGAAGGTGGAAGCGCAGGGCGCGAAGCCGGCGCGGCATGCGGTGTACGTTTACGCGAAGGAGGACTGGCCGATGTGGCAAAAAGCGCAGCGGCGCGATGCCACTGCGCTTTATGCGGCGCGGACCCCGGTTGCGCCGGCGCCGGGATCAAATCCCGTGCCGGCCTGGCCGTTCGCCGCGCTCTTTACTGCAGCGATGCTCGCGCTGTGGTGGCGCGAGCGGCGCTAAGCCAACTGCTTAGAACGCGTAGTCGACCCGAGCGTACATCTGGCGGCCGTTGATGCCGATCGGGCAGGTTTCCCAGCAGTGCGTGAAGCCAAGCTGCGGGAACGGGAAGGCTTTCGTCTTGTCCCATTCGGTCGGGTAGGTGTCGAACAGGTTGTTCGCACCGACCGCCACCGTGAAGCGCTTGCTGAACGAATAGCGCACCGATGCATCGACCAGCCACTTCGCTTCCCACGTCTGGATGAACGGCGCGGTGAAGCCCTGGCCTTGCACTGCGCCGAAGTAGCTGGCGCGGGTGTTCAGGTTCCATGGGCCCATCGTGTAGTCCGCCGCCACCACGTGGTGCTGGCGCGGCTGGCCGCGTTCGATCAGCGTCACCTGCGCGTCGTCGAACAGCTGCGCGCCGGTCAGCACCGGCGATTGCGACCTGCGGGCCTTGATTTCCGTCTTGTTGAAGCCCAGCTGGCCGGACAGGACCAGGGTCGAGCCGGTCCACCGGGTGGTGTGCTCGGCCACCAGGTCGAAGCCGTCGGTGGTGGTGTCGATCGCGTTGGTGAAGAACTGTGCCTGGCCTACCTTGAGCGGGTCGAGGATGGCCTTGATCGGGCATGCCGCCGCAGTCGCGCAGGCGCCGCTTTCAGGCGCGATATTGCTCGAGAAGACGATGCGGTCGTCGATGTCGATGCGGTACAGGTCGGCGGTGACCGAGAAGTTGGTCATCGGGCGCACGACCGCGCCGATGCTGAAGCTCTTCGACGTTTCTTCCTTCAGCGGCGAAATGCCGAAGGCGCGCGTCACCGGGCTGCCTTCGCGCGCGGTCAGCGTTTCGGTCAGCACGCCGGCCGAATTCAGGTTGGTCGAGACCGAGCTGTAGAACTTCTGCTGCACCGATGGCGCGCGGAAGCCGGTCGAGATGCTGCCGCGCAGGCCGAACTGGCGCGACGGATCCCAGCGCATGCCCAGCTTGCCGGTGGTGGTGTTGCCGAAGTCGGAATACTTCTCGTAGCGCAGCGCGCCCGTCACCAGCAGCTTCTCGGCGAGGTTGTGCTCCACGTCGAGGTACAGCGCGATGTTGTGGCGTCCTTCGTCCACCTCGGTGCCCGGCGTGTAGCCCGGGAAGCCCTGCGCGCCAGACGCCGCGATACCGCCGGTCTGGTCGATGATCCTGATCGCCGGGTTGTTGGTGCGGCCGTACTGGTACGAGACCGGGTCGCCCGCTTCGATCTGGTAGTTGTCCCTGCGGTATTCGAAGCCAGTGGCCACCGACAGTATGCGCCCGCCGATGTCGACCGGGCCGCGCAGGTCGGCGTTGAAGGTGGTCTGGTCGAATTTCAGCTTGCCGGTGTCGGCTGATAGCGGCGATTCGGCATAGATGCCGCCGCCCGGCTTCGGTTCGTACCAGTAGCTGACATTGATCGAGTTACGTTCGTGGAAACCGAGCTCGCTGCGGCCGTGGTTCACGCTAACGTCGAAGTTCCAGTCGTCGCCGAAATTGCGGCGGTAGCCGAACGCGAACGACGCGTCCTTCACGGTGGTGATGATGTTAGGCAGGAATCCGTTCGGGTACACGGCTGGCACGTTGCGGCCGTCGCCCTTGGAGCGGAAGAAGCCTGCCGAATCGCCGGTGCGCTTCGAGACGCCGCCGAACGCATAGAATTCGTTGTCCTTGTCCACGTCAAGAGGGACAGCCGCGTTCATCCACAGGTAGGCGTCCTTGGCCAGGCTGTCGCCGATACGCTGGGTGACGCGCGGCGGGCTGACGCGCAGCGTGTCGGGGCCGGCGCGGTTGGTCTCGTCGCGGCGGCGCCCTTCTACGGACAGGTTGACATAGCCGTTGTTGGCGATCGTGAAACCGGTGTTGGCGCTGCCGGATACCAGGTCACCGTCGCCTTCCGAGGTAGTGCCGACCGAGCCGCTCAATTGCGTCTCTTTGGTCTGCGATTTCAGCACGATGTTGATCACGCCGGCAATCGCGTCCGAGCCGTATTGGGCCGCGGCGCCGTCGCGCAGCACTTCGATGTGGTGGATGGCCGACATCGGGATCGCGTTGATGTCGGTGCCGGCCGAGCCGCGGCCGATGGTCTGCTGCACGTTGACCAGCGCCTGCTGGTGGCGGCGCTTGCCGTTGACGAGCACCAGCAGCTGGTCGGGGCCGAGGCCGCGCAGCGTGGCAGGGCGGATGATGTCGGTGCCGTCGCTGATGAAGGTGGTGGAGAAGTTGAACGACGGGTCCAGCGTCTGCAGCAGCTTGCCCAGTTCGAGCGGGCCTGCGGTCTGCATGTCCTTCACGTTGATCAGGCCGACCGGCGCCACGGTGTCGAGCGCAGTCTTGGCGGTGGAACGCGAGCCGAGGACGACGACTTTTGCCGGCGTGTTGTCGTCGGCGCGTGCGGTGGTGGTGTCTGGGGTTTGTGCGTAGGCGCTGTTCAGGGCCGCCAGCAGCGCCGAAGCGAGCAGGGTGCGTGGAAGGATTGGGCGTCCGGATTGTCTCGTCATCTGTTCTTTTCCTGTCTTCTCGTATGCGTTTTTGAGATTTTTCATGCGGGACGGGTAGCCCCGCACTCCCCCTGCCCACAAAGGCTATGGCGGGTGCGCCGACGATAGTACGGGAAACGGAATTGGCCCTCAACGCGTCAAGGGTAAATGTTGTATTTACGAAAATGATTCTGAAATTGCGTGTCGGGTGGGCCGGAAACGGGTAAGCTGAAATAGCCTTCGCCTGCTATTCCTGGTGGTCCTGCATCCACGATTTGAGGCCGTTCACCCACGTCTTGGCGGGCAGGTTCATGCGGCGCCTGATGTCCGCGGCGCGGTCGTACAGCACGCTGAAGTCGATTTGCGGCGCATCCTTGAACGCGATGACGATGATGTTCGCGTCGCTCACTTCCGGCAGCCACACCACCGCATCGAACACCAGTTCCATGTTCTGCAGGTTCTTGTCGTAGTTGCTGAAATCCCCGAACACATTGGCGGTCATGATGCCGCCGCTCGCCAGGCAGTCGAAGCAGGCCTGGTAGAACTCCTGCGAATCAAGCACCGGCCCGCGCGCCTCTTCGTCGTACAGGTCGACCTGCAGCACGTCCACGGTGCCGTGGTTGGCCGGGTCGAGCACGAAGTCCATCGCGTCCATCTGGCGCACGTCCAGCCGCGCGTCGTTCGGCGGCAGGCCGAATTCGGCGTGGCAGATGTCGATCACGTTCGGGTTCAGTTCGGCGACGCTGACTCGCGCCGACGGGAAACGCTGGTAGCTGAACTTGGTCAGCGCGGCGCTGCCGAGGCCCAGCTGGACGATGCGCTTCGGCTGCTCGATGAACAGCATCCACATCATCATCATCTGCACATATTCGAGCTCGATGTTGTCCGGTTTGGCCAGGCGCATCGCGCCCTGGACCCAGGAGGTGCCGAGGTGGAGGAAGCGCACGCCCTTGAACTCGGTGGTTGTGGCCGGCGGATGTCCGGGCGCGGCGAAACGGGATGATGGTGACGGCATGCGGCGAATGTTACCACCGCCCGCCTAGTGTGGCGGCGCGTTGGGCAGGATCAGCGTGACGTTCAGGCCGCCGCCGTCGCGGTTGGCGAGGGTGATGCGCCCGCCATGCGCTTCGGCGATCTCGCGCGCCAGCGCCAGTCCCAGCCCGGTTCCGCTGCGCTTGGTAGAGTAGAAGGGCACCAGCGCGTTGGTCAGCACCGCGTCGTTCATGCCGGTGCCGCGGTCCGCGACCTCGATGCGCAAGGTACCCGGCGCGGTGCGGATATTCAGTTCGACCTGGTCCGGCGGCGAGCCCGATTCGTGCGCATTCTTCAGCAGGTTCAGGAGCGCCTGCTCCATCTGCGCCGGATCGACCCACCCGGGTTCGGCGGGCAGCTCGCCGGTAAGGCGGAAGCGCACCTGGTTGGCCAGCTGCGCGATGAATCCGTCCCAGCTGCATGGTTCGACGTGCGGCGACGGCAGCTTGGCGAAGCGCGCGTAGCCGAGGATGAAGCTCTCCAGGTGGCGCGTGCGTTCCTCGATGGTGGCGAGGATCTGCGGCAGGCGCTCGGTCTGGCCGCGCCGCACCAGCTCCGCGCCGGAATGCGCCAGCGAGGTCAGTGGCGCCAGCGAGTTGTTCAGCTCATGGCTGATCACGCGGATCACTTTTTTCCAGGTCTGCACTTCCTGGCGCCGCAGTTCCGAAGTCAGCTGGCGCAGCAGCAGCAGTTCGTGCTTGCGGCCGTTCAGGTTGAAATGGCTGCGCGCGAGGTGGTAGACCTCTTCGTCCTCGCCGTCTCCCGCGCTGAACAGGCCGTCGCCGCCGCGTCCCAGCGCTTCCGACAGGGCGGGCGCCGATCCGGCCAGGATGTCCTTCAGCTGGTGGCCTTCCATCTTGCGGCCGTCGTTCAGCAACCGGCGCGCGGCGGCGTTGGCGTAGACGATGGCGCCGGCGTCGGCCACCAGCAGCATCGCCACCGGCGTGTTCTGCACCATCGTATCGAGTAGCAGTTCGCGCTGCACCAGCCCGAGGCGCTGCTCGCGCAACACGTCGCCCAGCGCGTTGTGGGCCTCGATCAGGTCGGCCAGTTCGTCGTTCTGCTGCCAGTGCAGGCTGAGGGAAAAGTCGCCGTCCTTGTAGCTGGCGACCGTGCCCTCGAGGGCGCGGAACAGCGACAGGATGGGCTGGATCTGCGAGCGCATGGTGATGATCGAGATCGGCACCACGCACACCATGCAGATCGCGAACACCAGCCAGGGCCGGCCGGGAAGGAAGTGGTCGAGCGCCAGCGCGATGATGATGCCCAGGGCGAGCAGGGTGCCGACCAGCGCCGACCAACGCGTGACGAGCGAAAGGCGGATGCCGCTGCGCCGCTTCATCAGGGGCGGGCGATGCCGAGGCGTTCCATGCGCCGGTACAGCGCCTGGCGCGACAGCCCCAGTTCGGCGGCGGCCTGCGCCACCACGCCGCCGGCGCGCGCCAGCGCCTGCGCGATCGTGCCGCGGTCAGGCTCGTTGTCGGCGGCGGGCACGGCGGCCAGCGGCAGGCCCAGGTCTTCCGGCTTGATGGTGTCGCCTTGCGCCAGCAGTGCGGCGCGCTGCATCACGTTTTTCAGCTCGCGCACATTGCCCGGCCACGCATGCGCCATCAGCGCAGCCTGCGCCGCCGGAGCCAGGCTCTTGCCAGGCGCGAGGAAGTTGCTCGCCAGCGGCAGGATGTCGGCCGGGCGCGACGCCAGCGGCGGCAGGCGCAGCTCGATCACGTTGAGGCGGTAGAACAGGTCCTCGCGGAAGGTGCCGGCGCGGATCATGCCGCCCAGGTCGGCGTTGGTGGCGCTAATGACGCGCACCTTGACCTGCCGTTCGCGGTTGGAGCCGAGCCGCTCGAAGCGTCCGGTTTCCAGCACGCGCAGCAGCTTCATTTGACCCGCCAGCGGCAGGTTGCCGATCTCGTCGAGGAACAGGGTGCCGCCGTCGGCCGCTTCGAACTTGCCTTCGCGCGCCTTGGAAGCGCCGGTGTAAGCGCCCGCTTCGGCGCCGAACAGCTCCGCTTCGATCAGTTCCGCCGGCAGCGCGCCGCAATTGAGCACGACGAAGGGGCCGTCGGCCACCTGCGAGTTGGCCTTGATGATCTCGGCGATGCGTTCCTTGCCGGTGCCGTTGGGGCCGGTGATCAACACCGGAACGTCGGAGCGCGCCACCTGGCAGGCCAGGTTCAGCACGCGCTCGGTGGCCGGGTCTTCCCACACCACGCCGCGCAGGTCGAACTTGTATTCGAGGTCGCGCCGCTCGCGCCGTTCGCGCTGCACGCGCTGCTGCAGCGCGCGGTTGGCCTGCCCCAGTTCGATCAGGTTGGTGACGGTGGCCAGCAGGCGCTTGTCGTTCCACGGCTTGGACAGGTAGTCGGCCGCGCCGGATTTCACCAGGTCCACCGCGGCATCGAGGTGGGTCCAGGCGGTGAGCAGGATCACCGGCAGGTCGGGATGGCGCTTGCGGATTTCGCGGAACAGCGCCACGCCTTCCTCGCCCGACGTGGTGTCGGCGGTGAAGTTCATGTCCTGGATGACCAGGTCCACGCTGCAGCGTTCCAGCATGGCCAGCCCTTCGGCCGGCGACGCCGCGCGCAGCGCATCGATGTCGTGCAGCGAAAACAGCACTTCGAGCGCGATCGCGACGGCGGCGTTATCGTCAATAATAAGTACGGTTGGCATGGGCGCTAGCATACCATTGGCTCCCCGTCGTCAGGCGCTGCGTGTTGCCAGCGCCGGCGAGATGGTGGCCGCGCGCCACGCCGGGCCGTACACCGCGGCGACGCCGAGCGCCCAGAACACGCCGGCGCCGGCCAGCACGTAGCCAAGCGGAAGGCGTGCCATTTCCAGCTTGCTGACCAGGAGCTGGTTCAGCCCCACGGCCAGCATCACGCCCGCAACCACGCCGGTACTGGTGATCATCACGTTCTCGATGATGAAGTAGCGCAGGATGTCGACCCGGCGCGCGCCCAGTGCGCGCCGCACGCCGATCTGCTTGCGGCGCTGCGTTACCCACAGGCTGGCCATGCCGACGATGCCGCTGGCGGTGATCAACAGCAGCAGCACGCTGACGGTGACCAGCATCCACGACATCGCCATGTCGGCGCGGTAGCGTTCCTTGCGGTCTTCGTTGGCGGTGCGGGTTTTGAAGATGATGGGCGTCGGCGACGCCTTGCGCAGCGCTTCCTCGGCTTCCTTCATGACGCGGTCGCGCTGGCCAGGTTCCGCGCGCACCGCGTAGGTATTGCCCGGATTATTGCCGCCGGCCAGGCGCACCGGCAGGATCAGCGAATACTCGGCCTCCTCGTCCGCTGAGGCGTGGGTGGTCATGAAGCGTTCGATGACGCCGACAACCTGGGCGCTGTTGGCGTTTTCCCCGGTGCCGAAGTAGACCGTCTTGCCGACTGCGCTGCCGCCGCCGGGCCAGATCTTCTCTGCCAGCGCCCTGGTTACCAGAAGCCCATTGGGGAAGGCCGTGCTGGTCTTTTCGTCGATCTCCATCACATCGGATGGACGGAAATCGCGGCCCTCCGAGATCTTCAGGCCCAGCGTGTGGACCAGCGAGTCCGGCGATATGTACTGCGACGCACTGGCGCTTTCATTGACCTGTTTGCGGTCCACGGAGACACTGGTAGTGCTGCCGGAGCGCGCCATCGGCATCTGGTTGGTCTTGGCGACCGACAGCACGCCCGGCACCGCGCGCAAGATGGCTGTTTCACGCTTCTGCGTCGCCAGCTCCTGCTCCGCGCCTTCGCTGGCGAGGCCGCGCGCATTGATATAGAACACGGCGTTTTCATCTGCCATGCCACTCGGGCGCGCCGCCACCGCCTGGCGTATGTTGACGATGTGCAGGGCGTTGGCCAGGATAGCCAGGCTGAGGGCCACCTGCACCGCGACCAGCACCGCGCCGGTCTTGTTGCGCAACAGCGCAGAAAGGATAGGACGGATTTCCATGATGTCTCTCTTTTCTTGTTACTGCGATTTCAGTTGCATGGCCGGCGTGACCTGGCATGCGCGCCAGGTCGGCAGCAGGCCGGCGATGACGGCAGCCAGCACCGACAGCACGAAGGTGAACGCCAGCATGACCCAGTCCATGTGTGCGACCACCGACATCTGCGCCGACTGCATCGCGATCAGGGCCAGCGCGCCGAAGGCCAGCACCAGGCCCAGCATGCCGCCCACCAGGCCGACCACCGCGGTCTCGACCAGGAACTGGCGGAAGATATCCTTGCGCGAGGCGCCCAGCGCACGCCGGATGCCGACTTCGGCGGCACGTACCGAGAACTTGGCCAGCAGCAGGCCGATGGTGTTCACCAGGCACAGGATCAGGAAGCCGAAGGCCAGCCAGGCCGCCAGCTTGCTGTCGTTGCCGACCACCTTCATGTACTCCATCCATTCCATCACGTCGAACAGGTGGTTCGGCGCGTTGCGCTTCAGGCGGCCCAGCTTGCGCTGCTCGCCGGCGTAGTTGTCGAGGTAGCCCTGGAGCTCGGCGCGGTCGGCGCTGGAGCGCGTTTCGAACCACGACTGGATCCAGGTGCATTCGGATGCCAGCAGTGCGGCGAAGCCGGGATCGCGGCGCCCGTCGCAGCTCATGCTGCCGGCATGGCCGGTCTCGCGCCGGATCGCGGTGGCGAAGGGGATGAAGAATTCATCTGCGGTGCCGAAGGCGCTGCCGGAGCTGATGATGCGGTAGTAGCGCGGCAGCGGCATCCACTCGTCCAGCACGCCCACGACCTGGAACTGCGCGCCCATCATGGTGACGCGCTTGCCGACCGGGTTGGCGTCGCCGTACAGTTTTTCGGACAGCTGGCGGCCCAGCACCACCACGTCGGCCGCGGCGGCATCCTCCGCTTCGCCCCAGGGCTGGCCGAAGCGGAACGGCGCTTCGAACATCGCGAAGAAATCGCTGGTCGGGGCCGCGCCGCGCGCCGAGAACGCGGCGATGTCCTTGCGCTCCGGCTCGACGCGC
>NZ_QYUP01000037.1 GCF_003590855.1 Massilia cavernae
ACCATATCCTGATTCGACGCCGGTCGGCGATGCTGGTTCCGTCATTATAGGCATCTTCAGGCCCGGCCCACGCATGCAGGCCGCCGCGGGTTCTGGCAATTTCTGCTGCCGGCCCAACTATGCGATCGGCTCGGCCGCACATGCTTCAGCTACTGCTAAGTTTCTTGAATGACAAGTTGTGCGACAATGCTGGCGGCCCAACGGCCTCAATGATTTCGGAGAATTGTCATCGTCACGCCACGCACTCGTCACAACGCTAGACTCATTCCACTACTGGCCGGCGCCGTCGTCGCAGCCGCCCGAGCTGGGCTCAGGAAACGCAGCAAACCCAAGCCACGCAGCTAACCCAGCCGGCACAGCCGAAGCCTGGCCAGTCGAAGCCGGCAGGCGCGCAGCAGTCCGTAACTCAGGCGCAAGCGCCAGCGCCGGAAACTCCAGCGCCACCACAGGAACAGGTCGAACCGCAAGCGACCGTCACGGTCACCGCCGCCAAGCTGTCCAACCGCATCGACCGTCAGGTCTATGACGTGAAGGCCGACCCGGCCACGTCGAACGACACGGTCGCCGATACGCTGAACAAAGTACCCTCGCTCGCAGTCGACCCGGATGGCGCCGTGACCGTGCGCGGCAAGAGCAACGTGCAGATACTCATGGACGGCAAGCCGTCAGCCATGATGCAGGGCGATAACCGCGCCGCCGCACTGAATGCCTTGCCGGCCGCCGACCTCGAATCGGTCGAGGTCATCAACAATCCCGGCGCGCAGTTCGGCAACGAAGGCGGCGGCGGGCCGATCATCAACCTGGTGATGCGTCGCGAACGCAGCCCGGGCGGCTTCGCCGTCGTCAACGCCAACGTGGGTTCGTCCGGCCGGTACAACAGCTCGGCCTTCGGCAGCTACACGACCGGGCGCATGAGCGTGCAGGGCAGTTTGCACCGCCGCCACGATGGCCGCGATACCAGCGGCGAGACGGTGCGCGAACGCATCGACCCGGTCACGGGCGCGGTATCGCGCAGCACCCAGTTGTCCGATGGCGACAGCCGCAATGACTCCGCCGGATTCAACGGCTCGGCCACCTACAACCTGGGCGAGCGCGATGTAGTTGGCGTGAGTGCCAGTTATAACGAGTTCACGAACGATGGCGACTCGCTCGAGCGCTACCGCAGCACCGGCGCAGGCGGCGTGGTCGACAATGAATACGACCGCACTACCGTGCGCGAAGCTGTCAACAAGAACTACAGTCTCGGTGGCCGGCTTGACCACAAGGGCAGCCTGCCGGGCGAGGTCTTCAAGCTCGACCTGCGCCTGTCCGGCACCGACGCCGACAGCGACGTCCGCTTCGCCAGCCGCTATGCAGTGCGTCCGCCCGGCGCGCTCGACAGCCTGACGCGCCAGGACAACGCCACCGATACCCGCGTGGCGGACTTCACCGGCGACTACGAGCGTCCGCTGGGCACGGGCCTGCTCAAGCTCGGTTACAAGCTGGCACGCACCGGCAACAGTTTCGATACGATGTTCTTCGATACGGATACGCTCACGCTGGCCGAGTCGGTGAACCGCTCACGCACCAACCGCTTCGAGCTGGACGACACCACGGTGGCACTGTACGGCTCCTACCAGTACCGCGTCGACAGCCAGTGGAGCATGCTGGGTGGGCTTCGTGCCGAGTACAACGAGCTGGACATGCACCAGGTCACGACCGGCATCCATGCGACGAACAGCTCCACCGACCTGATCCCGAGCGCCTTCGTTACCTACGGCCTGTCCGACGACACACGCTGCGGCTCAGCTATGCGCACCGCATTCGCCGCCCCAACGCGGCCGAGCTGAACCCGTTCGTGATCTACCGCGACGAGTTGAATGTCTCGTCGGGCAACCCGAATTTGAAGCCAAGCGAATCGGACTCGCTGGAGATCAGGTCGGTATCGTGGCGCGCATACAGGCGCAGGTTGGTTTCCACCTTGCCCAGCTTGGTCTCCATGCCGATTTCCAGCGAGTCCGATTCGCTTGGCTTCAAATTCGGGTTGCCCGACGAGACATTCAACTCGTCGCGGTAGATCACGAACGGGTTCAGCTCGGCCGCGTTGGGGCGGCGAATGCGGTGCGCATAGCTGAGCCGCAGCGTGGTGTCGTCGGACAGGCCGTAGGTAACGAAGGCGCTCGGGATCAGGTCGGTGGAGCTGTTCGTCGCATGGATGCCGGTCGTGACCTGGTGCATGTCCAGCTCGTTGTACTCGGCACGAAGCCCACCCAGCATGCTCCACTGGCTGTCGACGCGGTACTGGTAGGAGCCGTACAGTGCCACCGTGGTGTCGTCCAGCTCGAAGCGGTTGGTGCGTGAGCGGTTCACCGACTCGGCCAGCGTGAGCGTATCCGTATCGAAGAACATCGTATCGAAACTGTTGCCGGTGCGTGCCAGCTTGTAACCGAGCTTGAGCAGGCCCGTGCCCAGCGGACGCTCGTAGTCGCCGGTGAAGTCCGCCACGCGGGTATCGGTGGCGTTGTCCTGGCGCGTCAGGCTGTCGAGCGCGCCGGGCGGACGCACTGCATAGCGGCTGGCGAAGCGGACGTCGCTGTCGGCGTCGGTGCCGGACAGGCGCAGGTCGAGCTTGAAGACCTCGCCCGGCAGGCTGCCCTTGTGGTCAAGCCGGCCACCGAGACTGTAGTTCTTGTTGACAGCTTCGCGCACGGTAGTGCGGTCGTATTCATTGTCGACCACGCCGCCTGCGCCGGTGCTGCGGTAGCGCTCGAGCGAGTCGCCATCGTTCGTGAACTCGTTATAACTGGCACTCACGCCAACTACATCGCGCTCGCCCAGGTTGTAGGTGGCCGAGCCGTTGAATCCGGCGGAGTCATTGCGGCTGTCGCCATCGGACAACTGGGTGCTGCGCGATACCGCGCCCGTGACCGGGTCGATGCGTTCGCGCACCGTCTCGCCGCTGGTATCGCGGCCATCGTGGCGGCGGTGCAAACTGCCCTGCACGCTCATGCGCCCGGTCGTGTAGCTGCCGAAGGCCGAGCTGTTGTACCGGCCGGACGAACCCACGTTGGCGTTGACGACGGCGAAGCCGCCCGGGCTGCGTTCGCGACGCATCACCAGGTTGATGATCGGCCCGCCGCCGCCTTCGTTGCCGAACTGCGCGCCGGGATTGTTGATGACCTCGACCGATTCGAGGTCGGCGGCCGGCAAGGCATTCAGTGCGGCGGCGCGGTTATCGCCCTGCATCATGGCTGACGGCTTGCCGTCCATGAGTATCTGCACGTTGCTCTTGCCGCGCACGGTCACGGCGCCATCCGGGTCGACTGCGAGCGAGGGTACTTTGTTCAGCGTATCGGCGACCGTGTCGTTCGACGTGGCCGGGTCGGCCTTCACGTCATAGACCTGACGGTCGATGCGGTTGGACAGCTTGGCGGCGGTGACCGTGACGGTCGCTTGCGGTTCGACCTGTTCCTGTGGTGGCGCTGGAGTTTCCGGCGCTGGCGCTTGCGCCTGAGTTACGGACTGCTGCGCGCCTGCCGGCTTCGACTGGCCAGGCTTCGGCTGTGCCGGCTGGGTTAGCTGCGTGGCTTGGGTTTGCTGCGTTTCCTGAGCCCAGCTCGGGGCGGCTGCGACGACGGCGCCGGCCAGTAGTGGAATGAGTCTAGCGTTGTGACGAGTGCGTGGCGTGACGATGACAATTCTCCGAAATCATTGAGGCCGTTGGGCCGCCAGCATTGTCGCACAACTTGTCATTCAAGAAACTTAGCAGTAGCTGAAGCATGTGCGGCCGAGCCGATCGCATAGTTGGGCCGGCAGCAGAAATTGCCAGAACCCGCGGCGGCCTGCATGCGTGGGCCGGGCCTGAAGATGCCTATAATGACGGAACCAGCATCGCCGACCGGCGTCGAATCAGGATATGGTGCGGGATGCTCCATGCCGGTTTATTACTGTGAAAGGAGGACGGCATGAAACGTCAATCGATGTTCCCTTCCATTCTCGCACTTGCCTTGCTGGCTTCATGTGCATCGCTTTCGAACGTCGCCCCGCGGACGGAGCTGCTCGGCGACCCGGCGCCAACGGCCGCCGCCACGCAGGCGATTGTCATTACGCCCGAGACCCGGTGGGTTAACGTCACCGGGGGCGAGACGGTGAAATTTATCGTTGGCGACAAGGAATTCGCCTGGAATTTCACGGTCGCACCATCAATTTCCTCGTTTGCGCTGAACCGAGTCGCTCCAGCGGGCATCATGACCCGCAACGTGGTGGCCTACGTCGCTCCCGACCCGCATTACCTTGGCGGCGCCGACAGTGAAGCGCCAGGCGGCACGAACTAGGGCGGTGCCGATTGTCGACAGCCGCCCAGGTCCTGTCAGTCCATACCTGCCACCGCCAGCGCCGTCATGTTGACGATGCGGCGCACAGTGGCGCTCGGACTGAGGATATGCACCGGTTTTGCAGTCCCGAGCAGGATCGGCCCGACCGTAACACCCTTGCCAGCAGCAACCTTCAGCACATTGAACAGGATGTTCGCCGCATCCAGCGACGGCATCACCAGCAGGTTGGCGCTGCCGGCGAAGCCGTTCTCGATCGGGTAGATATCGCGGATCTCTTGCGACAGCGCTGCATCGCCGTGGATCTCGCCGATCACCGGCAATTCGGGCGCGATCTGCGCCAGCAGCTCGCGCGCCTCGCGCATGCGGCGCGCGGACGGACGCTCGGAGGAGCCGAGGAAGGAATGCGACAGCAGCGCCACCTTCGGTTCCAGTCCGAACTGGCGCAGCGCGGTGGCGGCCAGGCGGGTGATCACGGCCAGTTCCGACGCCGTAGGCTGGTCGTTGACATAGGTATCGGTGATGAACAGAGTGTGCTTGTCGAGCACCAGCGCATTCATCGCGGCCAGCACCTCGACGCCCGGCGCGGTGCCGATTTCGTTCCTAACGTGTTCCAGGTGGCTGTCGTAGTTGCCCTTCATGCCGCAGATGAGCCCATCGACTTCGCCGGATTTCAGCAGGCGCGTGCCTTGCAGCGTGGTGTCGCCGTCGGCCTCCACCAGCGTGTAATCGACATCGCGCCTGAGCCGCAGGCCGGCCTCCCTGATCGCGCGTTCGATGCTGGCGCCCTGCCCGATCAGCACAGGTTTGGCCAGCCCTTCGTCGACCACGGTCTGCACCGCGCGCAGCACGCGCCGGTCGTCCGCTTCCGCGTACGCCACCCGGCGCGGGTTTGCCCTGGCTTTCGTGAACACCGGTTTCATGAAGAACCCGGTGTGGTAGATCATCTGCGCCAGCTTGTCGCGGTAGGCCGCCATGTCCTCGATCGGACGGGCAGCAACGCCCGACGCCGCCGCCGCTTCCGCCACTTTCGGCGCGATGGCCGACAGCAGGCGCGGGTCGAACGGTTTCGGGATGATGTATTCGGGACCGAACGACAGGTCCTGGCCCTCGTACGCCGTGGCTACGATGTCGGTGGCTTCCGCTTCGGCCAGCTCGGCGATCGCGGTCACGCAGGCCAGTTTCATCTCGTCGGTGATGCGGGTCGCGCCGCAATCGAGGGCGCCGCGGAAGATGTAGGGGAAGCACAGCACGTTGTTAACCTGGTTCGGGTAATCCGAACGTCCGGTCGCAATGATGCAATCGGGCCGCGCCGCACGCGCGACTTCCGGACGAATTTCCGGTTCGGGGTTGGCCAGCGCCAGGATCACAGGCTGCGATGCCATGGTCTTGACCATCTCGCCGGTCACCACGCCCGCGGTAGAGCAGCCAAGGAACACGTCGGCGCCGGTCATGATGTCGGCCAGCGTGCGCGCGTCGGTCGCCTGGGCATAGCGCGCCTTGTTCGTTTCCATGTTGGCCTCGCGGCCGGCGAAAATCACGCCCTTCGAATCGGTGACGTAGATGTTTTCGCGCTTGACGCCCAGGATCACCATCATGTCCAGGCAGGCGATCGCCGCAGCGCCAGCGCCGGACACCGCCAGCTTCACCTGGCCGATCTCCTTGCCGACCACCTTGAGCGCATTCAGCAGCGCCGCGGTGGAAATGATTGCGGTGCCGTGCTGGTCGTCGTGGAACACGGGGATGTTCATCCGCTCCCGCAACTTCTTCTCGATGTAGAAGCATTCGGGCGCCTTGATGTCTTCCAGGTTGATGCCGCCCACGGTAGGCTCGAGCATCGCGATCGCGTCGACCAGCTTGTCCGGATCCAGTTCGTCCAGTTCCAGGTCGAACACGTCGACACCCGCGAATTTCTTGAACAGGCAGCCCTTGCCCTCCATGACAGGCTTGGACGCCAGCGGCCCGATGTTGCCCAGTCCGAGCACGGCGGTGCCGTTACTGATCACGGCCACCAGGTTGGCGCGCGAGGTGTACTCGGCAGCCATGTTCGGGTCGGCGGCGATTTCCTCGCAAGCGTAGGCAACACCCGGCGAGTACGCGAGCGACAGGTCGCGCTGGTTCGACAGCGGCTTGGTGGCGACAACTTCGATCTTGCCGCGTGTCGGACTGCGGTGATACTCGAGCGCATCTACGCGCAACTGCATGTTTTTGTCTTCGTTCTGAGTGCTTTCGGTGCTCATTTTTTCTCCAGCGTGAAAAGGCGAGGACGGCGCATCGGCCGAACGGGGTAAGTGCGCTTAATAAACTGGAAATAGTGTACCAACAGACGCCGGATCGCGTTGCCAGCGGGTCAAAATGTGCCGCCGGCGCGACGCCGGGCCTTTCGGTGGACTCGTGCGGCATAACAATGTGTGTTTCCCGAAGAAAATTCATGTAGACTGGATGCATCGTCGCTTTCGGTGCCTCAAGAACGCAACGCCGGTCCCGCCCTATCCCCGCGGCTCCGCTGAACTGCTCTCATAACCTGCCACCAGCGCCAGGTTGCTGCATCAAAAACTGATGCATAAAAGGCAAAAGCGCCAACCTATTCAATGCAGTTTTCGCCCTCCAGGGGATTACCTCGCCTCGACCCGCTGTCGCGGCCTTTCAGCCTGGCCTGTGGCGGCCCGGCTAAATCAACAATCAAAATGAAGACGTTTTCCGTGAATAAAGTTTTTCCATTCTGGCACAAGGTGTCTGAAGGAACGCTCACTACACGTTTCGCTGCCGCAGTCGCTTTGCTGGTAGTGGTGACGGCTGCATTGATTTCGATTGCTTCCATCGTTTTCCAGCAACAGTCGGTCGAAAATATCATCAGCGAGCGGGAGGCTACTGCGGTAGCCCAGATCGCGCACGAGATTGACAACAACCTCATGCTCCGGCGCGATGCGCTGATCCGGTCGGCGTCCGATATCGCCAGCGTCGTCCCTCACGACCGCCAGCATTATCAAGAGTGGCTGAATCGGCATCACATGATGAAGAGCTTTTTCAGCAACCTGGTCGTCATCGATCGCCGCGGCCACCAGATCGCCAACCTGAGCGATCCCACCTCGGGTGAAGTGGATTTGTCGGACCGCGAATATTTTCGGCAAACATTGCGCACCAACGCCGCGATCATTTCCGCGCCCCTCCAGAGTGCGATTTCGGGAAGGCCGGTGATCGTGCTGACCGCGCCAATCCGCAACAACAATGGCGAGCTGGTCGCCATCCTTGCTGGAACCATCGACCTCGCGCGCGATAGTTTTATCCGTGACTTGTCCGACGTGAAGATCGGGAAGTCGGGGTATTACTTCATCGTCAGCAGGCAGGGGTGTACGTAACGCATCCGGACGCCGGCCGGATCCTCACTTCAATCGACAAGGCCAATCATTCCGAAGTGTCGATGCGACAGGCGACTTCCGGCTTCGAGGGGACTGGCCGTTCGTTCACGCATACCGGCAAGGAAGCAATGGTTTCCTACAAGCCCACCAACGGTGTCGACTGGATTGTCGCCTCGGTATTGCCGACGGACGAAGTGTTCCACTCCGCCGTGCAACTGCGCTGGGAAAGCACCCTCCTCGCGCTTGTGCTGACGTCCCTCCTCACGCCGCTCGCATGCTTCATTTTCTATCGAGCCCTCAAGCCCTTGCGCGAGCTCGGCCAGAAGATGATCGCTGCCACCAAAGACTCTTCCGAGCAGTGGCGCCCGTCCTCCTTCTACTCGAACGACGAACTGGGCCGGCTTGGCCGTGTGTTCGACTCGCTCATGCTCGAGCGCGGCCGAGTCGTCACCGAGCTCAAACAATCGCACCTGGTCCTCCAGGAAAGCGAGCAGCGTACCCGCACCATTACCGATAGCATGCCGGCCGTGATTGGATACATCGACCTGGATCACCGCTATCGTTTCTGCAACAGTGCTTACAAGCGCTTCCACGGCCTGCAGCCTGAAGACATGCTTGGAAAAACAATTACCGAGGTCTTTGGCGATGGCGTCTACAACGCATTCGCCGACTGCATCGAGCAGGCGTTGAGCGGACAGCGGGTGTCGTTTGAACGGATGGTCGAACAAGACGGCAGTGTCATGTGCATGCAGTACGAGTACGTTCCAGACTTCGATGCGTATGGCGTGGTACGCGGCTTCTATTCCATGGGCACGGATATCACCGCCTACAAGCGCGCTGAACAGGACCTGTCGTCGCAACAGCAGCTGCTGCGCGCCGTGACCGATACGCTGCCGGCGCTCGTAACCTTCGTCGACAAGACCGGGCGGATCAAATTTGCCAATCGCACGCACGAAACCTGGATGCGCCGGCCCATGCACGCGATCGAGGGAAATCTCATCGGCGACCTGCTGGGAGCGCAAGAGATGGAAATCCATCAAAAGCACTTCACGTGCGCCCTCGGCGGCAAGGTAGCGACCTTTGGGTTCGAGCGCCAGGAAGCCGACAGGATCCGGCACTACCAGGCCACGTACACGCCGCAGTTTTCGGCCGAGAACGACATTATCGGCGTGACCTGCCTGGTCCATGACGTCACCGAAGCGAAACTCCTCGAGCGCCAGCTCAATGTCATGGCGCGCTTCGATTCCCTGACAGGCCTGCCAAACCGGATCCAGATCAAGGAGTGCATTTCGCGGGCGATCGACGACAACCGGGATGCCCAATCGCTCGCTGCGGTCATGTATCTCGACCTGGATAGTTTCAAAGCGATCAACGACACGCTTGGCCACCAGGCAGGCGACCTGGTGCTGAAAGAGTTCGGACGCCGCCTTGCCGGCTGCGTACGCCGTTCAGACACAGTCGGCCGGCTCGCCGGGGATGAATTTGTCGTCATCCTCGAGAGGCTGTCCAACGACAGCGAAAGTACGCTGGTGGCCGAGAAGATATTGCGGGCGATGGAAAAGCCGATCTCGATCAACGGCGTCGACCGGATCGTGACGACCAGTATCGGCATCGAAATGGTGAGTACCGAAGTCAACCCTAGCGTTGAAACGCTGTTGAAGGCGGCGGACGAGGCACTCTATCGTTCCAAGCAATTAGGGCGCAACCGGTATTCCTTCCGTAGCGCCGCCGCGTCCGTTTGATTCAAGACGAGTGTTGAAGCGAGGCGGTGGCGACCCGCGCAGCGGCCAGGTCCCATGCGGCCTGCCCGACTGTCTTGAAGACCGGCACGCCGGATGGACGTGCAGCTTTCCCTGAAAGAATGTCGCCCAGTGGCGTGACCTTGCTCCAGTCGACGCCGGCCTGGATCAGGTCGCCGGCCTCATGCTTTGCTCCGTCCAGGTCATCGACAATGATTTGCCGCTCATGGAGCAGCTCCGGCGGGAATTCCGCCATGTCCGGTTTGAATGCGCCCACTCCCACGGCAAGCGTCTGGGCGGCGATCCTCGCTGGAATCACCGGCACGCCGGACGTCGTCAAGGCAATGATGACATCCGTCTGCGGAACGACCTGCCTGAGCGATCCAGCAGCCAGCGCCTCTACCTGCAAGGCCGCAGGCGCGTGCCTCGCCCTCAATGCAGCTGCAAAGGTTTCCGCACTCGCCAGCGTGGTGCCTGCGATGCGAAAGTCACACACGCCGAAGTAGTCGACCAGTGCGTCGCAATGAGCTGCGGCCTGCGTTCCCGTGCCGATGATGAGCACGGACGCCGGCCTTTTTGGCGCCAGTGTTTCAATGCCAAGCAGCGTCATGGCGGCTGTCCGCCGTGCGGTGACCGTTGGGCCGTCGAGCAAGGCGAGCCTGCGCCCGGTGGCGGTGTCGAAGACAATCACCTCGCCCTGGATCGCCGGCAGGCCGTGCCTGGCGTTCTTCGAATGCACGGTAATCAGCTTGGTCACGCCGATATCGGCAGCGATGGCGGGCATGCTGAGAAGGACGCTGTCGGCATCGATAGGAACGACCTGGCGGTCCGGGGCGGTGATGACACCCGCCGCCAGCTGCTTCGCCGCTTCGGCCACGGCAGGGACAAGCCGGGAGTAAGGTAAGGCCTGGATGGTCTGGTCGCGGCTGAAGATTTGCATGAGAGTCGGGGTTAGTTATCCACGACTAGATACTAACATCCCGGTCAAGGCGCGAAGGGCCGCTCGGCCATGCCGGCCACACCCAGGTCGAGCGTCAATACCGCCCCGGCCAGATGGTCCCCTTCCGGAGCACCCGCGCTGATCGACGTGACCAGCACCGTCCTCATGTCCGCGCCGCTAAAGCTGCACATGCTCGGCTTGGCAAGCGGAAGGTTTACCGAACGGTCCAACTTTCCTTGCGGCGTGAACCGGTGCAACTGCCCTGCGTCGTTGGCGCAGATCCAGTAGCAGCCGTCGACGTCGATCGCGGCGCCGTCAGGGCGTCCAGGATGCTGGCGCATGTCGACAAAGACCCGTTGGCCGCTTGGGGTGCCGGTATCGGTGTCATAGTCGAAGGCCCAGATCAGCTGCCGTGAAACGTGCGAGTCGGACAGGTACATCGTCCGCCCGTCCGGCGACCAGGCCAGTCCGTTCTGTACGACGAGGCCGGACACGACCGGCGCCGACAGCCCCTCCGCGCGGCTGTAGCGATACAGGCTGCCATCCGCCCTTCCCTGCGCCGGGTCCAGGAACATGGTCCCGCTCCAGAACCGGCCTTGGCGGTCGCAGCGCCCGTCATTGAAACGCATGCCGGCCATGTCGGCGGATGGGGCCGCGAGCCACTCGGCGATCGCGGTGTTGGCCTCCTCCGGAAGCCGCACGGCGAAGATGCCGCTCTCCATGCCGGCAACCAGGCCGCCCTGTTCGTCCAGCGCGATGCAGGCCACCATTTCGGTGCTGGCCCATGTGCGCGCCCGGCCTGACGACTGGTCGAAGCGCCAGATGCTGCGCGCCGTGATATCCACCCAATACCAGAAGCCGCTGCGCGCGCACCATACGGGGCTCTCGCCCACGGCGCACGTCATTGCTCCCACTCGTTCGATGTGCATGGAACTCCTTAGCGTATAAATGGTTTGTTCATGATTCGTCAAGGCCCATTAATCACTCGTCGGTTTCAGGGACATGCCGAAGCCCGGCGGCGCGATTTCCACATGCATCGGCACCAGGGCCTTCATCACGCACCAGGCAGCCAGGTAGGCCAGCGCACAACCGGCGAACATCAGCGTGTAGCCGGTTTCGATCCGGCCCATCGCGCCGAAATGATCGAACACCCAGCCGCCGGTTTTCGACACCAGCACGCCACCGAGTCCGCCGGCCATGCCGCCGATGCCGACTACCGTCGCCACAGACTTCTTGGGGAACATGTCCGACACCGTGGTGAACAGGTTCGCCGTTGGTCGAGGTAGTTGACGGTGGTCGCGAAGAACAGCATCGCGCACACCGTCCACCGGTAGCTGCCTCCCGTTTTGGCGTTCGTCATGACGGCTCGCTTAGAACTCGTACTTCACGCGCAGGCCGACGTAGCGCTGCGAATTGCGCGGCAGCAGCTGGGTCAGTACGTGGGCGCCGCCATGCAGGTCGGCCGTGTCGTTGATGAAGGTGGCGTAGCTCTTGTCGAACAGGTTGTTGACGAACAGCGTCACCTTCAGCGCATGCATCGGCGTGCTCAGCGCGATACTGCCGTTCACGATGCCATAGCCCTCCTGCACCTGCAGCGGATTGACCTTCAGGTCGAAGTTGACCTCGGACTGGTACTGGTAGTTCAAGTTGGCGACGCCGCTGTAGCCCGACTCGCCGAGCGGGAAGTTGTAGGTCGCGCCGAGCGTGGCCTTGACCTCGGGCGCATTCGACAGGCGCTTGCCGCTCAGATCCTGCACGAAGCCATTGCCAAGCGGGATGCAACCCTGCGCGAGCGTCTGCCCCAGGTAGCAGCCGGCGTTCCTGTACGACGTGATCTTCGCGTCCACCAATGCCAGCGAGCTTTCCAGCACCAGCGAGTTGACCGGGCGCGCGGTGAGTTCCAGCTCGATGCCCTTGGTGCGCAGTTCGCCCACGTTGTTGACGGCGTTTTGCAGCAGCTGGGTGGACGGGTCGACGACCGAGGACTGCGCCTGGAAGTCCTTGTAGTCGGTCAGGAAGGCGGTGGCGTTGAGCTGAACGCGGTTCTGCAGGAAGCGGCTCTTGACGCCGATTTCGTAGGCCTTCGATGTTTCAGGCGCCACCGGGCGGTCGATGCGCGACTGGTCGAAACCGCTCGACACATCGTAGCCGGCGCCCTTGTAGCCGGTCGCGAACGAGGCGTACACCATGACCGCCTTGGCCAGGTCGTGTTGCAGCGCCACCTTGCCGGTGACGACATCGTCGGAGCTGGCGCCGGCGAAGCGGGCCGGGACAGCCGGGATCAGGTTGGTGAAGCCGACATTGATCTTTTCACGGTTGTAGCGGAAGCCGGCGCTGACGCGGGTGGCGTCGGTGAGCTTGTACTCGCCCTGGGTGAACGCCGCCACGGTGCGGTTGCCAGTGTTGGCGTCCCACTTGGCGGCAACCGGGAAGCCGGCGCGGCTGCGGGTGAAGGCGCGCTCGCTGTCCGAATCCGAGTAGTAAAGGCCGCCGAGGTAATTTAAGGCGCCGTCGCCGTTCGATGCGATGCGCAGTTCCTGGGTCAGCATGGTGGAGTGATAAGGGCCGTTCATCGGGAAACCGCCCTGGACCGCGCCGCCCGAGAAAATCGCCAGCAGCGGAATCTCGGAGCCGTCGAAATCGGCCAGGTAGTTGTACTTCCAGTCCTGCCAGGTGGTCACCGAGGTCAGGGTGTGGTTGTCGAGCTGGTAGTTCAGGGTGCCGCTGAAACTGGTGTTTTTGCTGTCGGTGAAACCGGCGGTATCCATCCGCGCATTACGGTTCTCCGGACCGGCGGTGACGCCGGCCAGTGCCGGTGCGATCGGCTGCCCGAACAGGCGTGCGCCGGCAGGAGCCGCGCGCAGGGTCTGGACAGGGCCACCGACGCGGCGCGTGCCGTAGTCGGCGATGACCTTGCCGCGCAGGTTTGCAGTCGGCTTGAAGTCGATCCGCGCGCGCACGCCCTTGGCGCTTTCGCCGTTCAGGTCTTCGCCCGTGGTCAGGTTGGTGATTTCGCCGTCGCGCTTCACCTTGTAGGCATTCACGCGGAAGCCGACTGCGTCGCTGACCGGCCCGGAGACCGACGCTTCCACCTTGCGTTCGTCGTCGGTGGTCGCCGTCACCTGCACATGGCCCGACAGCGTATCGCTTGACTCCTTGGTGACGACGTTGATGACGCCGGCCGACGAGTTCTTGCCGAACAGCGTACCCTGCGGACCGCGCAGCACCTCGATGCGCTCGATGTCGCTCAGGTTCGAGAACGCCTGCATCTGCTGCACCACCGGCACTTCGTCGACGATGACAGACACCGCCGATTCGATGCCGATACTGAAGGCGAACGTGCCGATGCCGCGCAGCGAGATCGTGTTGTTGCCCGGGTTCTGGTTGAGCGTCATCGATGGCGCCACGCGAGTCAGGTCGCTGAAATCAACGATCTGCTGGTTCTCGATGGCCTTGGCGTCGACCATGTTGACGGCGACCGGCACCTTCTGCATCGGCTGGGCGCGCTTCTGGGCGGTGACGACCACGGTCTGCAGGCCCTCTTCCACGGTCTTGGCCGGCGCTGCTCCCTGCTGTGCCAGTGCCGGTACGGCACAGGCGCCCATCGCCAGCATGGCGGCTG
Source organism: Massilia cavernae (assembly GCF_003590855.1). Classification (GTDB taxonomy): domain Bacteria; phylum Pseudomonadota; class Gammaproteobacteria; order Burkholderiales; family Burkholderiaceae_D; genus Telluria_A; species Telluria_A cavernae. The sequence goes on from NZ_QYUP01000037.1 coordinate 13,971, forward strand.
CAAGCGCGATCGACGTTGGGCGCAGTTGGCCCGGTGGCGTGGTAATGGTTTTCATCTTGTCTCCTTGTAGTAGTTTCTTGTGGTTTTGCTTGATAAATCGGATTCTGGTTTTACCTATCGGCGCATCACGCGGATGTTCGAGACGATCGCGTCCCCGGTGCGCGGCTTGAAATCGAGCTGGAGGACGCCGTCGGCGACATCGACGCCGAAGCTGCGCGACACCGCCGTGCTGTGCGCGCCCGCCTCGGCCACCACGTCGAACGCGGCCAGCTTCTCGGCGCCGTTGGCTTCCACGTCGAACACGCGGCTGCCGGATGCGGCATCGGCCAGCGGCTCGAGGAAGCCGAGCGTCACTTCGTAGCGGCCGTCGGCGAGCGGGATGCGGTAGCTGAAGGCGCCGTGGCGCACCGTTTCCCACAGCACCCGGTCCTTGTCGTCGGCGATGTTCGTGACGACGGCGTTGAACGCGGCGCCCATCGTGCCGGAGCGCTTGATCCAGTCGCCCTTTCCGCCGATGAAGAAGTTGTCGGACCCGTAGCGCTGTCCCTGGGAGGACAGGAATCCGGTGGTCGGCTGGCCGGCGGCGATGTAGACATTGCGCGCGTTGTCGGCGCCAAGCTGCCAGCGCACGGTATCGGTGACGGTGCGGTTGCCGTGGCGGCCGCGCGCTTCGACGCGATTGTCGCCTTCGTCGAGTTTCACGCCGGGGAAAACGCACACCCGCAGCGGGCACTGCACCGCAGCCAGGCTGCCGATCTCGCGGCCGTTCAGGAACAGGCTGGTCGCTTCCGCATTGCTGTACACCCTGACGTCGGCGACCTGGTAGGCGCGCTCGGTGTAGCGGCGGCCTGTAATGTAGGTCACCGGCTTGCTGCTCCAGTTGGCCTGGTAGAAGTAGAACGGGTCCTTGCGCGTCTTGCGGTCGAAGGTCACCAGGCCCTTGGTGTTGGTGCCGCCGATGTCGCCTTCGTGGCGCATGCCGGAGCCGAAATCGAACATCGCCCATACGTAGGTGCCCCAGACGAAGGGCCGCGCGGCCATCTGCGCATAGCTCGCCTCATGCACGTAGTTCGCGTAGCCTTCCGGCTGGTACAGCGTGCGCGTCTTGCCGAAGAAGTCGAAGTTGGATACCACCCCGCCTTGCGGGTTGTCGGTCTGGTGGGTCAAGGCCGCGCCGGCGCCGTATTCGGACACGCCGACCGGCTGGTTCGGATATTTCGCATGGATAGCATCGAGCATCGCGCCGACGCCGCCGGGAACCACGTAGTACCACAGGTCATAGCGGTTCAATCCCAGCGTGTCGGTAATGCCGCCGGTGGCGAGCACCGGGAACATCTTGCCCATCGCGCCCAGGTCTTCGTTGAAGTCCGCCAGGGTCGTGGCCCGCGCCGGGTCCTCGGCCTTCGCCAGCGCGTGGAGCTTGCGCAGGGTCGGGGTGACGGTATCGACGCCCTGGCAGGTTCCCGACATAGCGACCTCGTTCCCGATCGACCACATGGCGACGGAAGCGCGGTTGTAATGCTGGCGGATCATCTCCTGCACTTGCAGCGACAGGTTGGCTTCGAAGAACTCGGGCACCTTGGCGCCGGCCTTGCAGTCCGCGGCCGTCAGGGTCTGGTTGACGAAAGGCGCTTCGGCCCAGACGACCAGCCCCAGGCGGTCGGCCTGCTTGTAGGTGTAGGCCGCGTGCGGATAGTGGGCCAGGCGCACGGTATTGGCGCCGAGGTCCATCACCTGCGCCAGCGACGCGTCGATGTCGGCCTCGGTCAGCGCCCATGCCTTGTCCTGCTGGTCCTGGTGGACGTTCACGCCATGCAGCGCCACATGCTTGCCATTCAAGAAAAAACCCTTGTCGGCATCGAAGCGCATCTGGCGGATACCCACCATCTCGCTGACGCTGTCGATCACCTTGCCGTTCCGGTCGAGCAAGTCCACCACGAGGCGGTACAGGTAAGGGTCGCTGCGGCCCTGCCACAGGCGCGCCTTCGGGACGGCCAGCGCCAGCGTCGCCTCCGGCACGTTCGCTGCCTGCCTTGCCGAAGCAACTTGCCTGCCGCGCGCGTCCTTCAGGCTGGCGCGCACGGTCTGTCCGGCGGCGCCGTTGGCAAGGCGTACCCGCACGCTGGCACTGGCGCGGCCATCGGCGCTAACCGATTCCGTCTTGAAGTAGACGCCCGAGCTGCCCAGGTCGTCGAGTGCGATAGACGACCGCGCCGGAGTGCTCACAAGCGAAACCGCGCGATACAGGCCGCCCGACATGTTGAAGTCGCCGGACAGCGGGGCGATGGCGGTCGGTTCGCCGGCAGCGGTGGCAAGCCGGTTGTCGGCCCTTACCACCAGCACGTTGCGGCCGGTGACGACATGACGGGTGACGTCGAAGCGGAAGGTGCCGAAGGCGCCCTGGTGGCGCCCGAGCTTCGTGCCATTGAGCCAGACATCGGCGACGATGCTTGCGCCGTCGAACTGGAGCCAGTGATTCGGCGCGCCAGGCGTGTGCTGGAACTGCAGCCGGTACCATCCGAGTCCGCGCTTGTATTCCTTGCTGGCGGGTGTCGTCTGGGCGATGCTCGCGGCGTCACGCGCATTCCAGGTGTGCGGCAGGCTGACCTGCTCCCAGCCGGCGCCGCCCGAGGCCAGTGCCGCATCGTCCGCCAGTGTGTCGTCCTGGGTGAACTGCCATCCGGTGACCAGTGGGGTCACCATGCGCGCCCTTGCGTCCGCAGCGGACGCCGGCGCCGCGGCGCCAAGCGCCAATGACATCGCAACCACAAATCCACCCACCCCGCCCCGCTCGAATTGCCAATGCATTTTCATTGCTGATCCTGTCAAAAAAACTGTCCAGGAACCAACTGTAGGATGTCTGACAAGTGCGAGATAGGCTGCCGGATCGATTTCAGCTATATCTGGATTAGATAGCTCGCGGAGCAGTGTTGCGCGGCGGCTCCACCGCCGATCGTCTCCGTATATTTACGCATAAAAATCAGCTAAACTAAACGTACCAGTTCACTTTAGACCGCACCATGAAACAGAAGACGGAGACAAGACGCCAGGCCATCCTCGACGTGGCGGCAGCGGTATTTCGCGAAATGGGCTACGAGCGCGCCTCTATGGACACCGTCAGCCAGCGCGGCGGCGGGTCCAAGGCGACCATCTACAACTACTTCTCCAGCAAGGAAGAGCTGTTTTTCGACGTGATCTTCCGCGCCACCGAGGCGGAGTTCGAAGCGAGCCACGCGGCCCTGGATGCGGACGGGCCCAACGTCGCCACCGCACTGGAGCAGTTCGGGCAGCGCCTGCTGTCCCTCCTCTATTCTCCCGACGTGCTGGCGGTAAGGCGGCTGGTGATCGCCGAAGGGGGCCGTTCGGGCCTCGGCAAGAAGTGCTACGAGATGGCACCCGCCCGCAGCGATGCGATGCTGGCGCAATTCCTGCAAAAAGAGATGGATCTGGGCAAATTGCGCAAGGCGGACGCCCGGATCGCGGCCCGCCACCTGAAAGGGCTGCTCGAATCCGAACATCTTGAAGAGTTCCATTTCCACACGCTCGAACCGCTCGGCAAGGACGAAATTGCCGCGATTGCGCAGCGTGCCGTGGCCGTGTTCATGGCCGCCTACGGTCCGATATCCAGCAAGTAGATATCTGCTTTCACCGTCGGCGCCTAGCTCCCCTGCTGCCCCTCACTTACAGTGAGGCCATAAGTTTTCAAGGTTCCAACAGGAGATACAGATGAACATTATCGGACCAGACGCCCTGATTTTCGGTGTCGACGACGTCGCCGCCGCCACGCAATACCTGACCGATTATGGTCTCACGCCAGTCGATGCAGGCGCCGCCGGCGGCCGCTTCGAAGCCCTCGACGGCACCGCGATCGTCATCGCCCAAAACGATGACCCGCGGTTGCCCCCTGCGCTCGCCAGCGGCAATGCCCTGCGCAAGACCGTCTACGGCGTCGCCGACGCCGCCACGGTCGACGCCATCGCACAGGAACTGCGCAAGGACCGCGAAGTACGCCAGCTGGCGGACGGCTCGATCGAGGCGCTGGACGACCTGGGCTTCTGCCTCGGGTTCCAGGTGGCGGCGCGCAAGCCGCTTGCACTGGCCGCCGAACCGATCAACGCCGCCGGCGCGCCGCCGCAGCGCGCGCCAAACCAGGTCGGCGTCGACACCGCGGCCATACCGCGCGTGCGCTCGCTGTCGCATATCGCCCTGTTCGTGCCCGACTCGGACAAGGGTGAAGCGTTCTATATCAAGCGCCTCGGCTTCCGCTGCACCGACCAGCTGGTCGGCGCGGGCCCCTTCCTCCAGCCAGCCGGAACGCTGGAGCACCACACCCTCTTCCTGATCAAGACGCCGCCGCACATGCAAGGCATCGAGCACCTGGCGTTCCACCTTGGCGGGCCGAATGAGGTTTTCCTGGCCGGCACCCAATTCGCCGGCAAGGGCTACCAGAGTTTCTGGGGCCTGGCCGCCACACGATGGGCTCGAACTGGTTCTGGTACTTCAACAGCCCGCTGGGATGCCGCTTCGAGTACGACGCCGACATGGACCTGCACGACGAGCACTGGGTACCGCGCGAAATGCCGGCCAAGGCCGAGTCCACGCAAATCTTCCTGTTCCAGGCGCGCGAAAAATGGGCGCCGGTCGGCGGGCCGCCACCGGCCGGCGGGCAGCCACAGGTTTAACGCGCAGCACCGGATGTCGATCCATGGACAAGCTCGTGCCACTTTGCCAGGCCGGGGATCTTCCCGAGCGCAGCGCGCGCGGTTTCGACCCGCATGACGGGGAGCGACACGCTATTCGTTTGGTGCGGGCTCGGTACAGCTTCCACGGGTGCAACGACGCTGCCGCATGAGGGGGCCAGCCCCGGCTGCCCTACGCCGCCATGCCTATCCAACAAGTCCTGCCACGCGCATCGTCTCTTCGCGCACGGCGCCCAGTTCGACATCGCCTCGGGCGATTGCCTGCAGGCCCTGCCTCGGGCAGGCGCTCGACGGCGTGCCCTTAAACCATCAGCGAGGACGGCCCACTGCTGGCCGAAATTCCATGAAAACAGCCCGCTGATACAGAACGCCCTGGTGGTCGGCGCCCGGCTTTCCGGCCAAGGCCGCAGCGATCGAGTGCGCAAGCGCGGCATCGAAAGTCGACGTGGTGGAGATCGACCCCGCCTGGGGTTCCGGCGGCGCCGCCATCAACATCGGCAGCGAAGCGCGCCAGTCCTTCCAGGCGCTGGGGATCCTGGACCGCTACCTTGCCCACACCGCGGGCACGGCGGTTCCACGCCCGCTACTGGCCAGGATCCTGGCCGATGCGGCGATCGCGGCCGGCGCGGACGTACGCCTTGGCACCACCGTCAAGGCCTTCCGGCAGGATCCGGAAGGCGTCGACGTCGAGTTCAGCGATGCGCGCGGCGCACGCTACGACCTGCTGGTCGGCGCCGACGGCGTGCATTCGAAGATGCGCGAGATGGTGCTGCGCGGCGCGCCCCGCCCGGCGTTCAGCGGCCAGGTTCACTGGTGCGCCGTGCTGCCGCAACCGGCCGGCCAGCAACGCACGGCCGCATGGCGCGAGGCAGGCGTCGACGTGGAACTGCATCCGGTCTCGGACAACCTGATGCTGTTGTCGGTCAGGGAAATGCGCCCGCCCCTCGACCCGGTGGCCCCGCGCCAGGTGCTGGCGAGGCTGCGCGAATTGCTGGACGGTTTTCCGACCCGGTCCGTGCGCGACCTTGCGGCACGGCTGGGCAACGACTCGCAACCATCCCGCCACGCGCTGGAGCACCTGGACCTTCCCCTGCCGTGGCATGTCGGCCGCGCCTTGCTGATCGGCGACGCCGTGCACGGCACCACCGCGCGCTTTACGCCCGACGCCTGCCTGGGCATGGACGACGCGATCATCCTCGCGCAGGAACTGGGCCGGGCCGCCTCGGTGGCGGACGCGCTGGCGTGCTACGGCGAACGGCGCTGGAAGGCATCGCGCAAGGCGGCAGGCAGGAACTAACAGCAGTACCGCATCAAGCAGGACCATTTTTATATTAATTGAAGGAGACAAGGATCATGTACAAATTCATTCCGATATCATCAGGAGGCCAAACCAAGGACCTTGACGACCTGGTCAAACGGGTCGACTCCGGAATGGATCAGGGCCTGCTGCCGGTCGACGTGTTCTGCGACGACGCCGTGTTCCGCGCGGAGATGGTGCGCATTTTCGGCCAGTGCTGGGTATTCCTCGGCCACGAGTCCGAGATTCCCAACGCCGGCGATTTCGTGCAGCGCAAGATCGGCCTCGATTCGGTCATCGTGACCCGCGATGCCGAGAACGGCATCAACGTCATGCTGAACCACTGCCGCCACCGCGGCAGCGAGCTTTGCCATGAGGACAAGGGCAATACGCGCCACTTCAAGTGCCCGTACCACGGCTGGACCTACAACCTGAAAGGCGAGTTCGCAGGCGCTCCCCACTTCAACGACGCCTACGAAAACTTCGACCGCAAGGAATGGGGCCTGAAGCGCGCGCCGAAAGTGGACACCTTCCACGGCTTCATTTTCGCTTCGCTGTCCGAGGACAAGACCACGCTGCGCGACTACCTCGGCAACGCCGCGTGGGCGCTCGACGCCATCGTCGGCCTGCATCCGAAAGGCATGCGCGCACTCGGCCTGCCCGAGCGCTTCCAGGTCCGCGCCGACTGGAAAAGCGGCGCCGAGAACTTCTGCGGCGACGCCTACCACGTCAGCACCGCGCACCTGTCGGCCGGCCTGACCGAATTCATTCCCGACGTGCGCCAGGTCAGCACGATCGCGCGCGGCTACGAATTCGACAATGGCCACAGCTTCATCGGCCACGAGCTGACCAAGTGGGGCCCGGACTTCGAGATGTGGGCGTACCCGAAGGAGATCCGCGAGCAGTTCGACCTGTCCCGGTTCGACGAGGTGCAGATCGACATGATCAAGAACGCGCCGCCGACCATCGGCACGATTTTCCCCAACCTCAGCTACCTGCGCTTCCCGCAGCCGGCCACTCTGGGCGGCCGTCCGGTGCCGTTCACGATGATCCGCATGTGGCAGCCGGTCGCCCCGGGCGTGATGGAACTGTGGACCTGGCACTTCGAATACGCCTTCGTCTCCGACGAACAGGCGAAGGAAGCTTACCTCGCAGGCCAGTTCGGCTTCGGCTCCGGCGGCATCTTCGAGCAGGACGACACCGCGGTATGGGAAGGCATCGCCAAGGCGGCCGCCAGCCCGTGGAACCGCCGCGACGGCCTGATGCTGCACTACCAGCAGAAGCGCGGCGGCCCCGATCCCGCGTGGAAGGGACCGGGCAAGTTCCACAAGTCGATCTACGGCGAATACCTGCAGGAGCTTTTCTGGCGCCGGTGGGTGAAGGAAATGAGCAACAAGGATGTTCACGACAGGGACATGAGCGCCGGCGAAGAATGCAGCAAGGAGACATGCAAATGAACGCGCGAGACCACTCGACATTCGAACTGAATGCCATCGCCCAGGAATTCCTGGCCAGGGAGGCCAAGATTCTCGACGAACGCCGCTTCTGGGACTGGTACGCCCTGCTCGACGAGCAGGTCGAGTATTTCGTACCGATCCGGCAGTCGCGCCTGTCCTTCGCCGACGAAGTGGAGGACGGCTCGTACCGCATCAAGGACAACAAGCAGCACATCCACGTGCGCATCAAGCGCCTCGAATGCGGCGCCGGCTGGGCCGAAACGCCGCCGTCACGCACCTTGCGGGTGGTAGGCAGCCTGCTGGTCGAACGCACCGACCGCAGCGACGTGATCCTGGTCGAAAGCGCCATGATCCTGTACCGCCAGCGCGGCCACGACGAGCGCGGCGACATCATCCCGGTGAGGCGCCAGGACCACTTGCGCCTCACCGAAGACGGCGTCCGCCTGCTGAAGCGCACGGCCCTGCTGACCGAAGCCGTGCTGACCACGCCGAACCTCGGCGTATTCCTTTGACCGCCCGACGGTAAAAACCTGATTTCAATAAATGGAGACAGACATGGATACATCGATCAAGAATATTTTGGGCCGCAAGTTCGACCAGATTTGCTTCGTGGTGAAGGACATCGACAAGGCAGTCGACTTCTTCAGCCGCGCCAACGGCATCGAGGCATGGAACGTGGCCTACGACCTGGCCAAGGAACAGACTGAAAAGGAGTACCGCGGCAAGCCAGGCAACTTCCAGTTCAGCTGCGCCTACGGCTTCGCAGGCGAAACGCTGATCGAACTGGCGCGCCACGACGGCGGCGACAGCGTCTACAAGGACTGGCTCGATGCGAACGGACCTGGCCCGCACCACATCGGCTTCCGCATGGAGAACGAACAGGAGTACCGCCAGGCCGAAGCGCATTACCTCGAACTGGGCATCGAAAAGTCGATGGCGGGATTGTTCGAGGGGCCTTTCGGCAACTGCCGCTGGGCCTACTTCGACACGCGCGACGCGATCGGGTGCTACACGGAGCTGTACTACGTCGACGGCGACATCGCGGCGCGCATGGAACGCCTGAAGCGCGGCGAGAACGTCAGCATCACGTCCTAGCCGAAAGCAGTCCATGGAAAATATCTCAGTGTCCCCGCTCGGCCACGGCGCCGAGGCGCAAGAAGCGCACGAAGAAACCGCCGCCAGCGACGGCTTTTCCCGCGCCAGTATCGCCTCCCTGCTGGTCGGGCATTGCGCAGGCATGCTCGACCTGGTTGCCCTGCCCGTCTGGGTAGGCGCCAACCTGGTCGGCTGGTTCCAGCTCGATCCACAGAAGGCCGGCCTGCTGGCCACGCTGTTCCTCTCCGGGCAGGTTGTCAGCAGCATGTTCCTGGCCCCGCGTTTCGGCCGCGTGCCGGCGCGCCTGCTTGCCGCCGGCGGTTTCGGCGTCGGCGCCCTCGCCTTCTTCGGCCTGGCGATGACCAGCAACTACCTGGCCATGCTCGCGCTGCACCTGATGGGCGGACTGGGTGCCGGCTGCGCACTGACCATGGTGCACGGCACGATGGGACGCAGCATCAGGCCGCACCGGCTGTTCGCCTTCGCCGGCCTGACGCTCGCGTGCTTCGGCATCGTCATCCTCGGCAGCGGCAAGGCCATCATCGCGGCGGCCAGCGGGCATGCGCTGTTCCTGGTGTTCGGGGCCGTCATGGCGGTGGCTGCGCTGCTGGCGGCATGCGCCTTCCCGCGTGCGCGGGTGCAGGCTGCATCGCAGCACGCGGCGGCCGGCAAGCTGTCGCCGCGCGTCTGGGCCGGCATGATCGGCATGGGCATCTTCTGCATGGCGCAATCGATGATCTTCCCGTTCATCGAGCGTATCGGCATCGATCGCGGTTATTCGATCGCGCTGGTGTCGACCGTGTTGATGGCGATCGGCTTCTGCAACCTGATGCCCACGCCGCTCGCGGCGCTGCTTGAGAAGCGCGTACGCGCCGAGTCCGCGATCCTGGCCGGCATCGTCGTCCACATCGCGATCATCACCGCGATCACCCAGCTTCCCGGCATCGAGACCTACGCCATCGGCGTGGCGCTCGTGACGACGCCGATGCTGTTCGTCCACACCTTCCTGTTCGGGTTGCTCGCGAGGCTAGACCCGAGCGGCCGCTCGCTGGCCGCGACGCCCGCGATGGTGATGATCGGTTCGACCATAGGACCGGTCTTCGGCGGAACGTTGGTGATGGCGGTGGGCTACAGCGGACTGGGGATCGGCGTCGTCATGCTGGCCATTGCCGCTGCCGCCTGTTTCTACAAGATGGGCAAAGGCGAATAACCGGCGCCTTGACCGGATCGCGGTTTGAAGAAAAACGCCCGGCCCCTCGATGAAGGGCCGGGCGTTATTTTTTTATGAATGCTGTCAGGCCTTGCGCGTCAGGACTGGACGATTCAGAAGGCCCTGGTCGGCCACCACCGTCTGGCCGGTCATGATCTTGTTATGGCGCGAGGCCAGGAAAGCGTACAGCGGGCCGTGGTCTTCGGCGGTGGGCAAGTCCTGCATCAGGCTCAGCGACTGGAACATCGCCAGGAAGGCGTCCTTCGGAATGTCGGACTGCCGCTGCGCTTCGAGTCCGAGCGCGCGCGGGCCGCGCAACTGGCTGTTGGCGATGCCGGCCGGCGCCACGCCGTTGACCCGCACGTGCGGCGCGAACTCGAACGCCAACTGGCCAACCAGGCTGCGGATCGCGCCCTTGCTGGCCGTGTAGGCGACGCCGCCGCCGTCGGCGGCGTAGGCCGCGGTCGAGGTAGTGAACACCATCGCCCCTTCGCTGGCGCGCAGCAGGTCATGGAACACGCGCGCCGACAGCACGTAGCCCTTCACGTTCACATGCATGATCTCGTCGAACAGCGCATCGATGCGCTCGGGCGCGGTGTCCATCAGCGGCACGTTGCCGTCGAAAATACCCTGCGTCCCGATCAACGCATCCAGCCTGCCATGGCGCGCGAGGACCGCATCATGGCAGGCCTGGAGATCGGCCAGCCTGGTGACGTCGCCCTGGACGACCAGCACGCCCGGCCCGAACTCTTCGCGCAGGCGTGCCGCCTTGTCGGCGGAAACCTCCATGATCGCGATCTCGGCGCCGGCGGCCTGGCAGTAGCGGGCGACGCCCAGTCCCAGCCCGGATCCGCCGCCCGTCACAAGTACTACATGATCTTTCAGCATCTGCATTTCATTTCCTCGACTTTTCTTAGATCGGTTCCGCCAGCGCCGCGAACGATTCGCGCATGATGCGGGTATGCTCTTCCTTGTCGCCGCCGCTGATCTCGATCTCGCCCAGCCGCCACGAGTTCTCGACCACCATGCGGCAGCGCTCCCAGCGCCGCTGCTGGAATTGCGCCAGCGCTTCCGGCACGCTGCCGCTGCCGGCCAGCGCTTCGGCCAGCACGATGGCATCCTCGATGCCGATGCAGGCGCCCGACGCCAGGTGCGGCGTGGTGGCATGCACGGTGTCGCCAATCAGTACGACCCGTCCGCGGAACCACGGCTGCGGCACCAGGATACCTTCCAGCGGGCGGAACACCACCAGCGATTTCTCGTTCAGCTGCGCGCTGGCCTCCTGCAGCAGCGGCGCCGGGAACCTGGCCAGCATCGCTTTCAGCAAGCCCACGAACTGTTCCGGCGGTACGAACTCGTTGACCGGCCGGTTTTCATTGACGAACAGGTACATCTCCTCCTGCGATACCGGATTCAGGCCGACCTTCAGCCCGGTCCCGCTCCACAGCATGGTGCGCACCACATGCGCCGGCCGCGGCAGCACCGCGCGCCAGACACCCTGCCCGCTGTAGCGCGGCTTCGGCGCATCGGGAAACAGCATCGGCCGCATTGTCGAGTACAGGCCGTCGGCGCCGATCAGCAGGTCGTAGCGCCCTGTGCCGCCATCGGTGAATACGACGTCGACGCCATCCTCATCCTGCTGCACCGAGCGCACGCTGGCGCCGAGGCGGACCGTGGCGCCGGAAGCGCGGGTGGCGTCGGCAAGGATCTTCGCCAGCACCGGCCGCATGATCGCGCCGCTGCCCGGCACGTCGGCGCCGGCAATGCGCGGTGTCGGCAGCTGGGCCAGCAACTGCCCGCCCGGCGCCAGGATGTCGATGCCGTCGCAGGCATAGCCTTCCTCCAGGAAGCGGTCCAGCACACCCAGCGTGCGGAAGGCGCGCAAGGTCGCACCGCCGATGCTGATGCCGGCGCCGTAATTGCGCCAGTCGGGATCGATTTCGACCAGGTCGACCGCCACGCCGCGCTTGCGCAGCTCGATGGCGGCCGACATGCCGGCAAAGCCGCCGCCGACCACCAGTACTTTGTTCAGGACTGTATTCATTGCTTGTCTCCCGTGCCGAGGAATGCGGCCAGTATGGCGCCGGTCCGTTCGGGCGCCTCGAAATTGCAGATGTGGCCACTATCCTGCACCACCGTGAATCCGGAGCCCGGAATGCGTGCCGCCATACCCCGCATTGCCTCCACTGGACCGCCGCCATGGTCGAATTCGGCCGCCACCAGCAGGGTCGGCACCTTGATGTCGGCCATGCCGGCTTCGAAATCCATCTCGATGAACGCTTCCACGTAGGCGCAGTAGCCGTCGACGCTGGTGCGCTTCATCATCGCACGCAGCTGTGCATCGACGGCGGGATGCGCTGCGCGGAACTCGGCGCTCAGCCAGCGGTCGACCGTGGTGTCGGCCAGCGCGTCGATGCCGTTGGCGCGCGCCGTGGCGAGCCGCCCGCGCCAGAACTCGCGCCGGTCATCCGGCTGGCGCGGACGGCAGCAGAATGCGGCCACGCCCGTCACGCGCTGGCGATGGCGCAAGGCCAGCGCCAGTGCGACCGAGCCGCCGAAGCCCAGGCCCGCCACATGCGAACTTTGCACGCCGAGCCTGTCCCACAGTTGCACGACGCCTTGCATGACATCGTCGAAGCGGCAGCCGGCCGGCGGCGGCGGGCTTGCGCCATGGCCCCAGGGATCGAAGGTAAGGACCTGGAAGTTCCCGGCCAGATGTGCCGCTTGCGCGCTCCAGAAGGTCGCATCGTTGCCGATCCCGGGAATAAAGGTCAGCCAGGGCGCGCCGGCTTTTCCGGTGACGTGGTGGCTGAGGGGTGGTAGCGTCTTCATTGAACCGTTTCTTTCTCATTGAAAAATTCTTGCCGGCGTACTTTTGGCTGCGTCACCGCGGCCACCGTGGCGGCCGGCCGCAACAGGAAGTGGGCCAGCGCCGGCAGCAGCACCAGGGCGCCGAGCATGTTCCACAGGAACATGAATGCCAGCAGCAAGCCCATGTCGGCCTGGAACTTGATGGGGCTGAACATCCAGGTGATCACGCCTATGGCCAGTGTAATCCCGGTCAGCATCACGACCTTCCCGGTAAACAGGAGCGCGCGGTAGTAGGCCTCGGACAGGCTGAGGCCCTGGCGCAGCGCTACCAGCATCACCGACAGAATGTAGAGCGCGTAGTCGACGCCGATGCCCACGCCGAGCGCAATCACCGGCAAGGTCGCCACTTTCACGCCCATGCCCAGCGCTACCATCAAGGCCTCGGTGAGGAAGGAGGTGACGACCAGCGGAACGATAGCCACAACCACCGCGCGCCAGGAACGGAAGGCCACGAAGGCGAGCACCACGACGGCGCCGTAGACCAGCCACAGCATCTTGTTCCACGCGTCCTTGACGACGATGTTGGTGGCCGCGTCGATGCCCGCGGAACCTGCCGCCAGCAGGAATTTGACCGACTCCGTATCGTTGGCGGCGGCAAAGCCCTTCACGTGCTCGACCACCCGGGTCAGCGTTTCCGCCTTGTGGTCGCGCAGGTAGACATACAGCGTGAGCAGGTTGCAGGTGTCGTTGTACAGCCCGCGCGGCGCGTTCGAGGTGATCGTATTGATCATGTCCTGGCTGGGCAGCATTTCGTACCACTTCGGGTTGCCCTCGTTCAGCCCGGTCAGCACGCGCCGGTTCAGCAGCGCCACGGTGTTGGTCGACTCCACGCCGTCGAGCTGCCTGAGCTGCCATTCGAGTTCGTCGACCTTGAGCACGGTGTCGACCGCGGTGCAGCCGCCATCGGGCGTGCGCACCATCACCGCCAGTACGTCGCTCGAGGCGCCGTAGGCAGCGTTGACCGCCATGACGTCGCGGTTGTAGCGGCTGTCCGGGCGCAGCTCAGGCGCACCCGGATCAAGGTCGCCGATCGACAGCCGGGTGCTGGCGGCTATGCCGCCGAACAGCATCAGCGCGGCCACTGCGACCGTCGCACCGGCCCAGCGGCGTTCGGTAAAGCGGTCCAGGAATGCCCACAGCTTCTGCTTCGGCGCGCCGTTTGCGTCCCCCTCCTCCGCGGCCAGGCTGCGCGCGGCCGCCCTGGTGCCTACACCGGTGTACGAGAGCAGGATCGGCAGCAGGATCAGGTTGGTGAAGATCAGTACCGCAACGCCGAGCGAGGCGGCGACCGCCAGTTCGCGGATCACCTGGATGTCGATCACCAGCAGTACCGCGAAGCCGACCGCGTCGGCCAGCAGCGCAGCCAGGCCGGCCATGAACAGGCGGCGGAAAGTGTAGCGCGCGGCCACCTGGCGGTGGGTGCCGCGGCCGATGTCCTGCATGATGCCGTTCATCTTCTGGGCGCCGTGGCTCATGCCGATCGCGAAGACAAGGAAGGGAACCAGTATCGAATACGGGTCGAGCGCATAGCCGAGCAACGGCAGCAGGCCAAGCTGCCACACCACCGCCACCAGCGAGCTGGCCACGACCAGCAGCGCCGAACGGATGCAGCGCGTGTACCAGTACAGCGTGGCGCCGGCGATCAGCACCGCCATGGCGAAGAACATCACGACATAGCGCACGCCATCGATCAGGTCGCCCACCAGCTTGGCGAATCCGGTGATGTGGATCTTCACGCCCTGGGCTTCATATTTGGTGCGCAGCTGTTCCAGCTTCTGCGCGAACACCGCGTAGTCGAGCGCCTCGCCGTCCGGGCCGGTGGCCAGCAGCGGCACGTAGATAACGGCGGACTTCGCATCGCGCGCCACCAGCTGGCCGATTTCGCCGGAACGGGCGATGTTCGCTTCCAGCCGCTGCAGGCTGGCGGCCGATCCGTCGTAGCCGTCCGGGATCACCGGCCCGCCTTCGAGCCCGTCCTCGGTCACGCCGGTCCAGCGCGTGCTCGGCGTCCACAGGCTTTTCATGCCGCGCCGCGACACGCCCGGCGCCAGGAACAGCTCGTCGCTGAGGTCGCGCAGGGTCTGCAGGTAGCCGGCGTCGTAGATGGTCCCGTTGGGGTTGGCCACCACGATGCGCACCGCATTGCCCAAGCCCTGCAGGTCGTTCTGGTGTTCCAGGTAATTGGCGATGTAGGGATGGGCGGTGGGGATGGTCTTTTCGAAGCTGGCCGACAGCGTCAGCCGTGTCGTTTGCCAGCCCAGCACGATCGTCACCAGCAGGCAAAGCAGGCCGACCAGGCCGCGGTGGTTGAACAATGCCCGCTCGACCCGGGAGCCGGACGCGGGATCGAACGAGGCCAGGTCGCGCACGACCGGCTCGGATTGGTGAGGTGTCACATTCATTTCGAACTTCCGTTGTAGTCAGGCGCAGGCACGCGCAGTGCCCCGCCGGCCCCGAGCACGAGCAGGGAGCGGTCTTTCAGGATCAGCAGCCCGGCAAGGGGCGGCATCGGCGGCGCGGCCAGCGGCTTGAGGGTGGCGCCGGCCTGACTGGCAAATAGCTGGCCGGCCTGGTTCGCCAGCAGCACGCCGCCTTGCGGCAGGGCCGTGGCGCTCATGACCGACAGCGGCGGCGCACCAAGGACAGGCTGCCAGTTGTCGCCGCCGTCGGCCGACCGGAACACGTTGCCGCGCATACCGGCTGCCACCAGCGTGCCGTCGCCGCCGAGCGCCAGGGCAAACCAGCTGCCCTTGTAGGGGCTTGGCAAGGCCGTGAAGGTCTGGCCGCCATCGAGCGAGCGGTGCATCTGGCCCTGTTCGCCAACGATGAACACGGACTCGCCCTGCGCACGGATGGCATACAGGTGCAGCGCACGCGGGTTGTCGAGGCGCGCACCGATGCTTTCCCAGTGCGCGCCGCCATCGCGGGTCTCGAACACGAGGTTGTAAGCGCCCACCACCCAGCCGCGCGAAGCGTCCCGGAAGTGCACGTCCAGCAGCGGCTTGTCGGGCCGTCGGCCACCAGCGCCCTCGCCTCCTTCAACGCCCGCTGCGCCGAGTCACTGCCGGGCGCCTCGCGCAACGCCTGTTCTGCGGCCTGCAGCGAGCCCTGGCCAGGCTGGCGCCGTCGGCCTGCCTGGTCCAGGTGTCGCCGCCATCGCGGGTGTGCAGCACCACCCCGCCGTGTCCCACCGCCCAGCCAAGCTGCGCGCTGCGGAAGGACACGGCGGTCAGCGTGGTGCTGACCGGTACCGCGCGGGCCTGGCGCCAGCTGGCGCCGGCGTCGTCCGACAGCACCACCAGGCCGCGCTCGCCGACCGCGACGACGCGTGTTCCGGCCTGGGCCGCCGCCAGCAGCACCTGGCGTTCCGGCGCCTTCACCTGCACGGCGGGACGGTCCAGCGCTGGGAAACTGGCGGCGGCGCAGGCCGCGCCGGACAGGGCTGCCAGCAATATGGCACTGGCCGTCTTGCGTACGCATTCGATCATCGCATCAGCTCCGGTGGATCAGCGTACGCTCTCGCCCGCAATCGCTTCCGGGCTGAAGTGGCTGTCCGGAAGGCGCTTCTGCAGAGTGACCTGGCCCGGCTTGCTGTTATACAGCTGGCCGACGAAGGCCGCCCCCGACAGCAGGTCGTTGAAGCCGTTCGAGCCGATTACCAGGCCCGGCAGGTCGGGCGCGACGAAGACCTGCGACCACAGGGTCTTCCACAGCTGGCCGCCGGCATCCCAGCGGTCGCCCAGCACGCAGATCCAGGTGTCCTCGTCGCAGTAGTATCGGCTCTTCGGCGCCTGGTGGCGCTGGCCCGGGCGCAGCGTCGCTTCCACTACCCATACGCGGTGCAGTTCCCAGCGCATGAACTCGGGGTTGTAGTGGTTTTTGCCAAGCACCTGGGCATCGGTCTTCGGCTGCATGAACAGGTTATTGTTGTACGGGATGTACATTTCCTTCTTGCCGACGATCTTCCAGTTGAAGCGGTCGAGGCGGCCGGTCCAGGTGTAGATCTCGTCGAAGCTCATCACGCCGGCCGCCGCCGGGGTCGGCGCGTCGCAGCAGGCGTTCGGCAGCTTGCGCACGCGGCGCTGGCCGGTCAGGTAGACCCAGGTCTGCAGCTTGCTGGCATCGACGTTTTCGTGGGCCAGCAGCGCTTCGCCGGCACGCAGCGCCGGACCGAGGTTGCGGATGCGGACGTTCCAGAATACGCCGTCGCCCTTCTCGAAACTGTCGACGTTGCCGTCCTGGTAGTAGTAAGGGAACTGCTGGTCGCCCGCGGTATCCGACACCATCACTGGCGGCCGTCCGCCGTCAGCTGGTACCAGTTATTGGCGAACTTCCACGACGTGCCGCGCCAGTGCAGCATGTGGTTCCACATGACTTCCTCGCCGGTCTTCGGGATCGGGTAGGGAATGCCGCCGTAGACGCCGCGCGGCACGCCGCCTTCCAGCTTGCCGCGGGTCGCGTTCTTGAGCGTGTTCTCATACACCCACTGCGGCGCCGCTGCCGTGCGGTGGGTCTTGTAGATGTCGACGCGGTAGGTGGATGGATACTTTTTCAGCAGCGCCCGCGTGCCGTCGGTGAGCTTGTCGGCGTACTGCTCCGCATTCTTGGCTGTGATGGAGAACAGCGGCTTCTCGTCCTTGAACGGATCGCCGCGGCGGCCGCCGGCCTTGTCGCCGGCGATCGGGGTGGTGTAGCCGCCGCTCCATGCCGGAATCGAGCCGTCCTTGTTACCGGCCTTCTCGCCGCCCAGCGGCGTCAGTTCGGTTTTCAGCCTTGCGGCTTCGTCGGCGGGCACCGCGGCGC
>NZ_QYUP01000038.1 GCF_003590855.1 Massilia cavernae
ACTATCGGCCAGGACGGCTACGCCCGCACGGTGTTCGCTTCGTCGCCGCAACTGGGCGGCGGCAGCCTGCTGTACGCGCTCGAACTGCTGCACAAGGACGGGCCGTTCACGCAGCCGGAGAACTACCGCAAGGCAAACGCGGTGCTGCGCTACAGCCGCGGCTACGCCAACAACGGCTTCAGCATCTCGGCAATGGCCTACCGCGGCAACTGGAACGCCACCGACCAGGTCCCGCAGCGCGCGATCGACGCCGGCCAGCTCGGGAGCTTCGACACGGTCGACCCCAGCGACGGCGGCAAGGCACACCGCTACAGCCTGTCGGGCACGTGGCGCCGCACCGCCAACGAGTCGTCGTCGAAGGCCAGCGTCTACGTGATTCGCAACCAGCTCGACCTGTACTCCAACTTTACCTGGTTCCTGGTGGACCCGGTCAACGGCGACCAGTTCGCCCAGCCCGACCGCCGCGTCACCAGCGGCCTGAACGCCTCGCATACCTGGCATCTGCACGCCGGGCTGCCGGCGTCGGACCTCACGCTCGGCGTCCAGCTCCAGAACGACAATATCTTCAATGGCCTGTACAACACGCGCGAACGCCGCCGTATCTCGGTAACGCGCGAAGACCACGTGGTGGAGTCGAGCGCGGGCATCTACGCCGAGGCCCACACGCGCTGGAACGACACGCTGCGCACGGTGGCCGGCGTACGCGCCGACGGCTACCGCTTCGATGTGCGCAGCAACCTGGCCGCCAATTCCGGCACCGCGCACGCGTCGCTGGCAAGCCCTTCGCTGAACGTGATCTTCGCGCCGCACCCGAACACCGAGCTGTATTTCAACCTCGGCAGCGGCTTCCACAGCAACGACGCGCGCGGCACGACTGCGGCCATCGATCCCGCCACCGGTGACGCGGCCGCGCGTTCGCCTGGCCTGGTCCGGTCGCGCGGCATGGAGGCCGGCCTGCGCCATGACTGGACGCCGCGCCTGCAAACCTCGCTCGCGATTTACCGACTGACGTTCGACTCCGAGCTCACCTACCTCGGCGACGGCGGCACCACCGAAGCCGGCCTGCCGAGCATCCGCAACGGCGCCGAGCTGTCCAACCGTTTCAAGCCGCTGCCGTGGCTCGCGGTCGATGCCGACATCGCCTACGCGCGCGCCCGTTCGCGCGGCGCGGCACCCGGCCAGGACCGGATTGCCGGCGCCGTCGAAGGCGTCGGCCAGCTGATGCTGGCGGTCGAGCCGCGCGGTGCATGGTCGGGCGCGGCGGGCGTGCGCTATGCGGGTCCGCGTCCCCTCACCGAAGACAACAGCGTGCGCGGCGGCGGCAGCGCGACCCTGACGGCGCGCATCGGCTACAAGGCCAGCAGCAAGCTGCGATTCGAGCTCGAAGGCTTCAACCTGGGCAACCGGAGCGACCCGGCCATCGCGTACTATTACGCGTCGCGCCTGAAGGGCGAGGCGGAGGCAAGCGAGGACGTGCATTTCCACCCGCTCGAACCGCGCAGTTTCCGCTTTGCCGCCGTCATGCAGTGGTAGGGCCGCGGCCTGCCGCCGCAGTCGAAAAATGGTACGCTTGAGGGCATGACTAATGCAGAACCTCCCTACACCCTTCCCTCCCGCCTTGCCGCAGACCTGAAGCAGGACGGCTATGCCTTGCTCAGGCCTGCCGACGTGCGCGCCATGGCCGGCTGCAGCGAAGCCGAACTGTCCCAGCTTGCCGCCAGCTGGGACAACCTGGAACTCGACAACTACCTGAAGGACTCCGGCCGCTACCGGCGCCGCCGCCACGCCTGCTTCGTGCAGCGCGGCGCCGAACTGGAACAGGCGCCGCACCGCGCGCACTGGCAGCCGGTCGAATACAACGCGCTGCACGGCGGCATGCGCCGCCTGTTCGCGCCCGTCGAACCAGGCACCGTGGCGCAGGGCGCCTGGCAGGGACTGATACGCAGCCTGGGCGAAGTCTGCACCCAGGTGTCCGGCACCAGCCAGTGGTTCGTCGAGGCGCACCAGTTCCGCATCGATACGCTGGAAGGCATCGGCCGTCCGACGCCGGAAGGCGCGCACCGCGACGGCGTCGATTTCGTCGCCGTGCTGCTGGTGGGCCGGGACCACATCAAGGGCGGCGAGACGCGCGTGTTCGAGGCCGATGGGCCCAACGGCAAGCGCTTCACGATGCTGGAGCCATGGACCCTGCTGCTGCTCGACGACGCACGCGTGATCCACGAGTCGACGCCGATCCAGCCCGACGGCGCCAACGGCCACCGCGACACGCTTGTATTGACATGGCGCGCGGGCGGGTTCCAGGGCGACGACGGGTCGTAAAAAATGTGACTCGGCACGGCTGGAAAATTGCGTTTTAATGCCGGGGATTGGATATAGTCCCCATCATCCCGCGCAGTCCGGTGCGGGCACCCGCTTGAAGGAGAGGCCACTTGGACTTCAGCTACGCACGCCAGTCGCAGGCATTTGAAATCCTGATCGTCGAGGACAGTCCCACCCAGGCCGAGCGCCTGCGCCGCCTGATCCAGTCGCGCGAGTACCGCGTGCGCGTTGCCGGAAACGGCAAGCAGGCGCTCGACGCGATCCGCGACGCCAAGCCCGACCTGGTCCTGTCGGATATCGTCATGCCGGAGATGAACGGTTACGACCTGTGCCGCGCGATCAAGACCGATCCCGCGCTGCAGGACATCCCGGTGATCCTGGTGACGGCGCTGAACGACGCCAAGGACATCATCCGCGGCATCGAATGCGGCGCCGACAATTTCATCCGCAAGCCCTACGCCGAGGACTACCTGTTGAGCCGGATCAGCCAGATGCTGGCCAACCGGGTCCTGCGCCGCGACATGAATGTCGAAGTAGGCATCGCGCTCTACCTGGGCGACCAGAAGCACTTCATCAACGCCGGCCGCCAGCAGATCCTCGACCTCCTGATCTCGACCTACGAGCAGGCGGTGCAGGTCAACGGCGAGCTGCAGGCGCGCGAGCGCCAGGTGATCGAGCTGAACATGCGCCTGGCGCACCACGCGGCCGAACTGGAAAACACCAACCGCGAAATCGCGCAAAAGAACCTGGAGCTGGCCGAGGCCAGCCGCATGAAGTCCGCCTTCATCGCCAACATGTCGCACGAGCTGCGTACGCCGCTGAATGCCATCATCGGCTTCACCGGCGCGCTGCTGATGAAACTGGCCGGCCCGCTGACGTCCGACCAGGACAAGCAGCTCAACACGATACGCACTAGCGCGCGCCACCTGCTTTCGCTGATCAACGACATCCTCGACGTCGCCAAAATTGAATCGGGCAAGGTGACGCTGGCGTCGGAGCGCGTGCATTGCCAGAACCTGCTGAACGAAACCGCCGACACCTTGCGTCCGCTCGTCGCGCAAAAGGGTCTGGCGCTGGAGCTCGACCTGCCGGAAGCGCCGGTGATCATCGCTTCCGACCGGCGCGCGCTGACGCAGATCGTCATCAACCTGGTCAACAACGCCACCAAGTTTACCGACCAGGGCGGCCGGATACGGGTGTCGCTGCGCGAGCGCTTCGGCGACGAAGGCCAGGAGCTGACCGAGTTCTCGGTGCAGGACAGCGGCAGCGGCATCCGCCAGGAAGACCAGGCCAAGCTGTTCCAGGCATTCTCCCAGCTCGACTCGACGTCCACCCGCCATGTCGAAGGCGCGGGCCTGGGTCTGTACCTGTGCCGGAACCTGGCCACACTGATGGGCGGCACGCTGACCCTGTCGAGCGAATTTGGACATGGCAGCACGTTTACCCTGTCGCTGCCGGCGCGCCGCATCGCGCCTTCCATTGCCGGCTGACGCAGCAGAAAAAAAAGACGCCCGCACACCAACGGTGGTGGGCGGGCGGTAATCCAATCGAAGAGATTGGAGGAGACGGGTTCAATATAAACGCATTCATTGTGCACCGCAATACAGTAGAACTACGATGCGCGAGGCCTCACCAAAATGGCCACGCCGTAATGCAGTTCGCCCTCTGCACAACTGAAGATCTCGCCTAACAATAGCCAGGCATCCGACGATATACTCACGTGATTCGAGAAATCGGCTCACGGAAGACCATCAATGACGATGCGACGATTGTTCGGCGCGGCGCTGCCGCTGCTGCTTGGCGCCTGTGCGCTTTCGCCCCCGCCGGCCCGGGTCGAAGCGCCGCTGCCAGGCGCGTGGCAGGCGCCGCTGGCGCACAACGGCAGCGTGGCCGACTTGTCGCAGTGGTGGAGCAGACAGGGCGATCCGCTGCTGGCGCAGCTGGTCGCGGCGGCCCAGCAGGCCAGTCCCACCATCGCAGCCGCGGCATCCCGTCTCGAAGCCGCGCGCGCCCAGCGTGTAGGCGCCGGCGCCGCGCTGATCCCAAGCGTCGACGGCTTCGCGAGCGTCAGCCGCGCCAGCCAGCAAAGCACCCTCCCCGGCGGCACCACCTCCCAGCTCGGGCTGCAGGCCTCATGGGAGATCGACCTGTTCGGCGCCCGCCGCGGCGAACGCAATGCCGCCCAGGAGCGCCTGCTCGGCGCCGGCGCGCTGTGGCATGACGCGCGCGTGTCGGTGGCGGCCGAAACCGCCAACCAGTACTACAGCCTGCGCACCTGCGAACAGCTGCTGTCCGTAGCGCAGCAGGACGCCGTTTCGCGTGCGGACACTTCGCGCCTGACTGGCCTGTCGGCCGACGCCGGCTTCGAGGCGCCCGCCAATGCGGCGCTTGCGCGCGCCAGCGCGGCCGACGCCAGCAGCCGCGCCACCCAGCAGCGCACGCTGTGCGACATCGACATCAAGGCGCTGGTGGCCCTTACCGGCACCGAGGAACCGGCGCTGCGCCGACTGCTGGCCGCGTCCGGGGCGGTGGAGCCGGCCGCACTGGCGATCAGCGCCCTGCCCGCCCAGGTACTGTCGCAGCGTCCCGACCTGTACTCGGCCGAGCGCGAAGTGGCCGCAGCCAGCTTCGAGGTCGGCAGCACGCAAGCGCAGCGCTACCCGCGCCTGTCGCTGCAGGGCATGGTCGGCGTGGCCAACTTCCGCAGCGGCGGCGAAAACACCCAGCTCGACGCCTGGACCATCGGGCCGCTGTCCCTGTCGGTGCCGCTGTTCGACGCCGGCCGCCGTGCCGCCAACGTCGATGTCGCCAGGGCGCGCTACGAGGAAGCAGTGGCGCGCTACCGCGCCGGTGCACGCCAGGCGGTGCGCGAAGTGGAGGAAGCGCTGGTCAGGCTGGACAGCACTGCCGCGCGCAGCAGCGACGCGCAGGCGGCGATGGCGGGCTACAGGAGCGCCTTCATCGCGGCCGAAGACCGCTACAAGATGGGCATGGGCAGCCTGCTCGAACTGGAAGACGCGCGCCGCACCCGCCTGGCTGCCGAAAACGCCGTCATCACACTGCAGCGCGAGCGCAGTGCCGCCTGGGTTGCGCTGTACCGCGCCGCCGGCGGCGGCTGGACGGGCCGCGCCGCGAACTGATACCGACGATCAAACACCACCACATGAAAAACTCCACACTCAAACCGGCCGCAAAACTCATCCTCGGTTCGCTCGCCGCACTGTGCATCATCCTGCTGGCGGCCAGCGCCAGCTCGAACGCGGCCGGCGACCAGAAGACGGCGCCAGCCCGGCCCGCTCTGGCCGTCACCGCCGCGCGTCCGGCGGCCGCCAGCCTGCCGCTGAACCTGACCGCCAACGGCAACATCGCGGCATGGCAGGAAGCGGTGATCGGCAGTGAACTGGGCGGCATGCGGCTAACCGAAGTGCGCGTCAACGTCGGCGACGCCGTGAAAAAAGGCCAGGTGCTGGCGGTGTTCTCGGACGATACCGTCAACGCCGACGTGGCGCAGGCGCGTGCGGCGCTAATGGAAGCGCAGGCCACCGCCGCCGAAGCGGCGGCCAACGCCGGCCGCGCACGCAGCCTTCAGAACTCGGGCGCGCTGTCGGCCCAGCAGATCAGCCAGTACGTCACCGCTGAGCAGACCGCCAACGCCCGCATCGCCGCTGCGCGCGCAGGCCTGTCGTCCCAGCAGCTGCGTCTGAAGTTCACGCGGGTGACGGCGCCCGACAGCGGCGTTATCTCGGCCCGCACCGCGACCGTCGGCTCGGTGGTTGGCGTCGGCACCGAATTGTTCCGCATGATCCGCCAGGGCCGCCTTGAATGGCGCGCCGAGGTGACCGCCAACGAACTGCCGCGCATCAAGGCCGGCGCCACGGCGCGCGTAATCGCCCCCAATGGCAGCGAGGTGCAGGGCCGCGTGCGCATGATTGCGCCGACCGTCGACCCGCAGACGCGCTATGCGCTCGTCTACGTCGACCTGCCGCCTCTGAAGGGCGATGCGCCGTTCAAGGCCGGCATGTTCGCCAGCGGCCAGTTCGAACTTGGAACCACCCAGGCGATGACGGTGCCGCAGCAGGCGGTCGCGGTACGCGACGGCTTCTCCTACGTGTTCCGCCTGAACCGCGACAGCCGCGTAAGCCAGGTCAAGGTGACCAGCGGCCGCCGCCTGGGCGACCGGGTCGAGATCGTGGCCGGCCTGGCGCCCGATACGGTGGTGGTGGTCAGCGGAGCCGGCTTCCTGAACGATGGCGACCTGGTGCGCAACGTCGCCCCGCCGGCGGCGCCTGCCGCTGCCAGGTAAGGAGCCGCGATGAATTTTTCCGCCCTCTCCATCAAGAACCCGGTCCCGGCGATCATGCTGTTCGTCCTGCTGACGCTGGCCGGCCTGCTGGCCTACAAGGCCAACGCGGTGCAGGACTTCCCGGACATCGAACTGCCGATCGTGACCGTCACCGCCGCATTGGAAGGCGCCGCGCCGGCCCAGCTGGAAACCGAAGTCGCGCGCAAGATCGAGAATTCGGTCGCCACCCTGCAAGGGGTGAAGAACATCTATACCAGGGTGCTGGACGGCGTGGCCAACATCACCGTCGAATTCATCCTCGAGAAGCCGATCGCCGAAGGGGTCAACGATGTGCGCGATGCGGTGGCGCGGGTCAAGGCCGACCTGCCGGCCGAGATGCGCGACCCGTCCGTCACCAAGGCTTCCACCGCGGGCCGGGTGGTGCTGACCTTTATCGCGGCCGCCGCCGAAGGACGCGGCGCAAAGCTGGACGACCAGGAAGTGAGCTGGTTTGTCGATAACACGGTCGCCAAGCGCCTGCTCAGCGTGCCCGGTGTAGGCGCGGTCAAGCGCGTGGGCGGAGTGTCGCGCGAGGTGCGCGTGGAACTGGATAACGAACGCATGGCGGGACTGCGCGTGTCCGCCGTCGACGTGTCGCGCCAGCTGCGCATGGTGCAGCGCGAAGAGCCGGGCGGACGCGGCGACATCAGCGGCGCCGAGCAGTCGGTGCGCACCATCGCAACTGTCAAGACGGCGGCCGACCTGGCGGCGATGGACATCCCCCTTGCCGATGGCCG
Organism: Massilia cavernae; assembly: GCF_003590855.1. GTDB lineage: Bacteria > Pseudomonadota > Gammaproteobacteria > Burkholderiales > Burkholderiaceae_D > Telluria_A > Telluria_A cavernae. The sequence continues at coordinate 7,399 of NZ_QYUP01000038.1, forward strand.
CCGCATACGCCTCGACCAGGTCGCCAGCGTGACCGACACCGTGTCCGAGCCGCGCTCTCTGGCCGAGTTCAATGGCAAGCGCGTGGTCGGCTTCGAGGTATTCCGCACCAAGGGCGCCAGCGAGATCGTGGTTGCCGAAAGCGTGCGCGAGGCAGTGGCGACCCTGCAGCAGGACCACCCCAACGTGCAGCTGCAGCAGGTGATCGACAATGCCTTCCCGGTCGAGGAAAACTTCGACGGCTCGATGGAATTGCTGTACGAAGGCGCGATCCTGGCGGTGCTGGTGGTGTGGTGGTTCCTGCGCGACTGGCGCGCCACGCTGGTGGCCGCCTCCGCGCTGCCGCTGTCGGTGATCCCGGCCTTCCTTGGCCAGTACTGGTTCGGCTACACGCTCAACACCGTGACGCTGCTGTCGCTCGCGCTGGTTGTCGGGGTGCTGGTCGACGATGCGATCGTCGAAATCGAGAACATCTCGCGCCACCTCCGCATGGGCAAGACGCCGATGCAGGCGGCCATGGAAGCGGCCGACGAAATCGGCATGGCGGTGATCGCCACGACGTTTGCGCTGGTGGCGGTGTTCCTGCCGACCGCGTTCATGGGCGGCATTCCCGGGCTGTTCTTCAAGCAGTTCGGCTGGACCGCGGTGCTGGCCATCCTGGCCTCGCTGGTGGTGGCGCGGCTGCTGACGCCGATGATGTCCGCCTACATCCTGAAGCCGGTAAAGCACACCGACGAAAAGGACGGCTGGATCATGACCAACTACATACGCGCGATGAAATGGTGCCTGCGTCACCGGCTCGTGACCGCGATCGGCTCCGGCTTGTTCTTCTTCGGGTCGCTGGCCCTGATCGCGCTGCTGCCGACCGGCTTCGTGCCGCCGGCCGACCGCGCGCAAACCCAGATCAACCTCGAACTGCCGCCCGGCTCCACGCTGGCCGAAACGCGCGCCGTGGCCGAACACGCACGCGCGGCGGCGATGCAGGTCAAGGGCGTGACCGGCATCTTCAGCTCGATCGGCGGCGGCTCCAGCGGCGACGCCTTCGCCCCCGGCGCCGCGGCGGAAGCGCGGCGCGCCATCCTGACCCTGACCACGGTGCACCGCAACGACCGCGACGAGTCGATGGACGACATCGAGAAGGCGATCCGCGCCCGCCTCGACCACATCCCTGGCGCAAAATTCAACGTCGGCCCGGCCGACACCGGCGTCAAGATGCAGCTGGTGCTGCAAAGCGAAGACCCGGCGGCTCTGACCGCGGCGGCGCGGCGCGTGGAGCGCGAACTGCGCACGCTTCACGGCATCGGCAACGTCAGCTCGAGCGCCTCGCTAGTGCGGCCGGAGATCATCGTGCGGCCCGACTTTGCGCGCGCTGCCGACCTGGGCGTGACCGCTGCCGCCATCGGCGAAACCGTGCGCGTGGCCACGGCCGGCGACTACGACGTGGCGCTGACCAAGATGAACCTGACCGAGCGCCAGGTGCCGATCCGCGTCAAGCTGCCGGACGCGGTGCGCGCCGACCTGGCCGCCATCGAGCGGCTCAACGTGCCGGGCAAGAACGGGCCGGTGATGCTGGCCAACGTGGCGACGGTGACGATGGAGAGCGGGCCGGCGCAGATCGACCGGCTTAACCGCAGCCGCAACGTCTTGCTCGAAGTCGAGCTGTCGGGCCGTTCGCTGGGTGAGGTCAACGCGGAAGCGCGCGCGCTGCCGTCGATGAACAACCTGCCGCCTTCGGTCAAGGTGGCGGAACTGGGCGACGCGCAGGAGATGGCCAACCTGTTCGCAAGCTTCGGCATCGCGATGCTGATCGGAGTGCTGTGCATTTACGGCGTGCTGGTCTTGCTGTTCAAGGACTTCATGCAGCCGGTGACCATTTTGGCGGCGCTGCCGCTGTCGATCGGCGGCGCGTTCGTGGCGCTGCTCATTACCGGCAAGGCACTGTCGATGCCGTCGATGATCGGCCTGATCATGCTGATGGGGATCGTGACCAAGAACTCGATCCTGCTGGTGGACTACGCGATCCTGGCGCGGCAGGCTGGCATGAACCGCTTCGATGCGCTGGTCGATGCCTGCCACAAGAGGAGCCGGCCGATCATCATGACCACCATCGCGATGGGCGCCGGCATGACGCCGTTGGCGCTGGGCTGGGGGGCGGATCCGAGCTTCAGGTCGCCGATGGCGATCGCCGTCATCGGGGGATTGATTACGTCGACTTGCCTCAGCTTGCTGGTGGTGCCGGCGGTGTTTACCTATATCGACGACCTGGAGCATTTGCTCAAGCGGTGGATGGCGAAGGCGCGCAGGCACAAGGAGCCGGTGGTGGCGGCCACTGAGGCGTAACGACGCTTGACGTAAAGCGCGCCAGCCCGCGGCTGCGGACTGGCGCGTTTCAGGGCGCCTGCGGTATATCAGTGATGACGGCGTCCGAGGATTTTCGACAGCAGGTAGCCCGCTGCCAGTGCGCCCATCACGGCGGTGCCCGGGCTGCTGCGGACATACTCGCGGCCGGTCTCGGCGAAGTGCTTTGCCGCTTCGCTCAGCTGGCGCGACTTCTCGCTCATGCGTTCGGATGCGCCCGACAGCGCGTGCGACAGCTTGTCGACGCCTTCATGGGCGCCGCTGGCCATGCGTTCCATCGCAGGCTGCGCCGCACCGGCTGCCTTGTCGATGGTCTTGTGCAGCTCGGAGGCCTTTCTCTCGACGCCCTTTTCCATGTCGTAGCCCATCGAGCCTGGACTGCGGCCCATGGCGCTGCCGCTGCCGGACGATGCGCTGCCGCTGGCAGAGCTGCCCATGCTGCCGCTGGAAGCGCTGCCCATGTTGCCGGCGCCCGGAGAGCCGCCGCTTGCGCTGCTACCCGAGCCGGTGCCGCCGCGCTGGCTGGACTGATCCATGTCCTTGCCCATGCTGCCAGTGTTGTCACGGCCTGCTTCGCGTGCGCTTCCTTCGTTCGACTTTTGATTATCCATGATGCGTTCCCTTTAAATAGTTGTACCAATGCGGCGTAAAACGGTGAAGCCCTGCTTCCGACTTCCGAAATGCCCGGATGAAAGAGTCACACGGACCGCATTGGGCGGCCCGTTCATTGCCTTGAGGACGGCAAGGAATCTGGTGAGCGAATTCAAAAATATAACGATCAGCCGTATTCCACTGTGCGTTGACTAACAGAGATCGGAAGGAACACAACAAGGGGTACGCAGTGGTGACCGGCGAAACATGACTGGGGGAATTGGTGGGTTTCGCGCGGCAATTGAATCGAACGTCAACCAAAGAAAAAGGCCGGAAAGAAATCCGGAGGTAAAAAGCCGGGCGAAAAAAAACCCGCGGAACCTGGGGAACGCGGGTTTTTTCCTTACTGCCTGAATCTTGGTGCCGCTTGCCGGAATCGAACTGGCGACCTTTTCATTACGAATGAACTGCTCTACCGACTGAGCTAAAGCGGCGAAAGACGCATATTCTAGCAAAGTTTCACTGAATCTTGCTAGTCCGAATCAGTGAAACTTGCTTTTTTCTGAAGAAAGCGCGCTTTCTTATTCGGCGTGATAGCTGGTCACGCGCTCGACTTCGCTCTTCGAGCCGAGGAAAACCGGCACGCGCTGGTGCAGCTTCTGCGGCGGGATGTCGAGGATGCGCTGGCGTCCGTCGGTGGCGGCGCCGCCGGCCTGTTCGACTATCATCGCCATCGGGTTCGCTTCGTACATCAGGCGCAGCTTGCCCGGCATCGACGTGTCGCGCTTGTCGGCCGGGTACATGAAGATCCCGCCGCGGTTCAGGATGCGGTGCACGTCGGCCACCATCGAGGCGATCCAGCGCATGTTGAAGTCCTTTTCGCGCGGGCCGGTCACGCCCTGCAGCATTTCGCCAACGTAGCGCTGGACCGGCTCGTGCCAGTGGCGCTGGTTGGACATGTTGATCGCGAACTCCTTGGTGGTTTCCGGGATCGTCATGTTGCGCTGGGTGAGCACCCACGAACCCATCTCGCGGTCGAGCGTGAAGCAGTTGACGCCGTTACCGGTGGTGAGCACCAGCATGGTCTGCGGGCCATAGACGGCGTAGCCGGCGGCGACCTGCGAGCTGCCCGGCTGCATGAAGTGCGCCTCGGTTGGCGTACCCATGCCGTCCGGCGCCTTCAGCACCGAGAAGATGGTGCCGATCGACACGTTGACGTCGATGTTGGACGAGCCGTCGAGCGGATCGAACAGCAGCATGTATTCGCCCATCGGGTAGCGGTTGGGGATCGGGTGGATCGATTCCATTTCTTCCGACGCCATCGCCGCCAGGTGGCCGCCCCACTCGTTCGCTTCGAGCAGGATTTCGTTGGAGATGATGTCGAGCTTCTTCTGCACTTCGCCCTGGATGTTTTCGGTGTCGGCGCTGCCGAGCACTTCGCCCAGCGCGCCCTTGCCAACCGCGTGGCTGATGGTCTTGCAGGCGCGCGCCACGACTTCGATCAGCAGGCGCAGTTCGGCGGGAATGGAGTTGTTGTGACGCTGTTCTTCTACCAGGTATTGCGTGAGACTGACGCGTTTCATGGACTTCCTTTGGTTTGGGTTGGTTCTGTCTTGTGTTCTTTGATGCTGCGCTTGCCGGGCTATTAGTTCGACAAGGCCTTCGTAATCACTTCCGTCACATCGTTCGACAGCTTCGGCGCGCCGGCGACCTTCTGCAGCGCCGTTTTCATCTGCGCCTGCAAGGCCGGCGAATAACGGCGCCAGCGGTCCATCGAGCGGGCCAGGCGGGCGGCCACTTGCGGGTTCAGTTTGTCCAGCGCCATCACCTGCTCGGCCCAGTATGCGTAGCCGCTGCCGTCCGGTGCGTGGAACTGCGCCGGGTTGCCGTTGGCGAAGTTGAACAGCAGGCTGCGCGCGCGGTTCGGGTTCTTCAGCGTGAATGCCGGATGCCGCATCAGCGAGCGCACCATGGCCACGTCCGTTCCCGGCGCCGCCGCCTGCATCGCGAACCACTTGTCGATCACCAGCGCCTCGTTGTCGAACTCGTCGTAGAACTTCTCGAGCGCCAGCGCGGCGCCAGCGGATTCGGAATGGATCAGCGAAACCAGCGCGGCCACGCGGTCGGTCATGTTGCCGGCTTCGTCGAACTGGCGCCGGGCCAGGGCGTCGGAATGCTCGTCCGGGGCGGCGCTCAGGTAGGCCAGCGCGATATTCTTCAGGCCGCGCTTGCCGGCCGAGATGGCGTCAGGGCTGTAATCGCCCGGCGTCAGGTTGGCGTCGTACTGCGCGTGCAGGTCAGCGCGCAGGCGCTCGCCGATCACGCGGCGCATGAACTGGCGCGCGCGGTGGATGGCTTGCGGGTCCACCACCTCCATCTGCTCGGCCACCATGGTTTCGGACGGCAGCAGCAAGGCGTTTTCGCGGAAGGCGGCGTCGAGCGATTCGTCCACCAGGATCTTGCGCATCGCTTCGATGAAGGTGTCGTCGAGCTCCTGCTTGCTGCCATGGGCGCTTGCTGCGGTTAGCTTCAGCAGGCGCTCCATGGCCAGCCGCTGGCCGGCTTCCCAGCGGTTGACCGGGTCGCTGTCGTGGCTGAACAGGTGCAGCAGTTCGTCGTCGGTGTAAGGATAGTTGAGCACGACGGGCGCGGAAAAGTCGCGCAGTATCGACGGCGTCGGTTCTTCCTTCACGCCGGTAAAGCGGAACACCTGGCTGGCCTCGGTCAGCTCCAGCACGGCGGTGCCGCCATGCTGCTTGCCGCCCACCGTCAGCGGCAGGTCCTTGCCGTCCGCGCCCAGCAGGCCGACGGCCACGGGAATATGGAACGGCAGCTTGTCCGGCTGGCCGGGCGTCGCCGGGCAGCTTTGGGACAGGGTCAGCTCGAAGGTAAGCCAGCGGGCGTCATATTTTCCGCTGGCGGTCAGCACCGGCGTACCGGCCTGGCTGTACCAGCGTTCGAACTGGGCCAGGTCGCGGCCATTGGCGTCGGCCATCGCGGCGCGGAAGTCGTCGCATTCGACCGCCTGTTCGTCATGGCGCTTGAAGTACAGGTCCATGCCCTTGCGGAAGCCGTCGCGGCCCAGCAGGGTCTGGTACATGCGCACAACTTCGGCGCCCTTCTCGTACACGGTGACGGTGTAGAAATTGTTGATCTCGACGAAGGAATCGGGACGCACCGGGTGCGCCATCGGACCGGCGTCCTCGGGAAACTGGGCCTGGCGCAGGGTGCGCACCTGTTCGATACGGGTGACGGCGCGGCCGCTGTCGGTGCCGATCATGTCGGCAGAGAATTCCTGGTCGCGGAACACGGTCAGGCCTTCCTTCAGCGACAGCTGGAACCAGTCGCGGCAGGTGACGCGGTTGCCGGTCCAGTTGTGGAAGTACTCGTGCCCGACCACCGCTTCGATGCCGGCGTAGTCGACGTCGGTGGCGACGCGCGAATTGGCCAGCACGAACTTGGTGTTGAAGATGTTCAGGCCCTTGTTCTCCATCGCCCCCATGTTGAAGTCGCTGACGGCGACAATCATGAAGCGGTCGAGGTCAAGTTCGAGGCCGAAGCGCTCCTCGTCCCAGCGGATGCTGTTCTTCAGCGACTGCATCGCGTAGTCGGTTTTGTCGAGGTTGCCATCCTCGACCCATACCTGCAGCAGGGCGTCGCGGCCATCCATCAGCTTGAAGGTTTCTTCCTGGCAGACAAGGCGCGCGGCGACCAGCGCGAACAGGTAGGACGGCTTCTTGAACGGGTCTTCCCACTTGGCGTAGTGACGGCCATCGGGCAGGTCGCCCGCCTCGACCAGGTTGCCGTTCGACAGCAGCACCGGATACTTTTGCTTGTCGGCGCGCAGCATTACCGTGTACTTGGCCATCACGTCCGGGCGGTCCGGGAAGTAAGTAATGCAGCGGAAGCCCTCGGCCTCGCACTGCGTGAAGAAATTGCCGTTGGACACGTACAAGCCGTTCAGCGTGGTGTTCTGGGCTGGCGAGGTCAGGGTTTCGATTTCCAGCGTGACCTGGTCGGGCGCCTTGGAGATACGCAGGACATTGCTGCTGATGCGGTAGTCGCCTTCGCGCAAGGTGGCGCCATTCATGCGCAGCGCCACCAGTTTCAGGTTCTGCCCATACAGCTCGATGCCGGCTTCGGTGCTGTCCGGGTTGCGGCGCATGGTGAGGCGGCTGGCGACGATGGTGGTTTCCGGGTCGAGGTCGAAACCGAGCTCAACAGTATCGACGAGGTAGGCCGGCGGCGTGTAGTCTTTCCGGTAGATAGTCTGGGGGGTATCTGTGCGCATGGGAAATTCGACGTGGGCAGGTGGACAGTCCCCTATTCTACCAAGACCGCCAGGTTGCACAGCTCACAATATTCGTTGTAACGCTATGTGCACAGGGTAACATTCTGTAAATTATCTGCAAGAATACATGTAGAGACATAAAGTTAACATTGGGTGGATACCGTACCCGCATGGAGAATGAGTTGACGTCCTCCCCGACCTAAAGGCCGGAGATTCCTACAGCTAGCGTCGCACGTCCGCGACGGAGAATGTTCAACGCAGCATTGAGATCACGATCATGTACCGCGCCGCAATCACAACAACGCCATTCTTTCGCATGTTCTGTGAACATGCTTCCAAGGTCTGCGATACCTTTCGGCCGCGAATCGGGAACAGCGCCGCAATCCGAGCAGATCTGGGTGGTAAAGCTTTCGTTCACTTCTTCAAACCAGGCGCCATGCTTAACAGCCTTGTACGCCAGTTGTGCTCGGAAGGACGACCAGCCGACATCGTAGACGGACTTCGCCATGCTGGTTTTGGCGAGCGCGGAAGCATTGATATTGCCGACCACAATGTAGTCGAAGGCGCCGACGATGGCGCTGGTGCAGATGTGCAGGTAATGGCGACGACGATTGGCAATCTTGGCGTGGAGCGCCGCAACCCGTTTCTTTTTGCGGGCGCGCTGGGCTACCGCCAACGCCGCCTCGCTGGCACGGTAGATCTGCGGCGCCGCGATGCGGCTGCCGTCGCTCAGTGTGGCCAGGTCTTTCAGGCCAAGGTCGATTCCCACACCGCGCACCGGCAAGCGGGCAGGCGGCGCCTGTACTTCAAGGACGATATTGAGGAACCAGTTGCCGCACCGGTCGCGCGAGAAGTTGGTCCCGTCGGTGATTTTGCCCTCGGGCAGCGCGCGCGAATGGAACACGCGGAAGGTATTGCCGGCAAAGCGGAAGGCATTGCCTTCGCGTTTCAGTTCACGTCCTTTCAACGGCACCCAATCCAAGGACTTCCTGCCGCGATAGCGAAGGTAGGGCCGATGCGACTGGGAGCGCGACCTGGCGTACTGCTGGCATACGTCGTTGACCGTCCCCGAGTGAAGGCCAAGCTCCTTGCTGCACCCGGTGGTGAGCTTGATCAGATCAAAACCGGTATGCCAGCGGCGACCGAAACGCAGCGCGTCCTTTTGCCTGTCGTTGCAGTAATTCCAGACGAAGTTGACTGCCCGGGCCTGCTTGTTCAGCAAGCCGGTCAGCGACTTGACGCGGTAGCGGTAAACCAGTTTCATCCATGTTCGACAACCATTGTCGAACATGGTTCCACTCTTAAAACCAAGGCATCGACTGCTGCGCAGTCGCCTTCTTTCACTCCCCGTCCTGAAGGACGAGGTTTCTCGGAGCAAATCTAATGAGACGCATCCTGACAATTGCAACCGCCGCGCTGACGCTGCTGCTCGGCGGATGCGCCACGACCATACGCAGCGACGTCACGACCTTCCACCAGTGGCCGGGCCAACTGCAGGAAAAGACTTATTCGTTCGAAGCGCCGGCGCCGCAGGACGACACGCTGGAGCTGCGCAGCTACCAGCAGCTGGTGCGCAGCGAGCTGGCACGGCTGGGATTCCAGGACGCGGGCACGGGCCCATCGGCTTTAAAGGTGGCGATGCGTTTCATGACGACCGACATACCGGTGCGGGTGTACCAGCCGGTGTATTCGCACTTCGACTATTACTGGATGCCGCGTTCCGCGTACATGATGCGGCCTTACCCTTACCACCGCAGGCATGGGTACTGGCGCGGGTGGTACAGCCCGTTCTATGACCCGTTCTGGTACGGCACGCCGGCGTACCACGAGACCATCGTGCATAACTACAGGCGCGAGCTGCAGGTGGCCATCAAGGATGCGCGCGATGGCAAGCGGCTGTTCGACGTGACGGTGCAGAATATCAGCCGCGAGCTGTCGACGCCGAAGGTGATGCCGGCGCTGGTGCACAGCGCTTTCCTGGAATTTCCGGGCGTGAGCGGCGTGGCGCGGCGGGTGGAGCTGAAGCTGGAAGAGAAGTAGTTGGTTAGAAGCGGCGGATGCACTCCGTTTATCCGCCCTACGCAGAATATCGACGTAGGGCGGATAAACGGAGTGCATCCGCCGTTTTGATTTTGCACCGGCGGCTAAACGAAGCGCCACCCGCCACGTCAAATTTACGGCAGCAGGATCGACGACCCCGTCGTCTTGCGCGCCTCGAGTTCGATATGCGCCTGCTGCACATCCGCCAGCTTGTAGCGCTGGTGGATATCGATCTTCACCTTCCCGCTCTCTACCATCGCGAACAGGTCCCCTGCCATCTCTTCCAGGTCCGACCGCTTTCCGATGTAGCCAAACAGCGTCGGCCGCGTGACGAACAGCGAGCCGCGCGACGCCAGCTCGTTCAGTGAAAACGGCTCCACCGCGCCCGACGCATTGCCGAAGCTGACCATCAGCCCGCGCGGACGCAGGCAGTCGAGCGAGCCGATAAAGGTGTCCTTGCCGATCGAGTCATACACTACCGACACCTTCTCGCCCTTGGTAATCTCGGCCACGCGCGCCACGAAGTCCTCTTCGTTGTAGTTGATGACATGCGTGCAGCCATGCGCCAACGCCAGCTCCGCCTTCGCGGCCGAGCCCACGGTGCCGATCATGTTGACGCCGATGGCGCGCGCCCACTGACAGGCGATCAGCCCAACGCCGCCGGCGGCCGCATGGAACAGGATCGTGTCGCCCGCCTTGAGCTGAGTGGTGCGGTTGAACAGGTACTGCACCGTCAACCCTTGCAGCATCATCGCGGCCGCGGTTTCGAAGGCGATCGAATCCGGGAGCTTCATCAGCAGCCAGGCCGGCATGTTGCGCACCTCGGCGTAGGCCCCCGGTGGACGGCCCGCGTAGGCCACGCGGTCGCCGACCTTCACTTCGGTCACGCCCTCGCCTACCGCCTCGACCACGCCGGCGCCTTCCATGCCAAGGCCGGCCGGCAGCGGCTGCGGGTACAGGCCGGTGCGGAAGTAGACGTCGATGAAATTGACGCCGATGGCGGCATGGCGCACGCGCGCCTCGCCCGGGCCAGGTTCGCCTACTTCGACGTCGACATATTCCATCACTTCCGGGCCGCCGGTACGCAGCATCCGAATCGCTTTTGCCATCAGTGTTCTCCTTGTTGGGTGGTGTTCTATTTTCGCGAGGCAGTGCGCAGCTGCGCCAGCAGCAGGTGCGCGGTCGACACGTTGGTCGCGCACGCCACGTTGTGGACGTCGCAGGCGCGCACCAGCGCGTTGATATCCGGCTCGTGCGGCTGCGGCGTCATCGGGTCGCGCAGGAAGATCACCGCGTCGATCTCTCCTTCGACCAGCATCGCGCCGATCTGCAGGTCGCCGCCGAAGGGGCCGGAATGCTTGCGGTCGATGGTCAGCCCGACCTCATTGGCCAGGCGCCCGCCGGTGGTTCCGGTCGCGGTCAGGTGGCAGCCGCGCAGGAAATCCACATACTCTGCGGCCAGCGTAATCATGTCGTCTTTTTTCATGTCGTGCGCGATCAGCGCGATGCGAGGCTTCATGCTTGCGTTTCCGTTTGTCGTTGTTGATCAGGACTGCTACTTCTTCATCGACAGCATATAAATGCCGCTCAAAACCATCCCAGTGCCTGCCAGCTGCACGGCGGTGATCGGCTCACCGAGGATCAGCGCGCCGAGGAACAGCGTCGACACGGGGCCGACCATACCCGCCTGCGAGGCGGTGGCGGCGCCGATGCGCCGGACCGCGTACATCGTCATAAACACCGGAAAGATAGTACAGAAAATACCATTGACGAGCGAGAGCCAGTAAACCGGCATAGGCTGCACCAGCATGCTGGCGGGGCGCAGCAGGAAAAACTGCGCGATGCAGGCCACGCTCGATACGCACATTGCATACGATACCAGGCGCAGGGTGCCGATGCGCTTGACCAGTTCACCGCAAAACAGCAGGTACAGCGCGTACGAGATGGCCGAGCCGAGCACCAGCAGCGAGCCGATGACGGCGTTGCCGGCGCCGCCCTGCAGGTCGTGCACGAACACCAGGATAATGCCGCAATAGGACGCGGCCAGGGCGGCCCACTCGATGCGGCTGATATGGCGCTTCAGGAACAGCGAGGTAATCAGCAGGACGAAGGTGGGCGTCAGGAACAGGATCAGGCGTTCGAGGCCGACTGAGATGTACTGGAGGCCGAGGAAATCGAGGAAGCTGGACAGGTAGTAGCCGATCAGGCCGAGGCCGAGGATACGCCAGCGGTCGATGACAGGGAGCGGCGCCTCGGTGCACATCTTCCACACCGCGATGGCGAGGAAGAACGGGAACGAGAACAGCATGCGGAAGGCGATCAGGGTGACCGCGTCGATGTGGTAGCGGTACAGCAGCTTGGCGACGACCGCCTTGGTGGAAAACAGCACGGCGCCGCCGATGGCGATCGCCAGGCCCGCGACCAGCGCCGGGCGTGGGATTGTGTGCTGGCCCGAAGCTGTTGCGTTTTCGTTCATAGCGGACATTGTAGAAGCAATCCGCCAAGCCCGCTGACGGCCGGCAATTTCCACTGACCGATTTGAAATCTTTCTTAAATCGGGGTCAGACCACCATTTATGAAATCTTTTGAAAATGGTGGTTTGACCCCTGGTCTGACCCTGGTCTGCCCCCCTGGTCTGACCCCGATTCTTGAAAATGGTGGTCTGACCCCGATTCTTGCAAGTTTTTACGCGGCGGCGTATGGACGGGGGCGAAAATCTGGAAGTGTCGCTATGGTAAAATGCTGGCCACTCTTGCATACCGTCTAAGGAAGACTCGACATGGCTGGACACAGCAAATGGGCCAACATCAAGCATAAGAAAGCGGCGACCGATGCCAAGCGCGGCAAGATCTGGACGCGCCTGATCAAGGAGATCACCGTCGCGGCCCGCATGGGCGGCGCCGATATCGCGTCCAACCCGCGCCTGCGCCTGGCCGTCGACAAGGCTGCCGATGCGAACATGCCGAAGGAAAACGTCACGCGCGCGATCCAGCGCGGCTCGGGCGGCCTGGAAGGCGTCAACTATGAAGAGGTCCGCTACGAAGGCTATGGCATCGGCGGCGCCGCCATCATCGTCGACTGCATGACCGACAACCGCGTCCGCACCGTCGCCGAAGTCCGCCACGCTTTCAATAAATACGGCGGCAACATGGGCACCGAAGGTTCGGTCGCGTTCATGTTCAAGCACTGCGGCCAGCTGATGTTCGCGCCCGGCGTGGACGAGGACAAGCTGATGGAAGCAGCCCTCGAAGCCGGCGCCGAAGACGTGATCGCCGACGATGAAGGCGGCTTCGAAGTGCTGACCGGCCCGCACGATTTCGCCGCCGTGAAAGAGGCGCTGGAATCGGCCGGCTTCAAGGCCGAAGTGGCCGAGATCATCATGAAGCCGGCCACGGAAACCGAATTCACCGGCGAGGACGCAGTCAAGATGCAGAAGATCCTCGACGCCCTCGAAAACCTGGACGACGTTCAGGAAGTCTATACCAACGCCGTCATTGAAGAATAATCCCCCTATGAAAATCCTGGTAGTCGGCTCTGGCGGCCGCGAACACGCCCTGGCCTGGAAACTGGCCCAATCCGAACGCATCCAGATGGTGTATGTCGCCCCTGGCAATGGCGGTACCGCGCGCGATGTTCGCCTGCTGAACGTCGACATCACCGATCCCCACCAGCTGGCGGACTTCGTCGTGGCCGAGAACATTGCCCTGACCGTGGTCGGCCCCGAAGCGCCGCTCGCTGCGGGCATCGTCAACCTGTTCCGCGCACGCGGCCTGAAGGTGTTCGGCCCTACCCGCGAAGCGGCGCAACTGGAAAGCTCGAAGGACTTCGCCAAGGCGTTCATGGAACGCCACGGCATCCCGACCGCGAAGTACCAGACTTTCTCGGACGCGGCGCAAGCCCACGCCTACATCGACGCCAACGGCGCGCCGATCGTGATCAAGGCCGACGGCCTGGCCGCCGGCAAGGGCGTGGTGGTGGCGATGTCGCTGGAAGAGGCGCATGCCGCGGTCGACACCATGCTGCTCGATAACCGACTCGGCGACGCCGGCGCACGCGTCGTGATCGAGGAATTCCTGGCCGGCGAAGAAGCCAGCTTCATCGTCATGTGCGACGGGAAGAATATCCTGCCGCTGGCCACCAGCCAGGACCACAAGCGCCTGAAGGACAACGACGAAGGCCCGAACACCGGCGGCATGGGCGCGTATTCGCCTGCCCCTATCGTCACGCCGGCGATGCATGCGCGCGTGATGCGCGAGATTATCAACCCGACCATCAACGGCATGGCCAAGGACGGCATCCCGTTCACCGGTTTCCTGTACGCCGGCCTGATGATCGACGCGGCCGGCAACCCGAAGACGCTGGAGTTCAACTGCCGCATGGGCGACCCTGAGACGCAGCCGATCATGGCGCGCCTCAAGAGCGATCTGGTGACCATCATGGAACACGCGGTCAACGGCACGCTGGACGCCGTTGAACTGGAGTGGGACCGCCGCACCGCGGTGGGCGTGGTGATGGCCGCAGGCGGCTATCCGGACGATCCGCGCAAGGGCGACGTCATCGACGGCATCCCGGCCGAGACGGCCGAATGCGTGACCTTCCACGCGGGTACCAGGCTGGCCGACGGCCAGTTGCTGACCAGCGGCGGGCGCGTGCTGTGCGTCGTCGGCCTCGGCGACAGCGTCAAGATGGCGCAGAAGCAGGCTTACGAGACGGTCGACAAGATCCACTTCAACGGCGCGCAATTCCGCCGCGATATCGGCTGGCGCGGCTTGAAGCATTGATTGGTTCGGCGCCAGCGACTGCCGCGAACGCCGCCCCCCCGCCACTTCGCTTGAACAGGGCGCCTGGGATATCCCGCAGCGTCCTGCTGGCCATTTTCCAGGCGAAGTCTGGATCAGCGGCTCCCCACGATCTCGGCCTGTACCACCACCGGCAAATGGTCGGACAGATAACGCCCGTCGCGCGAATCGGTCAGCGCCGCATACTTGCGCACCTTGACCTGCGCGCTCACGAAGATGTAGTCGATGCGACTCTCAAGCGGCGCATCGATCCGGAAACCGTTGAAGGTACCGGCCGGGCCATAGGGAGGCGTCGCGCTGGAAAGGTAGGCGTCCCCGAGCAGGGTTTGCATGGTACGGATTTGTTCCGTATCCGGCGTCGAATTGAAGTCGCCCGCGCAGATCACCGGCTCTCCGCCTGCGATCTCGCGAATCTTGCGCAACATCAGCTTGGCCGATTCGCGCCGCGCCAGTTCGCCCTGGTGATCGAAGTGAACCGAAAAAAAGAAGAAGCGCCGGCCCGTATTTCTGTCGTGTAGCTGGGCCCAGGAGACGATGCGCTTGCAGCAGCTTGCATCCCATCCGAGCGACGGCCGGTCGGGCGTCTCGCTCAACCAGAAGTCGCCCGAACGCAGCAGCGAAAAGCGGCTGCGCTTGTAGAAAATCGCCGCGTGTTCCCCGGCATGCTTGCCGTCGTCGCGGCCGGCGCCGACATAGGCGAATTCCTTCATCTCGGCCAGGTCGGCCACTTGATCGGGCAGCCCTTCCTGAGTGGCGAACACGTCGAAATCGTGATAGCGGATCAGGCTCTTGACCAGTTCCTTGCGCTTCGGCCAGGCGTTGATGCCATCTTGCGCCACATTCAGGCGCAGGTTGTAGCTAGCCAGGTTGAACGTTGCGGCCGGCTGCCCGAAGGCGGCGGGCGGCAGCAGGGCCCAATACAGCAGGAGTACCAGCTGCATGCAGGTCTTCATCAGGCGGCCCGCGGCGCCGGTGCGTTGTTGTACAACCCTGCATACTTCAGGCCAAAATACAGAATGAAGGTATAGCATGCGGCCGGCACGAAGAACGACCATTGCAGCCCGATATGGTCGGCCAGGTAGCCCTGCGCGAATGGCACCAGGGCGCCGCCCACGATCGCCATGCACAAGATCCCCGACGCCTGTCCGGTGAATTTCCCGAGCTGGTGCAGCGCCATGCTGAAAATGGTAGGAAACATGATCGAGTTGCACAGTCCGACCGCCAGGATCGCCCACATGGCAAGCTGGCCGCGCGCGAAGATGGCGATCAGGATCAGCACGATCGAACATGCCGCATTGAATGCCAGCGTCTTGCCCGGGCTAAGGTAGCGCATCACCGCGAAGCCTGCAAAGCGGCCTACCATCGCCCCGCCCCAGTAGAAGCTGACATAGTGCGCGGCCGCCGCATGCGTGAGCCCTGCAATCTCGGGCTCGCCCAGGAAATTGATCAGGAAGCTGCCGATGCTCACTTCGCCGCCGACATACACGAAGATGCCGATCGCACCGAGCACCAGGTGGCGGTGCGCCAGCAGGGAGGACTTGGCCGTGGCGCCGTCACCGGCATCGTCGGCATGGTTGATTCTCGGCAGGCGGGCGAACGCGAACATCAGCGCCAGCACCAGCAGCGCGGTGGCCAGCGCCAGGTATGGTCCTTGCACGCTGGCGGCCTGCGCGGCGCGCTGCACTGCCTGTTCGGCAGCCGGCAGCAGCGCGATGTCGGCCGGGGGCAGGACGCTGCCCGACAGGATCAGGATGCCGCCGAGGGCTGGGGCCACGGTGGTGCCGAGCGCGTTGAAGGCCTGGGTCAAGGTCAGCCGGCTGGATGCCGTCTTCGGGTCGCCCAGCACGGTCACAAAGGGGTTGGCCGCCACCTGCAGGATCGTGATGCCGGCGGCAAGCACGAAGAACGCCAGCAGGAACACGCCGTAGCCTTCGCGCGAGGCCGGAAAGAACAGCGCGCATCCGGCCGCCGCGATCATCAGCCCGGCGACCGCGCCGTTCTGGTAGCCGATCTTCCTGATCAGCATCCCGGCCGGCAGCGACACGATGAAATAGGCCCCGAAGAAGCAGAACTGCACCAGCATGGCCTGCACATAGCTAAGCGTATACACCGCTTTCAGGTGCGGGATCAGCACGTCGTTGAGCGAGGTCAGCAGGCCCCACATGAAAAACAGGACGGTGATGATGATGAGCGGCCCTGTATTACCGGCGCTGCCGGCCTGCTGGCCCGCCGGCAGGCTCGCCTGCAAACGATGTTCCATGTCGAGGTCTCCTTGTATTGGATCAACTGCCTTCGCTGGCGCGCCGCGTGATGTCGGCCAATATCGGCGAGCAAGCGCGGGCCGTCGCAATAAGGCGTCACTTTGGCTCGCCGCAGGCCACGGCGTCATTGTCGCCGGCGGCGCCGCCGACGACTTCTATGTTGGCGAATGCGGCCGTGAAGGCAGCTTCGCTGGCCACGCTGAACGCCGTGTCGATGCGCTCCAGGTCGGCACCCTTGGCCGTAAAGCACGACAGGGGAATCTTGAGCGTCTGCTTGCCCTTCCCGGCCAGCCGTTTGAAGACGGCCGTCAGGTCGACCGCGGCGCCGCCCAGTGCTACCGTCACGATGCCGTTCGGCGCCGCGCTGACGATGGTGTCGAACTTGAGCGCACCGTTCGTGGCGGCGAACGCCGGCAAGGCCGCCGCCCTGGCGGAACGGGCTTCGAGGCGCGCCGGGCCGCTCCATGTCAGCAGCTTGCCGTCTTGCTGGGTGTTGACCTGCGTGGTCTCGACCTTCACCGTTGGCAGGGTGACGACGCGATTCAGGTCGGCCCCCAGGGCGACCCGCTGCTCGCCGCTGGCCACGAACAGCGGCCAGGTCGCGCGGTCAGCCTGGTTGAACACGGGGTAGGAGGTGGTGACACCACAGCCGCCGGCGGGATACGCCTCATCGAGCTTGCCGACCTTGGCCGCGCGGCCGTATTTCAGGCCGTAGCCAAGTGCAAACAGCGGCGCATAGTCCTTGTCGCCCGGGTTCAGGCTGGACTGGCAAACTGTCTTCGGCCACGAGAACGACAGGCGGCCCGAGAAGCCGCGCCCGGCCTTTCCGCCGGCGTTCCTGAACAGCACGTCGGCCACGCCCTTGCCTTCGGAACCGGGCAGCCAGGCAGCGACAAAGCTGTCGGACAGGTTCATCAGGTCATTGGTATACAACGGACGGCCGGCTACCAGCAGGGTGACAACCGGTTTGCCCTTGCCGGCAACCGCCTGCAACAGCGCCAGGTCTTCCGGATAACGGCTGCTGTGGCGCAAGGTGCCGGACGGGCCGATGTCGCCGGCGCCCTCCGCGTACGGCGCCTCGCCGATGACCGCGATCACCGCATCGAATTGCGCTACCTCGACGCCGCCGGCGTCGGCGCTGTAGACCACGTTGGCCGCCCCGGCCGCTTCCCTGATGCCGGCCAGGATCGTGTCGCCGTTCGGGAAGTCGCTGTTGCGGTTGTCGGTGCCTTGCCAGGTCAGGCTCCAGCCGCCGGTCTGGTTCGGCATGCTGTCGGCGCTCTTGCCCACCACCAGGATGCGCTTGCCGCGCGCCAGCGGCAGCGCGCCGCCGTCGTTTTTCAGCAGCACCAGCGATTCGCGCACCGCCTGGCGCGCCAGCGCGCGCTCCTGCAATGCATCGGCCTTGCCGGCGTAGCTGTTTTGCGATGGCGTCTTGTCGAACAGGCCGGCGCGCAGCTTGACCCGTACGATGCGCGTCACCGCATCGTCGATGCGCGCCATCGGGATCTGTCCTTGTTCCACCTGCCTGATCGTGTTGGCGATGAAAGCCTTCCAGTCGTCCGGGACCATGACCATGTCGATACCGGCATTGATCGCCTGCGGGCAGCTGGCGTTGCTGCAGCCGGGCACCTGGCCGATGCCGTTCCAGTCCGAGACCACGAAGCCGTCAAAGCCCATCTTCGTCTTCAGCACGCCGGTCAGCAGCGCCTGGCTGCCGTGCAGCTTGCCGTAGTCGATGCCTGCGCCGACATCATGCCAGCTGTTGTAGGAGGCCATCACGGTCTGGGCGCCGGCCGCCAGTCCGCTGTAATAGCCCTGTCCGTGGATGTTGATCATCTGTTCGAGGCTGGCCTTGGTCACGCCCTGGTCCTTGCCATGCTCGGTGCCGCCGTCGCCCATGAAATGCTTGGCGGTGGCGACCACGTTGGCGTCCGAGCCGAACTTGCCTTGCAAGCCGCGCACGTAAGCGCCGGCATATTCATTGACCAGCGCGCCATCTTCCGAAAAGCTTTCGTAGGTGCGGCCCCAGCGGTCGTCGCGCACCACCGCCAGGGTGGGCGCGAACACCCACGCAATGCCGGTCGCCCGTACCGCGCGGCCCACTGCCGCGCCCATTTGCGCAATCAGCTTCTTGTTGCGCGCGGCGCCCAGACCGATATTGTGCGGGAACAGGGTCGCACCGTACACATTGCTGTTGCCGTGGATCGCATCGATGCCCCAGATGACCGGCACCTTGTACGCCATGTCGGTCGCCATCGAGGCCTCGTGATAGCGCTCGGCCAAGGCCAGCCATTCGGCCGCGGTGGCGTACTTGTTCCCGTTCGGCCAGCTGCCGCCGCCGTTCAGTACCGAGCCGATGTAGTACTGGCTTACCTGGGCCGGCGTAATCTGCTTGATCTCGGGCTGGGTCATCTGCCCGACTTTCTGCTGCAAGGTCATGGCAGCGACGATCCTGGCCGCACGCGCTTCAAGCGCCGCGTCCTTGCCGATCGCGCTATTCACGCGCGGCCAGTCGGCGAGCGGGGCGCCAGTGGCGCCGGCGGCAGGCAGCAGCATAGCGGCTGCGACGAGATAGGTATTCATATGCATGGCGTGTATCCGGAGTTGAAGGGAATGCCGGCGCCACAGGCGCCGGCATCCGGGGACAGCTGTTACAGCTTGTAGTTCACGCCAAGCAGCACCTGGCGGCCAAACGTGGTGTAGCGTTCCGGCGCATACGCACCGTTCGAGAACCCATCGCCCTGGCGGGTCTGGTACGGTGCGTTGTTCAGGTTGTTGACCTGGAGCAGGAACGACAGGCCTTTGTACTGGCCCGTTTCAATCGCGTAGCCGAGCTGGATGTCGACCTGCTTCTCGGCCAGGATTTCGCTGAACGAACGATCCGTGAACAAGCCCGTTACTTCGCCGCGGAAGGCCGAGCGGTAACGCCGGCTGACGCGCGCCGACACGCCGTCCTTCTCGTAGAACAGGGTGACGTTCGAGACCACGCCGGACAAGCCTGGCAACTTCTGCCTGGTGCCCGGGCCGTTCGGCGCGATCGAGCTTTCGGTGTTCGAGGCGCTGCCCAGGATACCGAAGCCGTCAAGCGCATCCCACAACATGCCGGCTTCGAGCGAAGCGCTCAGCTCCACGCCGCGGACCATGCCGCCCTCGCCGTTGGCCGGCGTGTTGAGCGTGCCGATCGGCGAGACCGGCGTGACCTGGCTCAGGTTTGGGAAACCGGTGAAGTCGAATTCCTGCTTCTTGTTGTAGATGTAGCTTTCGAGCTTCTTGTAGAACAGGGCCGCAGCGAGGTAGCTGCGCTTGCCGAAGTACTTCTCGGCCGACAGGTCGAAGGCATTCGCGCGCCATGGCTGCAGTTCAGGATTGCCACCCTCGCCGCTCCACAGGCGCTTGGTCATGTCGACGCCGGCCGAAGCGCCCGCCTTCAGGCTGTCCATCCGTGGGCGCGCCAACGCCTTGGCCGCGCCGAAACGCAGGTAGGCATTCTTGCTCATCGCGTCCAGGTCGAAGTTCAGGTTCAGGCTAGGCAGCACGTCGGTATAGGAAGTGCCGCGCACCAGTGCGCCGGTCTTGCCGTTGACGTTGTTAAAGCCGAGCGAGGACTGGTCGGTGTAGATCACCTGCAGGCCCAGGTTGCCGCTCACCGGAACCGCGCCGAGCCCGGATTGGATGCCCAGCTTGGCGTACGCGGTCGAGATTTCCTCGCTGATGGTGTAGTCGCGCTTCCAGATGTTGTTGTTGCGGTCCGGGACCTGGTCGTAATATTTGGCCAGGACACCCAGCACGTCGTAGCTGAGGACGGCGGGGATGCCGGCAAAACCGAGCGAGGTGGACGGCTGGATCAGGTCGGGCGAGACCGTGACAGGCGCGCGTCCGTTCTTCAGGTTGTAGTCGTTCTCGATGCCGGTACGTGTCTTCTCTCGCTTGGAATAATTGGCGCCAGCCTCGATGCGGCTGAAGATGCCGTCCAGCGAACGCGCGCCGCTCAGCTTGAGCGAGGAAAGTTCGTCCTTGACCGACGGACGGTTCAGCAGTGCATCGCGGCCCCAACCGGCCGGGTCGAGCAGCTTGATGACGTTCGGGTCGGCGTAGTTAAAGCCGGTCGTAAAGGTCGGCAGCCCGGCCCCGGTCGGAATCTGGAACTTGAAATTGTCCTTGATCGCCCCGCCGGTCGACAGGCCGGCGTAGGTTTCCAGTATCCGCTCTTCGCGCTCGGCCTTCGAGTGGCTCAGGTCGCCTTCGAGGGCCCACTCGCTCAGGCGCAGGCGGTTGTTCCAGCCCAGTGCATACAGCTGGTCCTGGCGCGTGTTGAAGTCGTTGCGCACGACCGGCCTGAGGCCGGTCACGGTGCCGCCGGTCAGCATGCGGGTGCCATCGATGGTCTCTACCACTGGATTGGCGTAGCCGACGTTGTCCCACTGGTTTGAACTCCACATCATGCCGCGCATCGTGCGCTTCTGGTCGAACTCGGAGTAGTACAGGTCGACCGAGCTGCGGAAGGCCCGGGTCGGCCTGTACTCGAGCACCGCCATCAGGCCATCGCGCACCTGCTCGCTGGAAGTGGCCGTGACTTCGGCGCCCTTGAGGCCGATCACGTCCTTGTTACCCGTCGGCAGGTTGTTGCTGTCGCCCCACCACCACGACTTGTATTCGCGCTGCTGGCTCGGGGAGTCGAGGTGAGCGTAGCCGAGCGCGAGGCCGACCGTGTTGTCGAGGAACTGGTCGACATACGAAATGCTCAGGCGCTGGCCGCGGCCCGGCGTGTTCGAGTTCAGGGCGCCGTTCGAATTCTTTTCGATCCGGCCGTTGAGCGCAATGGTGCGCCCGCGCAGGTCGAGCGGACGCACGGTTTTCAGGTCGATCGTGCCGGACAGCCCCTGGCCCATCAGGGTCGCATCGGGGGTCTTGTAGACGGTCACGCCGTTGATCAGTTCGGAAGGATACTGATCGAATTCGGCGCTGCGGTTCTCGCCTGTGCTGACCAGTTCGCGGCCGTTCATCAGGGTCGCGGCAAAATCGGGCGCCAGGCCGCGGATCGAGATGACCTGGGCGCGGCCTTCGACGCGCTGCGCGGTCAGGCCCGGCATGCGGGCGATCGACTCGCCGATGCTCACGTCGGGCAGCTTGCCGATGTCTTCGGCCGTGATCGCCTCGACGATCGAATCGGCGTTGCGCTTGACCGCGATCGCGCTCTCGATACTGGCGCGGATGCCGCTCACCACGACGGTCGGTATCACGTCATCGGCCTGCTGGGCGGAGGCGCCGCCCGCCATCGTCAGCAATACCGCGCAAGCGGCCGCGATCGGCGTGATACGCATTCCTGGCCGGCACTGCTGGTGCATGCCCGTGTTTTCTGTTCCGGACGCTTTCATGGTTTCCCTGTCTCCCCTGTTGGTTTTCGATTGTTATGTGTGCGTGATGCGGCAAGAAAAGCGCTGCTGCGGCGCTCGGCAAGTTCGGATTGGAAACGTTCCCAATTTGCTTTAAGCGATATTGCTATCGTGAGAAATTTTTGTCAATAAAAAATATTTAATGTAGAGGAAATGACACAAGCGCACTTCAGGCCGGCGGCCCCGCGTCCCCCCTCAGGAAGGCGCGATACCACTTGCCGCTTTGCTTGAGGGTCCTGCGCTGGGTCGCGAAGTCGACATGGGTCAGGCCGAAGCGGCGCGTGTAGCCCTCGGCCCATTCGAAATTGTCGATCAGGCTCCATGCGAAATAGCCCTTCAGCGGGACCCCCTGGGCGAGCGCCTCGCGCGCGGCCGCCAAGTGCCGGATCAGGTAGTCGCGGCGCTGCACGTCCTGCACCTCGCCGTCGGCGGCCGGCACATCGTCGTAGGTCGAACCGTTCTCGGTGATGTAGATGGCACCCGGACAGTAGTCGCGCTCGACGCGCTGCAGCAGGGTCGTCATGCCTTCGGGCGCGACTTCCCATCCGAACGCGGTGCGTTCGACGTTGTCCGGCGCGACCACGCGCGCCTGCATCGGCCCGGCGCCGGGCGCATGCGCGACCACCTCGGGGAAGTAGTAGTTCACGCCAAGGAAATCGGTAGCCACGGCGATTGCCTGCATGTCGCCTTGGCACACGGCCGGCGCGGCCGCGC
>NZ_QYUP01000039.1 GCF_003590855.1 Massilia cavernae
GGCACGCGGAACACTTCGGTGAACCGATCTCGCCCGAGGTAGGCAACGGCGCGATCCTGACCGTGGTCAGCGAGAATGGCTAGCGTTCCCCGAGTACAGTAATCCAGACCACGCGCAGGCCGGAGATCCACGCGGTCAAGTGGCTGGGAGACAAAGTCGTCGTGGGAGGCCGTATTTTTTCGCAGAGCCGTGAAGACGGTAGCGGCTGGGACGGGCTGGTCGCGGTGGCCGATCCTTACGTGCGTACCCTGCGGCCGCTGCAGGTACTCGACGTGGACCGAGGCGACGTAGTGTTCGACTTTGCGGTAACAACGGCTGGCCAGGTGCTGGCGGTAGGCGCTTCCGGCTACACGCAGAACCCCGCCGGCGCGAGCATCTCCGAATCGTCTACGCCATTGGCCGCGTTGCTCGACGCCGATGGAAAATTCCTGCGCCGCCTTACCTTGGCGGCCGGGCCGCGCCACAACCAGGTGCGTTCGATCGCGGCATGGAACGGCCGATGGCTCGCGGCCGGCATGCAGGATGGTCCTGGCACTCACTCCGGCGACGAGAACAATGCGCTGATCCGGGCGGACGGCTACGTCCGCGCATTCGACAGCGACCAATAACCCAGCCCGGCCTTCCGTCACGATTACTTGGTGCGGTTCTGGATCTCGTTGCCGATCATGCCGCCGCCGATGATGCCGGCCAGCGTCGCCAGCTTCTTGCCGTTGCCGCTGCCGACCTGGTTGCCCAGCAGGCCGCCGATGACGGCGCCGGCGCCGATGCCGACGTAGTTCGGCGTAGCGGGTTGCTGCTGTTGGACGGCTGGCGCGTGGTATGTCGGCGCGTCGTTGGAGGCCACGCGGGTGTACTCCGGCTCGCGGTGCACCGGCCTTGGCTGCGGACGCGGGCGGGCCTTCGGCTTGGCTGGCTCGTCGTCATACGCGGCCAGCCGTTTTGGCGCGGCGGTGCGCACCGCAGCCGGAAGCGGGGCCGCCGCAGCCACGGGAACCGCGACATATGCGGTCTGGGCGCCTGCAACGGGCGCTGCGACATAGCCAGCCGGGATGGTCGCGGCAGGGGCAGGGGTGAAGCCTGCCGGCGCGGCCGCAACGGGCGCCACTTGCGCGGCCGGCGCGTCGGCTTTGGAGGTTGGCAGCAAGCCGGTGATGGCCGCGGTGCCGGCGATGCTGACGGTGATGACGGACAAAGCCGCTGCTGCCATCAATGGGTGAATGCGGGTCGCGGTCTTGATCGATTCCATGGTCTGCTCCTGTGACGTTTTTGGTTGTCGTGCAGGAACAGATTAACGGGGAGGCCGTTTCAGGGATAGACGGAAGGCTGTATCAATCGTAAGGATGTGTAAGCAGGCCGGTTGCGCCTCAGGCGACGCTCAGCTGCGCCGGCGCCAGCATCCGCAGCGCGCGCAGCAGGTCGAGCGGCGATTCGAGCAGGTAGTCGGCGCCCCAGGTTTGCGGTTCGACCGCACCGCAGTAGCCCCAGGCGCATGCAACCGTCACCATGCCGGCCGCGCGGCCCGCTTCCACGTCGCGCAGGTCGTCGCCCACATACCAGCAGTGTTCTGGCGCCACGCCGAGGCGGCTGGCGCCTTCCAGCAGCGGGGCGGGGTGCGGCTTCGAATGTGGCGTGGTGTCGCCCGAGACGATGCAGCCCGCATGCGCAAGGCCGATCTGCGGAATCAGCGGGTCCGTGAACCGCGCCGGCTTGTTGGTGACGATTCCCCATGCCATGCCGGCCGCGCCGATGCCTTCGATCAGTTCAGGAATGCCGTCGAACAGGGTGCTGTGCACCGCCATCGCGCTCTGATAGCGGTCGAACCATTCGAGGCGCAGGGTTTCGTAGCCTTCGTCCGCAGGCGTCAGTCCGAACGCGGCGCCGATCATGCCGCGCGCACCGGCCGATGCGGTCGGGCGCAGCACCGAGTAGGGCGTCGGTTCGAGCCCGCGCACGATGCGCAGGTGGTTGACCGCCGCCGCCAGGTCAGGCGCGGTGTCCGCCAGCGTGCCATCGAGGTCGAACAGAATGGCACGCGGTGCCTGCATTGGAATGGTGCGGGTCATGAAGTAAAGGTGTAGAAGCGGAAGGATTAAAGCGGACGGCTGCAGGCCACCATGTAGTTCACATCGGTGTCCTGGTTCAGCGCATAGATCTTGGTAAGCGGGTTGTAGCCGAGGCCCTTGAGGCCGTCCACGGTCAGGCCGGCTTCGCGCGCGAACTGCGACAGTTCGGCAGGCGTGATGAACTTGGCGTAGTCGTGCGTACCCTTCGGGAGCATGCGCAGCAGGTACTCCGCGCCCACCACGGCGAACAGCCAGGACTTCGGATTGCGGTTCAGCGTCGAGAAAAATACCTTGCCGCCCGGTTTGACCAGGGTGGCGGCGGCACGCACGATCGACGCAGGGTCTGGCACGTGCTCGAGCATCTCCATGCAGGTGACGACGTCGAACTGGCCTGCTTCCTGCGCCGCCATGTCCTCGGCCGAGACGTGCTTGTAGCGCACCTGTACTTCGGATTCGAGGCTGTGCAGGTCGGCGACCTTCAGCGCCTTTTCGGACAAATCGATGCCGGTGACGTCGGCGCCTTTTTTGGCCATCGATTCGGCCAGGATGCCGCCGCCGCAGCCGATGTCGATGACCTTTTTGCCGAACAGCGGCGCGCGCGCGTTGATCCATTCAAGGCGCAGCGGGTTTATCTCGTGCAGCGGACGGAACTCGGACGTGGGGTCCCACCAGCGGTGGGCCAGTTCGCTGAACTTCTGGATTTCGTGTGGATCTGCATTCATAGCGCGAATAATAGCGGGAAAATTGCGCACGCGACGGACGCGTGGATAAAAAAAACCCCGCCGGAGCGGGGTTGTCCGAACGTGTTGAATCTTACTTGTTGACGGTACGGGTACCGACTACTTCGATTTCAACGCGGCGGTTCTTGGCGCGCCCCGTCGAGGACTTGTTGTCCGCAACCGGCTGCTTCTCGCCCTTGCCTTCGGTGTAGATGCGGTTGGCATCGATGCCTTTGCTGCGCAGGTAGGTCTTGACCGATTCGGCGCGGCGGATCGCCAGCTTCTCGTTGTAGGCATCGGTGCCGATCGAGTCGGTGTGGCCCACAGCGATGATGACTTCCAGGTTCATGCCTTCCAGCTTGGCGACCAGGTCGTCCAGCGCCGCTTTGCCGTCCGGCTTCAGCACCGACTTGTCGAAGTCGAAGAAGGCGTCGGCCGAGTAAGACACTTTTTCAGCGGTTGGAACCGGCGCCGGTGCAGGCGCTGGTGCCGGTGCTTCAACCACTGGCGCTGGCGGTGGCGGAGGCGGAGGCGCTACGCACTTGCCGTTTTCAAGCTTTTCGGGCTCGACGCAGATTGGCAGGTCGCAGCCTGGCACCGCGTCGGCCGGGGTCCAGTAGCCGGTGCGCCAGCACAGGCCGAACGGGTTGCGGGCGATGACGCCGCGCTGGTCCTGAACGTAGGCGCTGTAAGGCGTGTTGGCCTTGATGTCGGTCGTCACCGGTGCGAACGGAGGCGAGGACTGCGCGAATGCACTGCCCGCAAGCGCGGCGCAAGCGGCGAGCATGAGCGTAATTTTTTTCATCAGAATTGCTCCAAGAAACCCTGTCCTTCAGGGCAGGGAGTGAAAGGAGTCGGGCGCGTAGCGCCCGCAGCCGTCCAAGTGAAAGAATGTTTTGAACTTTGTTGTTGGGCCATGGTCAAACTCCATAAGTGCTTCAGTATGCGATTACGCGCTGGGGCATGAGTCACCTGTACCGTTTTTTCCGATCCGCAGTCGCTTTGGGCGAGGTCGAGAGATATCCTGCGGATTGAATAAGAAGCTGGGCTTTTTCAGTCCGGCTTCCGTCTGGGGCATCAGACGCCAGCAGTGGGAATCCCCTTCCGTGTTATACGAAGGGGGAGGATGTCAAATTCAGGTCTTCCTTTCGGGGTGGTCTCTGCAGCTGGACTGCACAACATTTCGCCAAGATTGCGAAACAAGCAATTAACTTCTCGACCATTTTGCCACATGAGCAGAAATAGCACGAACAGCGTTAAATCAAAGTTTGGCGCGATTGCTTGCCACGTTGTTTTGTTGCAACATCTGAATCCGCACGGCGATTTCACAATTGGCGGCACGCTTACCGCACGGGGAAGGAATTGCGCTGCTGCCATAGCGCGCATGCTAAAATCCCTCTCTTGTCTGCCGGTAGTCTGACGGGCGCGCCGAGGCGCGGACCGAGCCGGCGGCACCAGTGCCGTGCAGTTTTGCGTATACCTATAAACAAAGCCTGAGAGCAGTCGACCCGCCAATGGATCAATTCGCCAAAGAAACAATCCCCATTTCCCTAGAAGAAGAGATGCGCAAGAGCTACCTCGATTACGCCATGAGCGTGATCGTGGGCCGAGCCTTGCCGGATGTGCGCGACGGCCTGAAGCCTGTGCATCGCCGCGTCCTGTTCGCCATGCACGAAATGAACAACGTGCACAACCGCCCGTACGTCAAGTGCGCGCGCGTGGTCGGCGAAACCATGGGTAAGTACCACCCGCACGGCGACGCGTCGATCTACGACACGCTGGTGCGCATGGCGCAGGACTTCTCGCTGCGCTACACGCTAGTCGACGGCCAGGGCAACTTCGGCTCGATCGACGGCGACAGCGCCGCGGCGATGCGTTACACCGAGTGCCGCCTCGACAAGATCGCCGCCGAAGTGCTGGCCGATATCGACAAGGACACCGTCGACTTCCAGCCCAACTACGACGGCAAGGAAAAGGAACCGACGGTCCTGCCGACCCGCATCCCGAACCTGCTGATCAACGGTTCGTCGGGCATCGCGGTCGGCATGGCGACCAACATCCCGCCGCACAACCTGTCGGAAGTGATCAAGGGCGCGCTGCACGTGCTGTCCAACCCGGACTGCTCGATCGACGAACTGATCGAAATCATCCCGGCGCCCGACTTCCCGACCGCCGGCATCATCTATGGCGTTTCGGGTGTGCGCGACGGCTACCGCACCGGCCGCGGCCGGGTGGTCATGCGCGCCAAGACCCACTTCGAAGAGTACGGCAAGGACGGCGGCCGCATCGCGATCATCGTCGACGAGCTGCCGTACCAGGTCAACAAGAAGTCCCTGCTCGAGCGTATCGCCGAGAACGTGCGCGACAAGAAGCTCGAAGGCATCTCCGACATCCGCGACGAGTCCGACAAGTCGGGCATGCGCGTCGTCATTGAGCTGAAGCGCGGCGAAGTACCCGAGGTTGTGCTGAACAACCTGTACAAGCAGACCCAGTTGCAGGATACCTTCGGCATGAACATGGTGGCGCTGGTCGACGGCCAGCCGAAGCTGCTGAACCTGAAGCAGATGCTGGCGTGCTTCCTGTCGCACCGCCGCGAAGTTGTCACGCGCCGCACCGTGTTCGAGCTGCGCAAGGCGCGCGAACGCGGCCACATGCTGGAAGGCCTGGCGGTCGCACTGGCCAACATCGACGACTTCATCGCCATCATCAAGGCCGCGCCGACGCCGCCGATCGCGAAGACGGAACTGATGCAGCGCGCCTGGGACTCGTCCCTGGTGCGCGAAATGCTTAGCCGCACCGAGACCGGCGCCGCCGGCGGCATCGACGCCTTCCGTCCCGAGCACCTGCCGAAGCACTACGGCATGCAGCAGGACGGCCTGTACAAGCTGTCGGACGAACAGGCGCAGGAAATCCTGCAGATGCGCCTGCAGCGCCTGACCGGCCTTGAGCAGGACAAGATCGTCAACGAGTACAAGGAAGTCATGGCGCACATCGCCGACCTGCTGGACATCCTGGCGCGTCCGGAGCGCGTCACCTCCATCATCACCGACGAAATGACCCATGTGATGAACGAGTACGCCGGCTCCGGCAAGGATCCGCGCCGCTCGACCATCGAGCACAACGCCACCGACCTGGAAACCGAAGACCTGATCACCCCGCAGGACATGGTGGTCACGCTGTCGCACACCGGCTACATGAAGTCGACCGCGATTACCGAATACCGCGCCCAGAAGCGCGGCGGCCGCGGCAAGCAGGCGATGGCGACCAAGGAAGAGGATTGGATCGACCAGCTGTTCATCGCCAACACGCACGACTACATCCTGTGCTTCTCGAACCGCGGCCGCATGTACTGGCTGAAGGTATGGGAAGTGCCGCAAGGCTCGCGCAATTCGCGCGGCAAGCCGATCGTGAACATGTTCCCGCTGCAGGACAACGAGAAGATCACCGTGGTGCTGCCGCTGTCGGGCGAGAACCGCACCTTCCCGGAAGACCACTACGTATTCATGTCGACCAGCCTGGGCACCGTGAAGAAGACTCCGCTGAAGGACTTCTCCAATCCACGCAAGGCCGGCATCATCGCGGTCGACCTGGACGACGGCGACTTCCTGATCGGCGCGGCGCTCACCGACGGCAAGCACGACGTGATGCTGTTCTCCGACGCCGGCAAGGCGGTGCGCTTCGACGAGAACGACGTGCGTCCGATGGGCCGTACCGCCCGCGGCGTGCGCGGCATGAACCTCGAAGACGGCCAGAACGTCATCGCGCTGCTGGTTGCGGAAAACGAGCAGCAGTCGGTGCTGACGGCGACCGAGAACGGCTTCGGCAAGCGTACCCCGATCACCGAGTACACCCGCCACGGCCGCGGCACCAAGGGCATGATCGCGATCCAGACCAGCGAACGTAACGGCAAGGTGGTCGCCGCGACCCTGGTCGAGGAAAGCGACGAAATCATGCTGATCACGACCGGCGGTGTGCTGATCCGCACCCGCGTGGCCGAGATCCGCGAGATGGGCCGCGCGACCCAGGGCGTGACCCTGATCGCGGTGGAAGACGGCACCAAGCTGTCCGGCCTGCAGCGCGTGGTCGAGACCGACCTGGAAGAAGTGGAACTGGCGCCGGCGGACAACGGCGAACCGTCCAGCTCCGGCGAATAAGCTCATTCGCTCCGGAAGGGCCAGGCTGTTTTCACCGCAAGGTGAGGACGCCTGGCCTTTTTTACGCCTGTCCGCACCGGCGGCAAAGGCGGTTCCGGGGCGCCGCCTGAACGACATCGTGATTTCGTGCGAAAATTGCCTTGTTCAACCACTAAAGGATCGTCAGTGACCCAGATCTTCAACTTTTCCGCCGGCCCGGCCGTCCTGCCGAAGGAAGTGCTCCAGCAGGCCGCTGATGAAATGCTGAACTGGCATGGCAGCGGAATGTCGGTGATGGAAATGAGCCACCGCGGTCCTGAATTCATCTCGATTTACGAGGAAGCCGTGCGCGACCTGCGCGAGCTGCTGAACGTCCCCGCCAACTACAAGATCCTGTTCCTGCAAGGCGGCGGGCTGGCGCAAAACGCCATCATCCCGCTCAATATGCTGGGCAACACGACGCAGCCGGCCACCATCGATTTCGTCCACACCGGCAGCTGGTCGGGCAAGTCGATCAAGGAAGCGGCGCGCTACGCCAGGGTCAATGTGGCGGCGTCCAACGAGGCTGGCGCATTCACCTTCGTGCCGCCGCAGGAAAGCTGGAAGCTCACGCCCGGCGCCGCCTACCTGCACATCTGCACCAATGAAACCATCGACGGCGTCGAATTCAACTTCGTGCCGGAGATCGCCCCGGAAACGCCCATCGTGGCCGACATGTCCTCGCACATCCTGTCGCGCCAGATCGACGTGTCCAGGTATGGCGTCATCTTCGCCGGCGCGCAGAAGAACATCGGCCCGGCGGGCGTCACGCTTGCCATCGTGCGCGAAGACCTGATCGGCAAGGCGCTGCCGATCTGTCCGTCCGCCTTCGACTGGAAGCTGGTCGCCGACGCCGACTCGATGTACAACACGCCGCCTACCTATGGCATCTACATCGCGGGCCTGGTGTTCGCCTGGCTGAAGCGCCAGGGCGGGGTGGCGGCGATGGAGCAGCGCAACATCGCCAAATCCGAACTGCTGTACGCGGCGCTCGACGCCGACGACTTTTACCAGAACCGCGTGGCGAAGGACAGCCGCTCGCGCATGAACATCCCGTTCTACCTGCGCGACGAATCAATGAACGAGAAATTCCTGGCCGGCGCGAGAGCGCGCGGGCTGCTGCAACTGAAGGGCCACAAGTCCGTCGGCGGTATGCGGGCATCGATCTACAACGCGATGCCGATCGAAGGGGTGCAATCCCTGGTCGATTATTTGAACGAGTTCGCAGGCCGCTGAAGGCAGATGGCGCCAGCATGAACCCGCAACCCCACCCCGTCGTTTAACGGCGGTGTTTCGGCAAACAACGCAGCTAGCCACACATGACAGACAAACTGAAACCACTGCGCGAGCAGATCGACGCAGTCGACGCCCAGATCCTTGACCTGCTGTCGCGCCGCGCGCGCCTCGCGCAGGAAGTCGGCCACGTCAAGGCCGAAACCAACGCCCCGGTGTTCCGCCCCGAGCGCGAAGCGCAGGTGCTGCGCGCCGTGGCCGAACGCAATCCTGGCCCGCTCAAGGACGCCGACGTACAGACCATCTTCCGCGAGATCATGTCGGCCTGCCGCTCGCTCGAGAAGCGCGTCACCGTGGCCTACCTCGGCCCCGCCGGCACCTTCAGCGAGCAGGCCGTGTACCAGCAGTTCGGCCGCGCCGTCGAAGGCCTGCCGTGCGTGTCGATCGACGAGGTGTTCCGCGCCACCGAGGCCGGCACCGCCGATTTCGGCGTGGTTCCGGTCGAGAATTCGTCCGAGGGCGCGATCAACCGCACCCTCGACCTGATGCTCGCCACCACCACATCGATCAGCGGCGAAGTGTCGATCCCGGTCCATCACAGCCTGATGACGAAAAGCGGCAGCATGGAAGGCGTCAGCGTCGTCTGCGCCCATTCGCAGGCGCTGGCGCAGTGCCAGGTCTACCTCAATACGCATTACCCCCAGCTCGAGCGGCGCGCGGTGGCATCGAATGCCGAAGCGGCGGTCATGGCCAGTAATGACCCGTCGGTCGCAGCGATTGCCAGCGAGATGGCGGGGGCGCAGTACCAGCTTGGCGTGGTGGCGGGGCACATCCAGGACGACCCGCACAACCGCACGCGCTTCGCCGTGATCGGCCACCTGAAGACCACCCCCTCCGGCCAGGACCAGACCTCGCTGGTGCTGGCGGTGCCGAACAAGGCCGGCGCCGTCTACAACCTGCTGGCGCCGCTGGCGACGCACGGCGTGTCGATGACGCGCTTCGAGTCGCGCCCGGCCCGCATGGGCACCTGGGAGTACTACTTCTATGTCGACGTCGAGGGCCACGAGCAGGACGAGCCGGTGGCACGCGCGCTGCACGAGCTTAAAGACAACGCTTCATTCTTCAAAGTGCTGGGATCCTACCCGCTCAGCCTCTAATCACTTTTTACGAGATCCACATGTCCAAGCAATACGGTCCAGATTACGTCCGCGCCATCGCTCCTTACCAGGCCGGCAAACCAATCGCTGAAGTCGCGCGCGAGTTCGGCCTCGACGAAGCCAACATCGTCAAGCTGGCGTCGAACGAAAACCCGTTCGGCGTGCCGGAATCGAGCAAACAGGCGATGGCGCAGGCCGTGGCCGACCTGGGCCGCTATCCGGATGCGAACGGCTTCGACCTGAAGGCCGCGCTGGCCAAGCGCTACGACGTGCCGGCAGAGTGGATCACGCTGGGTAACGGCAGCAACGACATCCTGGAAATCGCCGCCCACGCCTTCGTGCAAAAAGGCCAGGCGGTGGTGTACTCGCAGTATTCGTTCGCGGTGTACGCGCTGGCCACGCAGGGCGTGGGCGCGCGCGCCATCGTCGTGCCGGCCAAGGAATACGGCCATGATCTCGACGCGATGGCCGCCGCCATCGACGCCGACACCAAACTGGTCTTCATCGCCAACCCGAACAACCCGACCGGCACCTTCATTCCGGCGGCGCAGATCGAGGCGTTCCTGCAAAAGGTGCCGACTGACGTCATCGTCGTGCTGGACGAGGCCTATAACGAATTCCTGGCGCCCGAATACCAGTTCGAGTCCGCCGAATGGGTGCGCAAGTACCCGAACCTGGTCGTGTCGCGCACCTTCTCCAAGGCCTACGGCCTGGCGGGCCTGCGCGTCGGCTTCGCGATTGCGCAGCCGGCCGTGACCGACCTGATGAACCGTATCCGCCAGCCGTTCAATGTCAACTCGCTGGCGCAGGCGGCCGCGATTGCGGCGCTGAACGACCGCCATTTCCTCGACCAGGGCGCGCAGAACAACGCCGCCGGCTACGCGCAGTTCGTCGAAGCTTTCGAGGAGCTGGGACTGCAGTACGTGCCTTCGTTCGGCAACTTCGTGCTGGTACGCGTCGGTGACGACGACGAGGCGGGCGCGCGCGTCAACCTGGCGTTGCTGAAGCAGGGCGTGATCGTGCGCCCGGTCGGCAACTACGGCCTGCCGCAGTGGCTGCGCATCTCGATCGGCCTGCCGCAGGAAAACGCGATCTTCATCGCCGCGCTGAAAAAGGCCCTGGACTGACATGGCGGGCAAGGTCGTCATCTTCGGCGTCGGGTTGATCGGCGGCTCGTTCGCGCTGGCGCTGAAGGCCGCCGGCGCAGCCGGGACGATAGTCGGCGTCGGCCGTTCGCCGCAAGCGATGGCGCGCGCGCTGGAACTGGGCATCGTCGATGCGGTCGCTGCGTCCGTGCAGGACGCGATGCGCGGCGCCGACCTGGTGCTGATCGCCACACCGGTGGCGCAGACCCAGGCCATTCTTGCCTCCCTGCTGCCTTACCTCGAACCGCGGACAGTGGTCACCGATGCGGGCAGCACCAAATCGGACGTGGTGGCGGCGGCGCGCGCCGCCCTGGGCGAGCGGGTGGGGCAGTTCGTGCCCGGCCACCCGATCGCCGGCCGCGAAAGCAATGGCCCCGACGCCGCCATCCCCGATCTTTATATCGGCAAGAAGGCGGTACTGACGCCGCTGCCGGAGAACGAACCGGCCGACGTCGAGCGCGTCGCAAGCGCCTGGCGCGCCTGCGGTGCGGTGATCCACCAGCTGTCGCCGCAGGAGCACGACAAGGTGTTCGCGGCGGTCAGCCACTTGCCGCACCTGCTGGCCTACGCGCTGGTGGACGACATCGCCAACAAGCCCCACGCCGGCCTGCTGTTCCAGTACGCCGCCAGCGGCTTTCGCGACTTCACCCGCATCGCCGGCTCGTCGCCTGAAATGTGGCGCGACATCAGCCTGGCCAACCGGGATGCGCTGCTGGGCGAGCTGGACGCATATCTGGCACAATTGACAGGGTTGCGCGCCGCTTTGGCCGCAGCCGACGGGGCCCGCCTGGAGCGCGTCTACGCCAACGCGCAGCGCGCGCGCAGGCAGTGGAGCGACGCCATCGAGGCGGCAGAAGCCCCTCCCCAGGACACCGCAGAATAGCAGCCAAGGAAAGCGCATGACGCAGCAGAAGCAATACCCGCACTACATCGACCTCAAACCTGTCCTGCACGTCGAAGGCGTGGTGCGGCTACCCGGCTCGAAGAGCATCTCGAACCGCACGCTGCTGCTGGCGGCGCTGGCTGAAGGCACCACCACCATCCACGATTTGCTGGCATCCGACGACACCCAGGTGATGCTGGGCGCGCTGCGCGCGCTGGGCGTGAAGTGGGAGCAGGTCGACGAGCGTACCCACATCGTGCATGGCGCCGCCGGCACCTTGCCGGTGCATGAGGCCGACCTGTTCATGGGGAACGCCGGCACCGCGATCCGCCCGCTGACGGCGGCGCTGGCCGTGATCGGCGGCGACTACACGCTGCACGGCGTCGCCCGCATGCACGAACGCCCGATCGGCGACCTGGTCGAGGCGCTGAACGCGGTGGGCACCCAGATCGAATACACCGGCGTCGAGGGCTTCCCGCCGCTGCGCATTCGGCGCGGCCATATCCACGCGCAGACCATGTCGGTGCGCGGCGACGTGTCGAGCCAGTTCCTGACGGCGCTGCTGATGTCGGCGCCGCTGATGGCCAAGGCCAACCCGGTCACCATCAAGGTCGAGGGCGAGCTGATTTCCAAGCCCTACATCGAGATCACGCTGAACCTGATGCGCCGCTTCGGCGTGACGGTGAAGCAGGGCGGCTGGGAGTCGTTCACGGTCGAACCGGGCCAGAACTACGTCACCCCGGGCAGCATCAACGTCGAAGGCGACGCCTCGTCGGCGTCCTACTTCCTGGCGGCGGGCGCCATTGGCGGCGGGCCGGTGCGGGTCGAGGGCGTGGGCCGCGACAGCATCCAGGGCGACGTGCGCTTTGCCGACGCCTTGGAAGCGATGGGCGCCACCATCACCCGCGGTAACAACTGGATCGAGGCGAAGTCGAACGGCGTGCTGAAGGCCATCGACGCCGATTTCAACCACATTCCCGACGCGGCGATGACGCTGGCGGTGGCCGCGCTGTACGCCGAGGGGACCAGCACGTTGCGCAACATCGCCAGCTGGCGCGTGAAGGAAACCGACCGCCTGGCGGCGATGGCGACCGAACTGCGCAAGCTGGGCGCGCGGGTGGAGGAGGGGCCTGACTACATCAGCGTGACGCCGCCGGCCGAAATCCAGCCGGCCACCATCGACACCTACGACGACCACCGCATGGCGATGTGCTTCTCGCTGGCCAGCCTGGACGGCGCGGCGCGCCGCGGCAACCGCATGCGCATCAACGAGCCCGCGTGCGTGGCCAAGACCTTCCCCGACTATTTCGACGCCTTCGCATCGATCGAGCGCACCGAGCTTTTCTGAGCCGGCGCGCGCCTGCCGCATCCAAACACGAAGACACACATGCCAAATTCGCACATCCCCGTCATTGCCATCGACGGCCCGACCGCATCCGGCAAGGGAACGGTGGCCCACAAGGTCGCCGACAAGCTGGGCTTCCACTTCCTCGATTCCGGCTCGCTGTACCGCCTGACCGCACTGTCGGCGATCCGGCGCGGCGCCGACCTGCACGACGAGCACGCCATTGCCAAGCTGGCCGAGCACCTGCAGGTGAGTTTCGTGGGCGGCGAGATCCTGATGGCGAGCGAACACGTCACGCAAGCGATCCGCGCTGAGGAAGTAGGCAATCTGGCATCGAAAATCGCGGCGCTGCCGACCGTGCGCCACGCGCTGACCGGCCTGCAGCTCGGCTTCCGCAAGGCGCCCGGCCTGGTGGCCGACGGGCGCGACATGGGCACGGTGATCTTTCCCAATGCCCAGCTCAAGGTGTTCCTCACCGCAAGCGTTGAGGCCCGGGCGCAGCGCCGATATAAGCAATTGATTGACAAGGGGTTTTCTGCTAACATAAAAGACCTCCTGTCGGATCTGCAGGCGCGCGACGACCGCGATACCCATCGTGCGATCGCCCCGCTGGTGCCGGCAGAGGGCGCACATTTCCTGGATACCTCCCATATGACGGCCGACGAGGCCATCGAGCAGGTCCTCAAGTGGTATGCGCAATTGAAGTAATGGCCGAGGTAAGGCCTTTTGGTGCCTGGTTGGCAATTGCTGGCCGGGTTTGTTTCAACCTAACCCAGTTCAGGCCGCATTTGTGACGTCCTGCTGGCTAACTCTATAAATCCTATGTCTACTGCAACAACTGAAGCAACCGGTATGGAAAGTTTCGCAGCGCTCTTCGAAGAGTCGCTGTCGCGCCAAGACATGCGTTCGGGCGAAGTTATCTCCGCAGAAGTCGTCCGTCTCGACCACAACTTCGTGATCGTTAACGCCGGCCTCAAGTCCGAAGCTTTCATCCCCATCGAAGAATTCAAGAACGACCAGGGCGAACTGGAAGTTCAAGTCGGCGATTTCGTTTCCGTAGCGATTGAATCGCTGGAAAACGGCTTCGGCGACACTATCCTGTCGCGTGACAAGGCGAAGCGCCTGGCATCGTGGCTGGCACTGGAAAAAGCAATGGAATCCGGCGAGATCGTCGTCGGTACCGTCAACGGCAAAGTCAAGGGCGGCCTGACCGTTCTGACCAATGGCATCCGCGCATTCCTGCCGGGTTCGCTGGTTGACACCCGTCCAGTCAAGGACACCACCCCGTTCGAAGGCAAGACCCTGGAATTCAAGGTCATCAAGCTCGACCGCAAGCGCAACAACGTCGTTCTGTCGCGCCGCGCCGTGATCGAAGCTTCGATGGGCGAAGAGCGCCAGAAGCTGATGGAAACCCTGAAAGAAGGCACCGTGGTTACCGGCGTCGTCAAGAACATCACCGATTACGGTGCGTTCGTTGACCTGGGCGGCATCGACGGCCTGCTGCACATCACCGACCTGGCATGGCGTCGTGTGCGTCACCCATCGGAAGTGCTGACCGTTGGCCAGGAAATCACCGCGAAAGTCCTGAAGTACGATCAGGAAAAGAACCGTGTTTCGCTGGGCGTGAAGCAGCTGGGCGACGATCCATGGACCGGTCTGTCGCGTCGCTACCCACAAGGCACCCGTCTGTTCGGCAAGGTCACCAACCTGACCGACTACGGCGCGTTCGTGGAAGTCGAGCAAGGCATCGAAGGCCTGGTACATGTCTCCGAAATGGACTGGACCAACAAGAACGTCGCTCCTAACAAAGTTGTCCAGCTGGGCGACGAGGTAGAAGTGATGGTTCTGGAGATCGACGAAGAGCGTCGCCGTATTTCGCTGGGCATGAAACAGTGCAAAGCGAACCCATGGGATGAATTCGGCATGACCCACAAGAAGGGCGACAAGGTCAAGGGCGCAATCAAGTCGATCACCGACTTCGGCGTGTTCATCGGCCTGGCTGGCAACATCGACGGCCTGGTACACCTGTCCGACCTGTCCTGGACCGAAGCTGGCGAAGAAGCAGTTCGCCGCTTCAAGAAGGGCGACGAACTGGAAGCGGTTGTGCTGGCGATCGACGTCGAGCGCGAGCGTGTTTCCCTGGGCGTCAAGCAGCTCGAAGGTGACCCATTCAACAACTTCGCGGCAATGAACGACAAAGGCTCCCTGGTAACGGGGACGGTCAAGTCGGTTGAGCCGAAGGGCGCTGTCATCCAGCTGTCCGAAGAAGTCGAAGGCTACCTGCGTGCTTCCGAAATCTCGCGCGACCGCGTTGAAGATGCCGGTACCCACCTGAAAGTCGGCGACAGCGTTGAAGCCCTGGTCATCAACATCGACCGCAAAGCTCGCAGCATCCAGCTGTCGATCAAAGCGAAAGACAATGTTGAAACCCAGGAAGCCATGCAGAAGATGGCAGCTTCCTCCGACAGCAGCGCAGCATCGGGCACCACCAGCCTGGGCGCACTGCTGAAGGCCAAGTTCGACAACAAGAACTAAAACCTTCGGGATTGCCAGATGACCAAGTCCGAGTTAATCAACCGCCTGGCTGAGCGCTATTCTCAGCTGGTGGCCAAGGATGCGGAGTACGCTGTCAAGACCATTCTCGATGCAATGACCAACGCCTTGGCGACCGGCCAGCGCATCGAGATCCGCGGTTTCGGCAGTTTTGCACTGAACAGCAGGCCACCACGCATCGGACGCAATCCGAAGTCCGGCGACAAAGTAATGGTTCCCGAAAAACGGGTGCCTCACTTCAAGCCGGGCAAACAATTGCGCGAGCGCGTAGACGCGATGGTCGGGCAACCGATCATCGAAGATTGAGTCGTCTGGCGACACAGAAAACGGCGTCCTTGGATGCCGTTTTTTTATGGGTGAAGTGTTTGTGCGAACGGCGCGAAGGCTTCTGCCATCATTCTGCACCCCATACTTATAATGGTAAGATGCCAAACCTGCGAACCCTTCAATTTGGACCCGCTAATGAAATTCGTCTCCACCATTGTTGGCATCATCCTGTTCATCCTGTTCTTCGGCTTCGCGCTGAAAAACACCCAGGAAGTCGACCTGCATTTTTTCCTGAACTATGAACTGCGCGGCCCGCTCGTGCTGATGCTGCTGGCCTTCTTCGTGGCCGGCGCCGCACTTGGCATCCTGGCCGTCACGCCGACCGTCTTCCGCCACCGCCGCGAAAGCTCGCAGCACAAGGACACCATCGAAGCGCTGCAAAGCGTGGCGCGCACCAGCACCGTGCAGCCGCAGCCGGACAGCGTCAACACCCAGCACTAAACAGACCCATCAAATAAAAAGAAACGCATGGAATTCGAATTCTGGATGCTCCTGGGCATCCCACTCTTCTTCGGCCTCGGCTGGATCGCGGCGCGCGTCGACGTCAGGCAACTGGTATCCGAATCGCGCACGCTGCCACGGGGCTACTTCAAGGGCCTGAACTTCCTGCTCAACGAGCAGCCCGACAAGGCCATCGACGCCTTCATCGAGATCGTCAAGCTCGACCCTGAAACTGCCGACATGCACTTCGCACTCGGCAACCTGTTCCGCCGCCGCGGCGAGGTCGAGCGTGCGATCCGCGTGCACCAGAACCTGCTGGCGCGTCCCGACCTGCCGCTGGAACAGCAGCAGCACGCGCAATACGAGCTCGGCATGGACTACCTGAAAGCCGGCCTGCTCGACCGCGCCGAGGAAACCTTCAACGGCCTGGTCGATTCGCAATACGGCGTGCAGGCGCGCCGCGCGCTGCTCGAGATCTTCCAGCGCGAAAAGGAATGGAAGAGGGCGATCGAAGCCGCGGCCGGCCTGCAGGAATCGGGCGCCGGCGCCCGCCAGAAAGAGATCGCGCAGTTCTACTGCGAGCTGGCGCAGGACGCGCTGGTACACCTGCAGACCGATGAAGCGATGGCGATGCTGGAAAAAGCCACCCAGGCCGACCGCTCCAACGTGCGCGCCACCATCCTGGCCGGAGACGTCCAGCTGGCCAAGGGCGACGTCGAAGGCGCGCTGATGACCTGGCGCCGCGTCGAGCAGCAAAGCGTGCCGCACGTGGCGCTGGTGGCTTCGCGCATGATGGACGGCTACCGCAAGGTCGGGCGCCCGCGCGAAGGCGTCAACCTGCTGCGCTCCTACATGGCCGAAGCGTCGTCGATCGACCTGCTCGAAGTCGTGTTCAAGGCCGTGACCGAACTCGATGGGCCGGGCGCCGCCAAGGAAGTCGTCATCGAAGAACTGCGCCGCACGCCGACCTTGCTTGGCCTCGACAAGTTGCTTGAAGCGCGCATGATGGACGCCGCGCCCGAATTCTTCGACGAGCTGTCGACCGTGAAGAACCTCGTGCATGGCTACACCCAGAAGCTCGCGCGCTACCAGTGCAGCCATTGCGGCTTCAAGGCGCGCCAGTTCTACTGGCAATGCCCGGGCTGCAGCAAGTGGGAGACCTACCCGCCGCGCCGCACCGAAGAACTGAACGTCATGAACTGACGTTCGCACCGCGAACACCCAGCGGGGCCGCACGCCGGCCCCGCCCTGACATCACAAGCCAGCACCGACATGACCAGCCGCCTTCTCTCCGCCGATACTTATCCGCACATTCCCGCGCCCCAGCTCGATGACGTCCGCATCCTCGTGGTGGGCGACGTCATGCTCGACCGCTACTGGTTCGGCGACGTCAGCCGCATTTCGCCGGAAGCGCCGGTGCCGATCGTGCGCATCGAAAAGCGCGAAGAGCGCCTGGGCGGCGCCGCCAACGTGGCGCGCAACGCGGCTGCGCTGGGCGCGCATGCCGGCCTGCTGGGCGTGGTGGGCGCGGACGAAGCGGGAGCGCAGGTCGAAGCGCTGCTGAACGACTCGCGCATCCACAGCTTCCTGCAGCGCGACGACGCGATCTCCACCATCATCAAGCTGCGCGTGATCGGCCGCCAGCAGCAGCTGGTGCGGGTCGACTTCGAAGATGCGCCGACCGACGCGGTGCTGCGCGACAAGCTCACCCAGTTCAACGCGCTGCTGCCTGACTACAGCGTGGTGATCTTCTCCGACTACAACAAGGGCAGCCTGGTGAACGTGGCCGAGATGATCGCGGCAGCGCGTGCCGCCGGCAAGATCGTCATGGTCGACCCCAAGGGCGAAGACTTCTCGCCGTACGCAGGCGCGACAATGCTGACGCCAAACAAATCGGAGCTAAAGCGGATCGTCGGCAGCTGGCACAGCGAAGACCAACTGACGGCCAAGGCGCAAGCGCTGCGCGAAGAGCTGCGGCTCGACGCGCTGTTGCTGACGCGTTCGGAAGAGGGCATGAGCCTGTATACCGCCAACGAAGTGCTGCACGTGCACGCTGACGCGCGTGAGGTGTTCGACGTATCGGGCGCGGGCGACACCGTGATCGCGACGATGGCCGCAATGCTGGGCGCCGGCATGACGATGGCCGACGCCATCATGACTGCCAACCGCGCCGGCGGCATCGTCGTCGGCAAGCTCGGCACCGCCACCGTCACCCGCGAAGAACTCTTCGGCAAGTAGTTCCAAAATCGGGGTCAGACCACCATTTTCAAAATCGGGGTCAGACCCTGAGCCTTCCCCTCATATTTCGTACGTCTCGAGCATGGACCCGAGCTCGTTCAACGCTTCGGCGATTTGACGTCGCGTTAAGAGTGCCGAGCTGTGATATTGCAGCCAGTGGCGCGCTAGCGACAGGATGGATAGGGTGGCAGCCGCTTTCTTGCGACTGCCATAGTGAACAGCGAACCCGTTGCGGCGTACGGCCAAGCCGATCAGCCACAGCGCGAACGCAAGCAGCGATGCGATGAGCAACAAGATGGTGAGTCGATGTGGCTTGCGTGTTTGGCTGCTGCTGAGCCCCATTCCCCATTGGGAGCTTTTGAGGTCGCGGAACGTCTGCTCGATCTGCATGCGGCCCTGGTACAAATTAACAACCGCCTTGGCACTGAGCCTCGACAGGCGTGGCGAAACAGCCAGCAACCACGGCTCCCGTTGCCCTGCGCTCTGCTTCTTACTATGGTGGCTCTGCGATTTTTTCCCGAACACAGTCTTGCATGTGCGCCCTTTGGGTACTCTCTTGATCATCACCAAACGGCATGGCACAGGGTTCGAACGGACGTAATTGAAGCTCCCCAGGTCGCGTGCACGTCCCTTCGTGTCCGCGAAATGCTCTTTGCAACCGCGCCAGTCACTTTTGCCACTGGGGGTCACCATGTCGCGGTTTCGGATGCGTCCTATCCAGGCAAACCCGAGTTGATCGAGCATCTTGAACCACGCGGCGCGAAAGCCGGCATCGGTGATGATCAAGGGCTGACAATGGGCTGGCAGCACCGAGCGTAGCGTCTTCATGAACTCGCGGTGCACCGAAGCCGCACCATACTGCGCGGTGGGGTGTATCTCTTCATAGATGACGATAGCGCGGCCCCTTCACAACGACAGCCGCACGCAGCACGTGTTGGCTGATGTCGGCTAACAAATCGGACCAGTCCACGATAATGCTGATCTTCGATTGGCCTTGCAAGACGCGCTGCGCGACTGCGCGAAATATCTCCACGCGTTCGGTCGCCAGATGGGGATTGCTCAACAGCCGATCACAGCGCTTGATGCGATGACGCAATGAGCTCGAGCCTTGCACAGACTTACTCATCTTCAGCAAACCAAGCCCGCCACTCCGCGCCGCCTCAATCATCAAGGCAAGGCAATGCCGGCGTTTGGCGTGTATCGATGGGCATTGATCGGCTAACAAATCTTGTATGATTCGTCCTGCATGCATAGTCTGTTCCTTTCGTTCGCAGTTTGGTCGCTACAAACGAAAGGGTTAACACAGCCATGCATGCGCCGTTTTTGGGATTAGAAGTTAACAGGCATCCAGCCTGTTTACAAGCAATTTTTGAGGGGAAGGCTCAGGGTCAGACCCCGATTTCGCGTTTCGAAAAGTTCTTTCTTCGGGCATGATCTCGCTCAAATCCAAAGGTCAACCCCACGCCCTGGCTGAGCCGTTAAGCGCGGGTGGGCGGCATCCGCTGCCCCTAACCTGGAGATTTTCAACATGATCAAGAAACTGATGCTTGCCGTCGCAACGCTGTATATCACCATGGGTCTTGCTTTCGCCCAGGTCGACGTCAACAAGGCCGATGCGGCAGCCCTCGATTCCGTGAAGGGGATTGGCCCGTCGATGTCGAAGCTGATCCTCGACGAGCGCGCCAAAGGCGAGTTCAAGGACTGGGCCGACTTCCAGCAGCGCGTCAAGGGTGTCGGCGACAAGAAGGCGATGAAGCTGTCCGAGGCCGGCCTGCAAATCAACGGCAAGGCCATGGAAGGCGCACCGGCCGCGGCCAAGGCATCCAAAGCTTCTGCCAAGCCCGCTGCGAAGCCGGCAGCCGCGCCTGCCAGGATGTAAACAGCGCCGCTTCGCAAACCAGCCCCGCCGGCATGTTCCGCGGGGTTTTTTTATCTGTATGGACAGACGAAGCGGCATGCACCATGAGAAGATAGCGGCGCTTCGATACCTAACAATTACATTCGACCAGGGGACTTTTCATGGCATACGTTTCTTCGACCCGACCGTTGCTGGCCGCCGCGCTCGCACTGGCATTCGGCGCCGCATCGGCAGCCGTTCCGGCCGCGCCCGACGTGGCCCGCCATCAGGCGCAGATCGACAAGATCGTCATCGAGATTTCGCCGCAGCGCATCGAAGCCTATGTCCGCAAGCTGGTCAGCTTCAAGA
Organism: Massilia cavernae; assembly: GCF_003590855.1. Lineage (GTDB taxonomy): Bacteria > Pseudomonadota > Gammaproteobacteria > Burkholderiales > Burkholderiaceae_D > Telluria_A > Telluria_A cavernae. Next base: position 20,483 of record NZ_QYUP01000039.1, read on the forward strand.
CCCGCCACACCATGTCGGAAACCGAATCCGACACGGTCGGCATCGGCGCCGCACGCCGCTGGATCAAGAGCGAGATGGAGCGCTGCGGCGCCGGCAGCCGCCTGCAGGTCGCCTTCGACAGCCACGTGGCGCCGGTATCCGCGCGCATCTCGCGCCCGACCGAAATCGTCAACGTGGTCGCCACGCTGCCCGGCGCCCAGGCCGCCTCGAAGGACCGCATCTACGTCGTCAGCGGCCACTACGACTCGCGCAACACCGACGTCATGGACGCCAAGGGCGACGCGCCCGGCGCCAACGACGATGCCTCGGGAACCGCGGCGGTGATGGAAATGGCATGTGTGATGTCGCGCTATGACTTCGACGCGACCCTGGTGTTCATGGCGGTCGCGGCGGAAGAGCAGGGCCTGATCGGCGCCACCCACTGGGCCGAGCAGGCCGTGCAGAAGAAGCTGAACATCGCCGGGATGTTCACCAACGACATCATCGGCAGCTCGCGCGCCGACGACGGCCGCATCGACGACAAACAGGTGCGCTTGTTTGCCGAAAGCATTCCGGCCACCAAAGAGATGAGCGAGCCGGTGCGCACGCTGATCGCCACCGGCGGCGAAAACGATTCGCTGCCGCGCCAGCTGGCCCGCCACGTGAAGGAAGTGGGCGAGCGCTACGTGCCCGACTTCAAGGTCAGCGTCGTGTACCGCCGCGACCGCTACCTGCGTGGCGGCGACCACATGCCCTTCCTGGCGCGCGGCTTCGCGGCGCTGCGCTTTTCCGAGCCGAATGAGGACTTCGCCCACCAGCATCAGAACGTGCGTACCGAAGGCGCGATGCAGTACGGTGACCTGCCGGAATTCAACGACTACAACTACATCGCGAAGGTCGCGCGCGTCAACGCCGCCGCGCTGGCCTCGCTGTCACTGGCGCCTGCCGCGCCGCAGCAGGTCGAAATGCGCACCGACAAGCTGGAAAACAATTCCTCGCTGATGTGGAAGCCCAACACCGAGCCCGACCTGGCCGGCTACCGCATCGTCTGGCGCGAGACCACCGCGCCGCAGTGGGAGGGTTCCATGTACGTGGGTAACGTCACCGAGGCAACCGTGAAGCTGTCGAAGGACAATTACTTCTTCGGCGTGCAGGCAGTCGACAAGGACGGCAATACCAGCGTGGCGACTTACCCCACGCCTAAGCGCTGATCACGGGCCGGCAAGGTGCGGACCGCATCTTGCCGGCTTGCGCCAGCTCTTCCTCGATGCAGACGGGCTCGCAACGCCATCCTTGTCATGACGGCTCTCAGGTGCGATCGCGCGCCGTGGATTAAAATGGCGTTTTGTCCATCTGCAAGAGAGTCCCATGTCTTACATGACCATCGAAGATACGATCGGCAACACGCCGCTGGTACAGCTGGTACGCGTGCCCGGCGCCGAGGCGCGCGAGCGCAACAACATCATCCTTGGCAAAATGGAAGGCAACAATCCGGCCGGGTCGGTCAAGGACCGCGCCGCGATGTCGATGCTCAAACGCGCCGAGGAGCGCGGCCGCATCAAGCCGGGCGACACCCTGATCGAGGCAACCAGCGGCAACACCGGCATCGCGCTGGCCATGGCCGCCGCCATCCGCGGCTACAAGATGCTGCTCCTCATGCCCGACAACTTGTCGGTCGAGCGCCGCCAGAGCATGGCCGCCTACGGCGCCCAGATCATGCTGACGCCGAAAACCGGCGGCATGGAATACGCGCGCGACATGGCCGAGCAGATGCAGCGTGACGGCAAGGGCATCATTCTCGACCAGTTCGGCAACGAGGATAATCCGCGCGCGCACTATGAAAGCACGGGCCCCGAAATCTGGCGGGACACCGAAGGCCGCATCACCCATTTCGTCAGCGCGATGGGCACCACCGGCACCATCATGGGCGTGTCGCACTGCCTGAAGGAAAAGAACGAGGCGATCCGCATCATCGGCGCCCAGCCGGAAGAGGGCTCGTCGATCCCGGGCATCCGCAAATGGCCTGAAGCCTACCTGCCGAAGATTTTCGACAAGGCGCGCGTGGACCAGGTGGAAAGCGTGAGCCAGGCCGCTGCCGAACATATGGCGCGCCGTCTGGCGATGGAAGAGGGAATTTTCTGCGGAATTTCGGCCGCCGGTGCATGCGAGATCGCGTTGCGCATCTCACAAACCGTCGAGAACGCAACCATCGTGTTCATCGTCTGCGACCGTGGCGACCGCTACCTGTCGACGGGCGTGTTCCCCGCCTGACGGCACTCCAAGGGTCCCGCCGCAGCGGGCGGCCACCTGCAGGTGCCGCCGGGTGAAATGCTGCGGCAGCAGGCGATCAGGATTGCTGTTCGCTGCCCGCCGCAGGCGTTGCGCCTTCTTTCGGCTTGAACTGCTTGTCGCTGATACGGAACTTGTTGCGGCGGTCGCCCATCAGGTAACGCAGGTCGCGGATCGACAGGTCGCTCACTTCGTGCATGCGGATCAGCAGCGATGCGCCGACCGGCAGGCGGTGGTGGCGGATCTTCGAGATGACCGGCGGCGCCACTTCCAGTGCGCGCGACAGCGCTGCGTCGTTCTTCAGGCGCAGGTTCTCAATCAAGGTGTCCAGCAGGCGGTTCGGGTTGTACTGCAGCAGATCGTCGGAATCCGAATCGCTGTTCATATCAATGCCAACTTGGTTTGTCATGATGGTAATAGTTCCTATTGTGAGTTGTGCTGCTTAATCAAACACTAGACGCTCGCTGTATTGCGACGACTTGGAAGGCGCTGAATTTCGCAAGAAACAACTTTTCTTAAAATATACACAATTGTACAAGCTATTCCAATCTTATTCTTGCCAGCAATTAGAACAGCTGTTGTTTCTTCCATGTCATGTTGTCTAAACGCAACATAGCCTGAATGCAATTCTCTCACAAACTCACGAACAATAATAATTGTTTTTTCATAAAACTTGAGTGTAGAACAATCAATAAGCTTGCGCCGCACAATACCCTCGACACCTGTCATGCAAGCAAGTTTTCGGGGAGTATGGGGAAATGATGCATATTTCTCTACTGCATCTTTGACATCATGCCAGATACCCCCTGGGGTATGACATGCGGGGGAGGGCGGAAACTGCGGCAAACTGCGTCACCGCAGTTACACTTAATTACAAAACAATCTTAGCGGTTCGCCAGTGCAGTCCGGGCAGCCTGCACCGCACGTCCCAGTTCGATGACCGACATGGCGTAAAAATAACTCCTGTTGTATTTCGTAATAGCAAAAAAATTACCCGTTGCTAGCCAGTATTCGGTCGGTTCGGCGCCGTTTTGCAGGTCGACCAGGCCGAACAGCGCGCCCGGCGGTAACTGGCCCCGGCTGAGCACGCCGGCCGCCAGCAGGTCTTCCTGCCGGAATTTCGCTTCCAGCCCCTGGTTGATGAAGACTTTCCAAGCCTGCGCCGGCGACACGTCGACGGGATAGGCGAGCGGGCCCGTGTCGCTACGCTGCCAGCCATGGTTCGCCAGGAAGTTGGCTACGCTGCCGATGGCGTCGGCGCTGGAGCCGAGCAGGTCGACGGCGCCGTTGCCGTCGAAATCGACCGCGTGCGCCAGGATACTGCCGGGCATGAACTGCGGCATGCCGACCGCGCCGGCGAACGAACCGGTCAAGGTCAGCGGATCGAAATTCGCGTGGCGCGCCAGCACCAGGGCGTTTTCCAGCTCGCTGCGGAAAAAGGTCATGCGCGCCGCGCGGTTCGGCGTTTCGGGATAGGCGAAGGCCAGCGTGGTCAGGGTGTCGAGCACGCGGAAGCGGCCGGTATTGCGTCCATACACAGTCTCGACACCGATGATGCCGACGATGATGTCGGCCGGTACGCCATAGCGCTGCTCCGCCCGCGCCAGCGCGTCGGCGTTCTCGTCCCAGAACCTGACGCCGCCGTTCACCCGTACCGGTTCGATGAACAGCTCGCGCACCGCCTGCCAGTTTTTCGGCTTGCCCGGCGGCGCCGGCTTCACCAGCTGCACCGCGGAGTCGACGAAGTGCACCTGGCGGATCACGCCGTCCAGCCACGCGCGGTCGAAGCCGTGCTTGGCCACCATCTCGGCGGTGAAGGCCTGCACCGCCGACCACTCGCCGAAGTTGACCTGTTCGCCGACATAGTCGACGCCGCGCCGCACCGGGGCCGGCTTGGCCTTGGCGGTTTTCGCGCCCTTGCTTTTGCTTGCCTTTGTGGCGGCCTTTTTACTGCCGGCTTTTTTCGCCGCCGCGGTTTTCTTCGGGTGCTTGGATGCCTGCGGAGCCGCGTGGACCGCAGGTACAGCGGCGACGGCCAGTGCCAACAGGAGGGAAGTAAGGCGGTGCGGTACGAACTGCTTCAAGAATTTCATCGGGACTCGTTCAACAAACGCTTGAGGGTGGCGGCCAGGTTCGGATAGGGCACCGGGGCGGCGTATTTATAGGCGCTGTACAAATGCATGAAGCGCGCGATGGCGTCGCTTTTCGCGGCCGGCAAACCTGCCTGCGACAGGCGCCGCGCATACGCGCTCGGGCCTTCGTCGGCGGCGCGTGCCATGCCGTGCCGTGCCAGCTGCTGGCACATCGCCGAGTATAGCGCATCGATCGGGTCGGCCCGCCTGCGAACCAGCCACGCGCGCCCGAAAAGCAACAGGGTGGACAGGAGGGCAATGGCGCCCAGCACGCGCGGGTCGGATCCCAGCGCCTGCAGGCGTTCGAGCACCTTGTGCTGGCGCTGCGGGGTATAGTTCAGCACCCACTGGTTCCAGCCGTTGTTGACCGCATCCCAATAGTTGCGCAATTGCGCGGCGACGCCGTTCTCGCCCGCGCCGAATTCCATCAGCGCGCCGATCCCGAACGGATACTCCGGCGCGGCCGGTCTTCTCGAACCGCGCTGCACCCGTTCCGGCGCCACCGCCGCGGTCGGGTCGATCCGCTGCCAGCCGCGCGCGGGCAGCCACACCTCGGCCCACGCGTGGGCGTCGGACTGGCGCACCGTCATGAAGCCGTCCACCGGGTTGATCTCGCCGCCCTGGTAGCCGACCACCACGCGCGCCGGCACGCCGGCCGCGCGCATCAGGAACACGAAGGCGCCCGCATAGTGCTCGCAGAAGCCGGCCTTGGTATCGAACAGGAACTCGTCGACCGAATGGCGGCCCAGCCGCGGAGGCTCGAGCGTGTACATGTATTTATCGGTGGCGAACATCTTCAGCACATATTCGATGCGCCGCTCCGGGTCGGAAATCCGCTGCAGCGCGGCGCCGGTGCGGGCCGCCTGCGGGTTGAAGCCGTACGGGAGCGCCAGCCAGCGCGCGCGGTCGGGCAGGCGCGGGCCGGCCTGCATGCTGTAGTCGGGGAAGGAGGTGACCTCGTAGCGCACCCGCTCGTCCACCGGTTCCGCCGCCAT
>NZ_QYUP01000040.1 GCF_003590855.1 Massilia cavernae
GCGCTCGAGCACGGCCGCGACACACGTGCGCACCGATTCAGGGTCCGCAACATTGCAGCCGAAACCGGCTGCCTGTCCGCCCAGCTTGTTAGCCACCGCCTGCGCTGCCGCCTGATCGAGGTCAACCACCGCCACCGCAGCGCCCGCGTCTGCAAGGCCAGCGGCGAACTGTTGGCCGAGAATGCCGGCGCCGCCAGTGACGAGGGCGACCTTGCCGTGCATTTCAAATTTGTTCAGTGCACTCATGGGTTCAATTGCGTGGACGGAAAACGGGACGAATGGCAGGACCTTGAAGGAACTTTTCCACGCCGGCGTCGAGCGCTCGGGCGTACACCTCCATGGCCTTGTCAAACGCTTCCATCGTAAGCTGCAACTCGGTCTGGCCGTGTGCCTGGGAGACGGCGATCCACGGCATCATCACCCCTTGCTTCAGCAGTTCCTGCGCAAACAGTGTGCGCAGCGGCAGCGACACCGCGCCGCTACTGTCGCGTGTCACGTAATTGAGCGAAATTGCGGGGCCGTCAATCTGGAAGTACTGAGTGAGGCCGTGCCGTGCCGCCAGTTCGGTCATTCCCGCACGTAGCTGCTTGCCGTAGCTCCACAGGTGGCCGGTGACGTCCTCTTCACGATAAATGCGTGCCGTCTCGATAAAAGCACCAAGGCCGGTCATTTCAGCACCGTGCGTGGTCGATAACAGGAACGTTCGTTCCGTTCCGGGATGGTCGATCGATCCGACTTCCATCACCTCGCGGCGTCCGCCGACAGCAGCAACCGAGAAGCCGTTGGCCATTCCCTTGCCGAACGTGGTCAGATCCGGCTGCACGCCGAAGAATGTTTGCGCTCCTGCAAGGTGCCAGCGGAAACCAGTAATCATTTCATCGAGGATGAACAAGGCACCGCTACTGCGGCACAGCGCCTGTACTTGCTGCAGAAAATTCTGTCCGGTCTTGGAACAGCTCGTGCATGGACGTTCGGGCCAACCGGCCTGCCCTTCGCAACCCGGGACGCACGGCGTGAGGGTGGTTGCGGGCTCGAGCATGACTGCGGCAATTTCGCCCGGGTGCGCGTCTAACAGCGCCCGCAGCGAGCCAATATCGTTGTAGTCGAAAATTAACGTGGCCGATGACTGCTCGGCTGGAATCCCGCGAGTTAGAGGGGTGGTGCCGATGAACCAGTCGTCGAATGAGAAGAACGGCTGTTGCCGCGGTATGCAAACGTAGCGCTTGCCGGTGTAGGCCCGCGCGATCTTGATCGCCGCAGTTGTCACGTTCGAGCCATTCTTCGCGAACTTGACCATGTCGACCGACGGGATCAAGTCAATCAGCGTTTCCGCGGCCGCGAGTTCGGTCATGGTAGCCCGCGTCAAGTTGACGCCTTTCTCCATCTCGGCCACGGCGGCCGCGTTCACGCGGTCGTCGGCATACCCGAGCGTGACGGCACGCAGCGCCATTCCGTAGTCGAGGTAGCGCCGGCCCGTGCTGTCCCACGAATATGCGCCCTTGCCGCGCACGAAAAGCGGTGGCGCAATCGAAGGGAACTGGTCATCGCCGCGCGAATAGGTATGGGCGCCGCCTGGAATCGCGCGGTGCAGCCGTGAGCGCAGCGCTTCAAAATCAGCTTGTTCGGTCAATGGGTTCATGGTTTCCAGATAGGTTGGGTAATGTGACGGGAACGGATGATGTTCTCCCGCGGATTGCCGATATACACGCTGTCGTCCGGCAGGTCACGGTCGAGCAGCAAGGACTCCGCCGCGATACTGCAATAATTGCCGACCTTGCATTCGCCCAGCACCGAGCTGCCCGGACGAAGGGTAAGGTGTGCCCCAAGCGTTGGGTAGATATCATGGTTGCTCCCGATGCCAACCCGCTGGTATACGACCAGATAATCGGAATAGCTTGCGCGCCCGAGCACCGTGCCGAGTGGATGCACGAGCAAAAAGATCGACGGCAGGTCGACTTCGTAATAGATGTCGCAACCATGCAGTGCCTTGTTCAGCAAGAACAGCTTTTTGCATGCCGACGCAGGACCGCCGCTGCGGAACAACTGGCTGGCCAGCAAGTACAGCCACATCGCATACTGGTCGCCGTGCAGGTGGTCAAATACCGCCTTGCTTCCGTCAAAGAAGTACTTGTTGTTGATGCGGGTGAAACAATGTTCGAGCCGGTCGAGCGCCTGCTCGACTGCCGGTAGCAGCGCCGACGCGAGGACGTCATCTCCGTCCGGGAACATGGCGTTGACCTGGCGTGCAGCGAGCGCCGCAAGCCCGGCCGGGGTCAGCGATGAATGCACGCGCGAGGCCATCAGCTATGACTCCCCTTTTGCGCACGCACGCTGACCCCATTTGTCGACAGGTAGGTGCGCACCTTGATCGGGCTGTGATCAGAGAACAGGAACATGCTGCTGATCGTGATCGCTGACGCGCCAGCGTCGAGCGCGTCGCGGCAGTGCTGGAGGGTTCCCGCGCCGCTCGATGCGATCAGCGGTACTTCCAGCTGATCCGCGACCTTGCCGATCATGTCGACATCATACCCAGCCATGGTGCCGTCACGATCGATCGAGCACAGCATGATCTCGCCGGCGTGCGCGTCCTGCATGCGCAGCGCCCACACAAGCGGATCGTGTTCGGTCGGCCGATGTCCGCAAGCGGCCACCACACGCAGCGTGTTGTCCGGGCGCCGCTGGTAATCGATGCCCACCACAATGCACTGGTCACCGAAGCGCGACGCGGCTTGCGTAACGAAGGCGGGATTGTCAATGGCCGAGGTGTTAATGCACACCTTGTCGGCGCCGCTGCTGAGCAACGCTTCGATCTGTTCCAGACTGCGAATACCACCGCCCACGGTGAACGGCATGAACACTTCTTCCGATACCCGTTCGACGATTGATCCGGTGGCCGAACGGCCTTGCAGGGTCGCTTCGATATCGACGAACATCAGCTCGTCGACGCCGTACGCGTCATACACCTTGGCGGTGGAGATCGGATTGCCGGCCTCGCGGAAGTTCTCGTGGAAACGCACGCCCTTGACCAACCGTCCGTTACGCACGAGGAATTTAGGAATGATGCGCTTCTTCAGCATAGCGGTTTCCACTGCACCCAATTCTTGAGCATTGTTAATCCATTGTCCTGGCTTTTTTCAGGATGGAACTGCGCCGCCGTCACATTGCCCGAACGGACCACTGCCGCGACGGGCGAACCGTAGTCGGTAGTGGCGACCAGATCGCCGCGGCGATGGCAGACCATATGAAAGCTATGGACAAAATAAAAGTTCGCTTCGCCAGGCTTGATTCCGTGGAACAGCCAATCGTCTGTCGGAAACTGCAGGGCGTTCCACCCAACGTGCGGCACCTTCAGCGGGCGCTCCACCTCAAGCCGGCGAACGTCGGCGTCAATCCAGCCGAGTCCGCGGTGTTCGCCGTGCTCAACGCTGCTGTTCGCGAAAAGCTGCATGCCAAGGCATATGCCAAGCACAGGCTTTTTCAGTTCCAGTGCCTGACGGTTGAGCACTGGCTGCAAGCCTCGCTGTTCGATCGCGGTCATGGCATCGCCAAATGCGCCCACGCCTGGCAGGACGATGCGGTCGGAATCGTCCAGCTCAGTCGGGTCAGAGGTGATGATCACATCCTCGCCAAGGTATTCAAAGGCGTTGCGCAACGACCTGACGTTGCCCATGCCGTATTCAACAATCGCAATCATACGTACTTCGCGGTACGCCCGCCTTCATCTTTGGCCGCCCCGATCGACTTGTCTACCAGAGTATTGTCCCACTGCGGCATGTCCGGCATCGGCTTGCCAGTCTCGATTGTCGCCGGATCGAAATTCCACGGGTGAACTTGGTGCTTCTGAAGAATCTCGTAAAACTCGGCTTCGGAAATCTGCAGGATATTCAGGAACCAGTCGATTGAGGCCGGACGTTTGCCGTCGTACTCGGCTTCCAGCGCGAGCGCATCTTCACGCGACAGTTCACCGTTGCGGATGTCAATTGTCGCCAGGTGGTTGGTACGACCATATCCGCGCTTGACGAACTTGGCGAAATCACGCATGCCTTGGAACGTGCACTCGATCTTCTCGTAGTCATACGCCGGTGGTACCCCTTCGACCGGCTGACCTTTCCAGCCCAGTTCGCTCTTGATCAGCTCCACCTGTTTCTTGGTGTTCCATTCAATGTAGTTACCCAGACAGATTGACTCGACCTTCAGCTTGATCAGGTCCTTGCGCTTCGGGTAATCGAACATCCACAGGTCACGACGATCGACGCGCCCCTGCAGGAATTCGTACATGTCGTCGGCGGTCATGCCTTGGTTCATCAAGCGGTTGAAGCGCTTCTCGTCGACGACTTCCATCTCCTCGAACGTATACCAGCTGTGATACTCAGCGGTAGATTCGCCCCAGAAAATCAGCGGCGTTTCGAAGCGCAGCGCGATGTGCATCACGCCGGCGTAGATGCCGGTATGGCAATGCCAGCAAAAGTCGCCGCGACGCTTGAGCGACTCGAGCATCAGTTCGCGCACGACATGAAAGCTCGTGGTCAATTCCACTACGTCCACGCCCAACTGCTTGAACACCTTGGTGTTGTTTTCGTCAACCAGCGGACGATAACCCCAGTGATTGTAACGAACCACTAGCGGCTTGAGCTTGAGTTCCTTGACGATGTACCACAGCTGGAAAACGCTGTCCTTACCGCCGCTGTATGGGACTACGCAGTCATAGATTCCAACGCCCTTGTGGCGTGCAATGATTTGCTGCAATTCTTCTCCGCGAGCAACCCAGTCGATTTTTTCCTTCTTGAATTCAACCTGCCGGCATACGCTGCAAACACCGAATTCGTCATAGGTGATGGTGTCGACCGTTTCCTTGGTCAGGCATTTGGTGCATCGTTTCATGTTGACTCCTGAATTTAATAAGTTCGATCAGCGCGCTGACGAAGTGTCCGATGTTTCAAAAAGCGCACGGTGTCCGAGGATTGCCTCGATGCAAATGAAATCGAGCAAATCGTCGACCTCGAATGACTTATGGCGGGGTGTGACGTACGGCAGCGTTCGGCCATGGCAGAATCCGCGCTCGCGGCGCAGCGCTTCCACCGTCGAGGCATACAAACTCCCGTCCAGGCTGAATAGCGGCTCGGTGTCTTGACGGCGCGGCATGCGGCCGAAGCTGGCCACCGCATATGGCGCGATCAACCCATCTTGCGTAACACCCACGGCAAACGAAGGATGGGTCGACACCAACGCGGATACCCCGACAATGGCGTCCGCCCGGTCGCGCTGGCTGACCAGGCTCAAGAGTGCCTTGTCGATGTCAGATGCCTCGGTTAGCGGTGAAGTGGGTTCCAGCAGCAACAAGTAGTCGTAATGCTCGCCGCCGGCCGCGAGCGTATCGATCGCGTGCAGTATGAATTCGATGCTGGGCGCTGTGTCACTGGCCAGTTCAGCGGGACGGATGAACGGCACGTCCGCGCCGGCCGCCCTCGCCAGTTCTGCATAATGGACGTCGTCGGTTGAAATGATGACCCGGTCAACATATTCCGACGCGCGCGCCGCTTCGATTGGCCATGCGAGCAAAGGTTTGCCGTTCAGCGGACGGATGTTCTTGTTGGCCAGCCCTTTCGAGCCGCTGCGTGCAGGCACCAGTGCCAGGACGCGTTTCTGTTCAATCATCGGAATACCTCGTCAAACTCCAGATTCGCACGCTCGAAGTCTGGCAGGCGACCAATGTCGAGCCAGTAACCGTTGATGCGGTGACAGCGAGTTCGCATGCCCTTGCCCACCATCGCCTCGAACAGCGACGGCATATCAAAAAACTGGTTGGCCGGCACCAAGTCAAGCGCGCAAGGCGACAAAACATACATGCCCGAGCTGACCGTGAAGCGCTGGACTGGCTTCTCCTCGATAGACTCGATGTGGCCGTCGCGTTCCATCACCACGCCGAACGGCACCTGCATCTCGTACTCGCGCACGCCCATCGTCGCATCCGCCTCATTGTCGATGTGTTGGTCGACCATGTAGGTGTAGTTTTCCTTGGTCAGCAAGTCGGCGTTGGTAACCACAATAGGCTTGTCCGGCCGCGAGGGCAGCAGACTGAGCGCCCCCGCTGTTCCCAGGCGCTTTTGCTCGCGAAGGTAATGCACGTTCACGCCCAGCTCGGAGCCGTCGCCGAAATGATGTTCGATCTGTTCGGCTTTGTAATTGACCGCCAAGTAAAAATTCCTGAAACCCTGATCAGCGTAGCCACGTACGATCGTTTCAAGCAAAGGCCGGGAGCCGACCTGCAGCATCGGTTTCGGCGTATTGTGGGTTAGCTCGCTCAGCCGGCTACCCAAGCCGCCGGCCATGATGACGACCCATTCGTCGCGCTCAGGCGTATTCAGGAAGTCGTCGACTGTTTCCAGGCCGACCACGATGCCGTCGCGGTCCAGGACCGGCAACTGATGCACGCCGCAGCGCCGCATCTTGACCAGCCTGGCCTGGCGGTCGTCCGACTCGCTGACACACGTTGGCGTAGCGTGCATTACGGCGGTCACCGGCGTGCTCAGGCTACGTCCGTCGAGCAGCGCGCGGCGCGCGTCGCCATCGCTGAGGGTTCCCAGTAGGCGACCGTTGCCATCAACTACGAGCGCTATCTGGCATCCAACCTGGTTAATCGTCTCAAGCGCCATGCGCAGCGATGTCGCAGGTCCGATTAGGGCATTTTTCCAGCTTTTCATTTTTTATCGTTCCAGTTGACGAGCAGGAATGCCGACCAGCACTCCGCTCCCCGAAAAATCCTTGACCACGACTGCACCGGCACCAACCAGGGTGCGCGCGCCGAGCGACACGCCATGGCGCACGGTCGCGCCTGCGCCTACATGGCTGCCCGCGCCCACCCGCACGTCGCCGCATACCACGGCGCGCGGCGCAACATGGCTCCAGGCATCGATGACCGCGTTGTGTTCCACAACGGAGGCGGTATTGATAATGCAGCCGGCCCCTACCGCCGCGCCAGCTTGGATAACGCAGCCGGCCATCACTTGCACTGATTCGCCAAGACAGGCGAAGCGCGAGATAACGGCGGACGGATGGACAACAGGGCAAAAGTGCCACCCCTGGCCTTCCAGCGACTGCTGGACGCGCTGACGCACCTGCGTCGCTTCATTCCCGACGCTGCCCAGTCCGTTTGCCAGCACTACCGTACCCGGGTCGTACTCTGCCAGCACAGCATCGTCGCCGAGCACCGGTAGGCCGCAAAGTTGCTGGCCCCGGCGGCTAGACGATGCGTCGGTAAAGCCCAGCACGACCTGACCTGACGCGAGCAGCGCGTCGGCCACTACGGCGGCGTGGCCACCTGCGCCGATGACGATGATGGGAAAGCTCATGAATCGATCAGCTCGTCGGGTTGATAATCGCGGTTGGCCGCACGCCCAAGCAAGTCCCAAGTATTCATCGGGGAGATGCCGGTTCCCGGGCGTTTGGCGACCAGCATGTCGAGTGTCAACTTTTCGCCTGCCCGGATCGGGCGCGCCGCTACCACGCTGCGCCGTGCAATTGCACGGTTCGGCACCTCGAGCGCGGCTGGTCGTTTCAGGCTGGAGCCGAGCGCCTGCTCGACATTCCGGATAGCCGCGACCAGCTGCGCGAGCTGGGAAGGCTCGAGCGATGCAGCGTGATCCGGGCCGGCCAGCGTACGGTCCAACGTAAAATGCTTTTCGATGACGCGGGCGCCGCGCGCGACCGCGGCAATCGATACCTCAGTGCCAAGCGTGTGATCCGAATAGCCTACCGGCAGGTCGAATGCAGCAGCCATCGTATCCATAGCACGCAGGTTCACTGCCGAAGCCGGAGCGGGATACTGGGTCACGCAATGGAGCAAGGTGACGCGTTCGGCCAGCGCCGCACGGCCCTCCGCGCTGCTGTAAGCAGCGTCGAAATCGTCGCGCCCGACCGGCTCACGGTCGCTCACCAGACCGAAGGCGATCACACCCAACGCCTGCTCAATATCTGCCAGGTTCGACATGCCAGTAGAAACAATCATGTTTTGGCGCAACCGCGCTGCCTGCAGCAGCAACGGACCGCAGGTCAGGTCGCCGGACGGGATCTTGATGGCAGGCATACCCAGCGGTGCAAGCATGGCCAAGCTTTGCTCGTCGAACGCGGTCGACATGAAGCGGATGCCGCGTTTCTGGCAATGGGCCAGCAGTTGTTCATGGTCGGCCGGAGACAATTCGAGGCGCCGCAGCATCTCCAGCTGCGAACCATCGTCCCCGGTGTTGGTAACCTGGTACTCTGCCTTGGCAGCCTGCGCGGTCACCAGCGCCGCCGCCTTGAAGGTCTGGAACTTAACAGCGTCGGCACCGGCGTCAGCGGCAACGTCGACTAATCGCAGGGCGAGTTCAATCGAACCATTGTGGTTGACGCCAGCTTCCGCGATAACTAAAACAGGTTTATGCACCATTCGTTTCTACCATGTGAAAAGTTTTCTTCAAGAACGTCCTGTCGGTCGGTAAGGCGCGCAGCGCCACAACGATGCGCGGTGCGGACATCCCATCGCCGTACGGATTGACTACCTCCGTGCAATCCAGTGTTGACGCCTGATCCAAGGCGGCCGCTATCGCCTCCCGTTGCGGCTCGCAGTGCAGTACAGATGCCGGTGCAGTCCGGCCGCGCTGACGGTCACCTATATTTACGGTAGGAACACGGAACGATGGTGCTTCATACAGGCCGCTCGACGAATTGCCTACCACCGCGTCGACCTGCGCCATCAGGCTCAGGTAGCGCAGCTGTCCGAGCGACGAAAACACATGCACGTTCGACTTCCCAGCCGCCCACTTGTCCAGTTCGATCGCCAGCGTTCGCCCTCCAGTGTCGGCGTTTGGCCGCGTGAACCACAGTACCGTATCGGCGGGCTGGTGCTCCAGCGCTGCTAGAAGTTCCGCTTGCTGGCGTTCGCCGTGGCCTGCTTCCAGCGTAACCGGATGAAACGTGATCAGCAGGTTGCGCTGTCCGAGCTGCGCGCCCAGCGCTTGCTCCAGCGCGGCCCGGTCGAGCAACGACCGCCGGTGCAAGTGATCGAGCCCCGGGCTACCGACCACCTTGATTGAATCAGGATGTTCGCCCAGTTGGCGCACCCGCCGGGCGGATACCGCGTTGGTCACCAGATGCAGGTGCGACATCTTGGTGATCGCATGCCGGATCGACTCGTCGAACGCGCCTTCGGTTGTGTCTCCCCCAGCGATATGGGCAAGGGGAACGCCGTGCAGCATTGCGGCCTGCGATGCCGCAAGGATCTCGAAGCGGTCGCCAAGAACCAGCACGGCGTCCGGCTGCAGCTGCTCGATTGCATCCGACATACCGATCAGGCCAAGCGCCACCGACTTCGCAATGCGCCCGGCGTGTCGCTCGACAGCAGCATCTCAACGCGGCGTGCGATCGGGAACCCATCTCGTTCAATCTCAACCACGGTCATGCCGAACTCAGGCGCCAGGTGCATACCCGTAACGATTAATTGCAGCTCGATATCGGCCGCTTCATGCAGATCATGCAGGACCCAGTAGAGCAATCCATACTCGGCGCGACTACCGGTGACGACCGCAATCTTCTTCAATGCCATTACAGCGCTCCTGTCAGATGCGGACTGCTCGGCAGGTTTATGATGCGCCGCGCGAGATCCTGCGCGACCGGAGTGGGCATCGATTCACATGCCATATACATTGGCAGCGTCGTTAGCAGATTCCACACGGGGCGCGTCATCTGTCCGGCTGCATTGGTCGCCTTCAGGATCGCATCGCGCTGGTCTGCCACTTCCGGGGCAAGCATCAGCGTTTGCAGCCAGTAGTTGGCGCGCGTGCCCTGCCGTTCGGCAAACAGGCGCACCTGCGGCAGGTCGGAAAACGCTTGAGCGTACAGCTCGGTGAGCTTGCGCTTCGAACCGAGAAAGCCGCCCAAACGCTCCAGCTGTGCGCAGCCGAGCGCTGCGTTCAGGTTGGGCATGCGGTAGTTGTAGGCCACTTCGTCGTGGAAGAACTCCCACGCGTGCGGTACCTTGGCGGTTGTGGTTAGGTGCTTGGCGCGCTTCGCCAGTGCGTCGTCGTCGGTAATGATCGCACCGCCGCCACCCGTGGTCACAATCTTATTGCCGTTAAAGCTGAGCATACCGCAACGGCCAAAACGGCCAGTGTGGCGGTCGCCGATCCAACTTCCAAGCGATTCGGCTGCATCCTCCACCAGCGCGATACGATGGCGTGCCGCGAGCTCTACTAGAGCGGGCATGTCGACCGGATGGCCGAACGTATGCATCGGAACGACCGCAGCGATGCGTCGACCCGTGCGCTTGTTGATACAGACATCGCCGACCGATTCCGCTACCCGATCCAGGTAGTCGGACAGGGCAGCGACGTCCAGGCCTAGCGTTGTGGCTTCGCTGTCGACGAAATGCGGGTATGCGCCGCAGTGGCTTACGGCATTCGCCGTCGCGACGAACGACAATGCCGGAATCAGCACTTCTTCGCCAGGCTTGACGCCAACCAGTTGGAGTGCCACTTGCAGGCCCGAGGTGCCGTTGCTGACCACCACCGCGTGGCGCGCGCCAGTGTATTCGGCGAGCTCACGTTCGAATCGGTCGACATAGCCTCCCACCGACGATACCCAGCCGGTATCGATACATTCCTTTACGTACGCGAGTTCATTGCCCGTGAAGCTAGGCTCATGCAGTGCGACCTTCGGGCTGTTGGTTACGCTCTGTATGCGGCAGTGACGGCGTCGGCGAGTAGCATCGCGTTCCCTTTAAATGTTGTAGATGCCGGCTTTGTAGCGGCGCAGATTTTCAGGGCGAGTAAACCAGTCAATCGTCTCCTGTAAGCCAACGGTCAGCCCTTCGATGCCCGGGTATTCCGGCTCCCAACCGGCTAGCGTCTTGGCGCGCGTGTTATCCGCCCATAGACGCTCCACTTCACTGCCGGTCGGCCGCATACGCCGCTCATCCGTGGTGAACGTGACTTCACGTTCCATCAGACGTGCTATGAGCCTAGCCGTGTCGCCAACCGATACCTCGTAATTACTACCTACGTTGACACCTGCCCTACTGCCGCGTCGCTCTCGGCGACGGCGACAAAGCCGCGTACGGTGTCGCGCACGTAGTTAAAGTCGCGGGTTGGGTGGATTGCGCCCAGCTTGATCTCGCCCGCCCCGGCCGCAACCTGGGTAATGATGGTCGGGATGACGGCACGGGCGGACTGCCTTGGTCCATAGGTGTTGAATGGCCTGATCGTCGCGACCGGTGTGTTAAACGAGTGGAAAAAGCTTTGCGCGATCTGATCCGCGCCGATCTTGCTTGCGGAGTATGGCGATTGACCCTGAAGCGGATGTTCTTCCGTGATCGGCACGAACAGCGCGGTACCGTAGACTTCGCTGGTCGACGTATGCACGACGCGCTCGACATCAAACTCGCGGGCGGCCTGGACAACATTGAGCGTGCCCTTGACGTTGGTGTCGATATAGGTATCGGGTGAATGGTAAGAGTACGGGATCGCGATAAGCGCCGCCAGATGCATCACAACGTCGCAGTCTTTCACCGCCGTGCGCACACCGTTAGGGTCACGGATGTCGCCGGCAAACACGTCCAGCGAATCCTTGACGTTTGCATCGGCATCATCGAGCCAGCCCCAGGAATTGAAACTGTTGTATTGGACAAATGCACGCACATTCGCGCCGGCACGAACCAAGTACTCGGTCAGGTGGGAACCGATAAAGCCGTCCGCGCCTGTTACCAGGATTTTTTTGTTTGCGATTTTCATAATTTATTTGGCTCTTAATTCAAAATGTTGGGGAGGGTCAATTACCGGAAGCGTAAGATCGACTTCAGCCGCGCCCACTGGGCGGCATACTCGGGAACTCGCAACATTTTTTCTTTCAGCTCGATAAGCAGGGCAATTCCGCATGTAAGGAGGAATGCCAGCAAGGCGGAAATCACGACCATTTTTGCGCGCGCCGGTTTGACCTTGAGTTCCGGCTCGATCGCGGAGTCGAGTACCTGAACCAGCGCGCTTTCCCTGGCTTCATCCAAGCGTGCCATTTCAAACTGCTTGGCAAGCAGCTCGTACAGCATTTGGTAGTACTTCACGTCGCGCAGCACCTTGATGTTGTCGAGGCCGACCTGCTTGGTTCCCCCGGTCGTCGGCTGCGACGCCAGCGGACGGCCATTCTCGAGCCTGCCCAGCTCCGCCCGCAGGCTGTTGAGTTCTTCACGAACGCGGCGATGTTCCGGGTTGTTCGACGTGACGAACGCTTGCATAGAACTGAGCTGGATTTCCTTCGCCGAAATCTGGCCCCGCACACGGCCAACCATTTCGACGATCGCGCGGCTGTCGCTGTCAACGCTAATCACGCCATGCGTATCGAGTGCGCCCTTAAGCCTCGTTTCGGCGTTCGCCAGTTTAGTCTTGGCGTCCTCCAGCTGGCGGCCAAAAAACATTCGCCGTTGCGACGCATCCGTCAACGCCAGCTCATTAGTGAGTTTTATCAGCGTCGCAACATACGCGTTCGCCATTGGGGCGACCATTTTCCGGTCTTCTCCCTCAACGTCAATGCTGATAATCCCGTCCTTCCCCGAGCTGATAATAGTATTCGTTGCAAGAGTCTTGCGCGCCAACTCAGGCGACTTGGTATCGTATACCTTCATCAGGTCGAACTGTGCGATTAATGCATCGGCAACGGTTCGGCTCCGCAGCATGCCGACGTACAGGTCGTTCGGGTTCTTCAGTCCTGCCAAGCTGCTCGCCATGCCTCCCGCCGCCCCCCCAATTGCGACAACAGTCCCGCTGCACCGGATTGCGCCTGCTGCGGCGGCAACAATTTGACGCCGGCCCGATAGACATTCGGGATCATGAGGCTGATGAGCGCGACGATCACCGCAACCACGAGCGGGAATAGGACGATGAGTTTCCGATGCTTTGCGAGCGAAATTAACAGTGAGATCAGGGGAGACTCGCTGTCATCGAATTGCTCTTCAGGCGCTTTAACTGCGGACGCGTTTTCGTTCATACTTTGAAACTGCTCACTGTTGTCGTACATTTAAAGCCTAAAGACGGTGAAACCGGCGGCATCGGCTTCGGTGCGACCATACAGCGACTTTAGGTCGCCCAGTACTGGTTTGTCGCCGCAACAAAGAGACTTGATCTCTATCGGAGTCAGTGAGCGATACTGCTCGTGGCCCACCGCAACAATTATCGAATCGACAGGGTGCGCGGCGTCAACAGTACCCATGCGAATACCGTATTCATGCTCTACTTCATCCGCATTCGCCCACGGGTCGGCCACTACCACATTAACGCCCCAGGTTTGTAGTTCCCGCACCAGATCAGCAATCTTGCTGTTACGGACATCCGGACAGTTTTCCTTGAAAGTGACTCCCAGAACCCCCACCGTGCTCCGTGCAACGTCAATACCGTTACGCAGCATGAGGCGGATGACATTTCGTGCGGCATAGCGCGCCATATTGTCGTTGATGCGGCGTCCGGCCAGGATGACTTGCGGGTGATAACCGACCTCTTCTGCCTTATGCGTCAGGTAATAAGGATCCACCCCAATGCAATGCCCGCCTACCATACCCGGGCGGAATGGCAGGAAATTCCATTTGCTACCGGCAGCTTCGAGGACGTCGAGTGTGTCGATCCCAAGACGTTCGAAGATAACGGACAACTCGTTGACCAGGGCGATGTTCAAATCGCGCTGCGTGTTCTCGATAACCTTCGCAGCCTCGGCAACTTTCAAGCTCGCCGCCGGAAACGTACCTGCCGTAATAATGCTGGCGTAAAGTTCATCCACCGCTCGAGCGATTTCCGGGGTCGATCCGCTTGTAATCTTTCGAATCTTGGTCAGAGTGTTAACCTTGTCCCCGGGGTTAATGCGCTCAGGGCTATACCCACAGAAGAAATCGTGGTTGAACACCAGCCCGGAACACTTCTCAAGGACGGGCACGCAAACCTCTTCCGTGCAGCCAGGATAGACAGTTGATTCATAAATAACGATGCAGCCAGGGCGCAGCACTTTACCGACCGTCTCGCTGGCTTTGACAAGCGGCGTTAGGTCGGGCCGGTTGGCCTTGTCGATCGGAGTTGGAACCGTGATGATAAAGATCTTGCAATCGTGCAGGTCATCTTGCGTACAGCTATACGAAAGTCGCTCAGCAGCCAGCAGGTCACTTGACGCCACCTCGAGCGTAGTGTCTTTCCCAGATTTCAACTCAGCAATACGCGTCGCGTTAATATCGAAGCCGACGACGTGCCTCTTTTTTCCGAACTCGACAGCCAATGGCAGGCCTACGTAGCCTAGTCCAACAACAGCTATTTTATTATTACTAAGATTCACAAAATCACTCCAAATTCTGAATTGCGCCAGCTTTAGCGGCGCATCTGCCGAGTCCCGAAATCACGCACCGTTTAATCCCTCAACGTCTTGATCGCTGCGGCACCGAGGCCGAAGTTGGCAAAAATCTGCGCCCACTCGCGGGTGCCCTGGGTGAACTTGGTCCAGCGCGTCTCTTTGTCGAACTTCTCAGGAACCACGATGCTGTCACCCGGCATGACTTCCACGCCCCCGAAGCCGCCGAACAGCCAGTTGCCCGTATTGCGCGATACCACGCTTCCGTCCACGCGCAGGATAAAGGCATTGTCAAGGTCGGCATCAGCGGTGGCACCGGCGAGCTTCAGGTAGTCGTTGACCCGGCTGTTCGGACGCCACAGCGGCGACGCCTCGACGTTGACCGCACCGAACACGTGCACGAATTCCGGTTTGGCCGGCACCACCAGGCGGTCGCCGCCTTCCAATTTCAGCTGCGGCAGGCGCGCAAACGACAGCTCGCGCGGATCCAGACCGAAAGCGATGCGCCCGGTAGGCTTCAGCTGACGCAGACGGGCCACTGCGGCTTGCGCAGCCATCAAATCCGCCTCGCGGCGCGCTTCGGCGATCCGAGCATCAGCGGTGCTAGAGCCGCGAATGTTGGCCACCGCCTTCGACTGCTCGCTGCGCAGCTGGTTTTCAAGCCGGCTTGCCGCCTTTTCCAGGTTCGCCTCCTGCTCCTTGCGCACCTGCTCGCGATAGAAGCCCACGCCGAACACATAGGCATTGCGGGTCGGGCCACCAGCCCGCGCCATCAGCTGCTGCAAGGTCTCTCCCGAGCTCATCTGGTACACACCCGGCACATTGACTTCGCCTTCCACGCGCACGAACACGCGGCGCTTGTCCATCGGCACCAGCACGTCCTTCTGCGAGAAGATGGTCACGGTGTCGCCCGGCTGCAGCAGGAGGTTATCGGCGCCGGCCGGGTTGCTGAATACCTTGCCGAGGTTGAACGGCAGCAGGCTCACCGACAGGTCATCGCGGTTGATGCGTTCAACCACCGCGTAATCCCAGTTGATCTCTTCGATCAGGCCGCCGATGCGCGAAGCGATCGTCTCGACGTTTTCGCCAGTGGTTCTCTCGTTCTCGCCCGCGTTCAGCGCGCTGTTCTGGCGCTGGGTCGAGCTGCGGGTGATCAGGTAGTCGCGGCTTGGAATCAGGTCGCTGATGCGCATGCCCGCGCGGAATGGCGCGCGAACCGCCTGATCGACGTTACCGCGCAGGACCACGGCATTCGAAAAGTCCGGCGTGATCGACGTAATGTTCAGCACGTCGCCGTTCTTCAGGGTCTTCTTCAGGCCAGCCTCGTCCAGCGCGAACTGCTCCACGCTGCGCGGGCGGTTCTTGTTGGCGTCGATGCGCTCGAGGAAGGCGCGGCGCGGATCGGCCACTACTGGCAGGCCGCCGGCCACGTCCAGCACCGAGGCGATCGCATCGTTGGCGGAGCGCAGTTCGTAGATCGCCGGGCTATTGACCTTACCGACCAGCGCGACATAGCCGGCCGCCGATGGGATGTAGATAGCGTCGCCGTCCTGCAGCTTTATGTCGGCCGACTTGTCGCCCTTTGCGATGAAAGCATACAGGTCGAGTTCGGCGACCACCTTGCCGGCGCGCTTGACCTGCACGCGGCGCATGCTGCCATTGGCGTTCGGGCCGCCGCTGGCGAACAGCGCGGTCACCAGGGTCGACAGGCTCGACACCGTGTAGGTGCCGGGGCGGTTGGCCTGGCCGACGACGTACACGGTGATGGCACGCAGCTGGCCGAAATTCACGTTGATGCTGACGCCCTTGTACAGCTTGGCGATCTCGGCACGGATGACGCTCTCGGCGTCGCCCGCCTTCACGCCGCCCAGCACGACCGAACCGACCGTCGGGATGGTGATCAGGCCGTTGCGGTCGATGGTGGCGCGGTAATTGATGTCGATGCTGCCCCAGCCGCGGATCAGCAGCTCGTCGCCAGGACCGAGCGGGTATTCGGCCGGCACCGGCGCGTTCAGGATCGGCGCAAAGGTCGATGGCGCGTTGGCGAAGAACTCGGCGCCGAACACGGGCAGGATCTTTCCGGTGCTCTCCTGCAGGAATTTCTGGAACTCGCTGGTCGGGCCAAGGCGGCTGGCGGCGTTAGCGGCGGCCTGCTTACGCTGGTCAAGCTGCTGTTCGGCGCGCTCGCCGGCTTGGTCGCGCGCGGCGGCGGCGTCGACAGCATCGTTGCGGAGGTTCACACGTGGCGAGGGCGCCGGCGGCTGCACCTGCAGGTCCATTACATCGGCCGTTGCGGCGTCTTGCGCATGGGCGGCGCCACCACATAGCACAAAAACGGAGACGAGTACACAGCGTGTAAGTTTAAACATGAGTCAGGTCAGGCATAAGAGAGGTGGACTGGCGCAGTACCAAGGTTGCTGCACTGCGCAATCACCGGAGACAAGATCTTGAGCGTACGAAAAGGCAACAAACTGCAGGGCTGCATAATACCATATGTCAACCTTTCTCGCGAGAATTATGAACATGCATTCGTGCCGCGCGCCCGTTAAGTCATGCCGAATGACGCGAATCCGCTACAGATTGATTGAAAACATCAAGCTTGGCGCGTTATCACCGAGCGCGTTACCTTACTTCTTATTACATATTCACGATTTGTATTCGTTTGGTCATAAACTTGTATATGCAAGGCGACTGAATCC
The DNA here is from genome assembly GCF_003590855.1 of Massilia cavernae. Lineage (GTDB taxonomy): Bacteria > Pseudomonadota > Gammaproteobacteria > Burkholderiales > Burkholderiaceae_D > Telluria_A > Telluria_A cavernae. Next base: position 17,046 of record NZ_QYUP01000040.1, read on the forward strand.
AGGAGCTTACGGAAGCCGGGGACGCTGCCTCCGCACCGAAGCTTGCCACAGGGCCGCTGCAGAGCCGCGCGGCCGTGGTGCTTCACCGCTTAGCCTGTCTCACCTCGCGATGCCCCGCGCGTTACATTTCGCGTATTTTCAAAATATTCTATCGTACCAAATTAACGCAAATAATTGCCTGCTGGCACATTATGAGATATGCATAATCCCGCGCCGATAAATATCCTCCCGACATTATTTCTGCGTGCGACGGTCAATAATTGATTGCGAATGCGCAATAAGAAAAAAATTAATATGTCACAGAATCTACGACAGCCACACGAATCCGGCAACACTCCATATCCGAGGACCGCAACGATGGGCATTTTCGGCCAAAGTATCCTACGCGGCATGCGCGCCCTGCCCGCGTTGATCGCGCTCTGCTGTATTGCAGCAACGCCGACCCCAGCACAAACACGCTCCGAGGTGGAGGCGGCCAAGAACGCGCTCGACCTGAAGCTGTATCAGGCCACCGCCCAGCGCGAAGCCGAAATCCGCAAGGCGACAGCGGAAGCGGAGCGCGCCGAACTGCTGGCCAGGCTGCCGTTGGCCGAATCGAAAGCCCTGCCGGGCACGGTGAACACGGAATCGTTCGGCGCCGCCGGCCTGGTCAAGGCCTTCGACTTGGCGCAGGACCTGGCGACCGAGGTGTGCGCCGCGCTGCCTGCCGGCCGCACCGCCACCATCTACGATCCGGTATCGACGCAGGGAGTGGTCGCCGCGCGCCTCGTCAACGACGGGCTCAGGCACATGGGGGACGACCTGGCACGGCAGAACGACGAACTGCAGAAGTTCATCGACCTGCACGCACCGCAGGCGCCGCCGGTCGCCCGGACCCTGTCACTGGTTGGCCTGGCTGTGGTACCGGCCACCATCAAGTCACTGGCCGATATCGCCGCCCTGTTCCGGACCAATGCCGCCGTTTCGTCGCTTGGCTACGGCGAGGATGCGCGTGCGATGTTCATCACCTCGCTCGCGAAGACCTGCCCTGCCCGGATCGCGGGGCTGGGCCCCGGCTACCTGGGCGAATTCGATCCGGCCGCACACGATAAGCTGATGGCGCGGGTACGGGCGGTGGTCGCGCAAAAATCGGCCTACGCCGGCCGCGTGGCGATCGTTCAGGAGATGGCCGCCAGCGCCAAAGGCGAGGCGAAGAAGGATTTCACTGCCGTCGCGGCGGCAGCCGGCGCGGTGATCAAGGCGGTCGACGCGTTTATCGAGTCGCTCCAGGTGGGCGAGGCGAGCGAGAAAAGCCCCGCCTACAACGCGGCGCGCTACCTCGCCTATGGCGAGCGCACGCGCGGCGCCCTCGTCCTCGATTTCAACCTGCGCCTCGAAGGCATGACGATCATGAAACAGAACCTGTTCACCGGCCAGCACCTGCGCCTGTCGGGTGTGGCGCTGCTGTGGTACCGCCTGCACGAGACCAACGGCACCCTGGTGGCCGCTAATTCAATCCGCAGGATCAGCGCGCCGGTCACGGTCGACCTGCGCGGCGCGGCCGCGGGCAGCGCGTTCTGGGATGCGTCGCCTCCCGGGCCCACGCGCCCTTGACGTATCAAGCGGCGCGCCAGGCATCTCAGAGCCAGCCGATGGCCAATTCACATAAACCCAAGCAGCTTGGGTTCTGCTACGATGCCCACTATATCCAGATTCTTTGGCCTTCGGGTTGTCATTTACCCCAGCGATCATCTTCCGGCACACGTTCATGTTATCGGCGATGGCGGCGAAGCCGTTTTTGATCTACATTGCCCCGCCGGGCCGCCCGAACTGAGGGAAACTTACGGATTCTCACGGTAGCAAATCAGAAATATCGCCGACATGCTGGAGGAGAAAATCATGCTGCTGTGTGCGAAGTGGAGCGATATCCATGGACATTTCTGAACTGGAGTTTGAGAAGGCGAAACTTCGAGGCGCGGCCAGGCAAGCCGCATTTCCGCCAGTGACCGCGGTCAAATATGACAGGCGAATTGGTCGCATCGTCATCTCTCTGGCATCCGGGCTGCAACTCGCGTTTGCGCCTCGCGACGCCCAGGGATTTGAAAATGCGCGCCCAGTAGATCTTTTCGACGCGGAAATTAGTCCGTCAGGCTTGGGCGTTCACTTTCCTAAACTTGATGCCGACGTTTATGTCCCGGCGCTGCTGGATGGCTTTCTTGGATCCAAACGGTGGATGGCCTCGCAAGCGGGAAAGCGTGGCGGCGCCATGTCGTCGGAAGCCAAATCGGCGGCTGCGCGAACCAATGGCAAACTCGGAGGCCGACCGAGAAAAGTACGCGAGCCGACCTGACGATTCCCAACTGGTGCAAACAGCACCAGCGACCTACCTCGAACGCCTGGCCTCGGCCTGCACCACCTTCTGGTCGATCGCACCAAAAATCGACTTGCCGGCGCCATCGAGCATCTCGATCCTGATCGTATCCATAAACAGCATGAATGGCGTGCTTGCCACGCCGTCGGCGATCATTTCGAGGCAGCGCTTTTCGGCGGTGCACGGGTACCGGTATTGCGTGTTACGACAGTCATTCCATGTATAAGCGCCGTTGCAGCAATGAGGGCATCGCGAATGGGACGAGCATCTGGAACGTGGAGCGCCGCATTCGTCGGGCCACCGGAAGGTCGACGGGCAAGATCCGGCCAGCAAACGCAGTAATCACTTCAACTCGCATGGTCCTCTCCAGTCTTCTTGTTTCGGAAATAACCTCGTATGCGCGTCAGCGTCTCGCTCAGCACCTGGTCGGGAAACGACAAACCGCAGCTAGCGGATCAGCCAAGCATATCAATGAAAATTACTTGCAATTACCAATGTTATCTATAAAATTAGATACATTGGTAACTTAAGATAAACTCCCTATATATGGACCAACTTCAGAACCCATTTTCGCCCGGCGCCGGTACCCCTCCCCCTGAGTTGGCCGGTCGTGGCGACATCCTGAACCATGTGAACATGGCTCTGGCGAGGATCAAGGCAGGTCGGGCCGAAAAGAGCGTCCTGCTCATCGGGCTTCGAGGCGTTGGCAAGACTGTTCTCTTGAACAAGATCGAGTCAATGGCCACGGATCAGGGCTACCAAACCGTCATGATCGAAGCCCACGAGAGCAAACCACTACCGGCACTCTTAATGCCATACTTAAGGAAGATCCTCTTATCCCTCGACGCCGGGGCGCGTGTCAGCGCCAAGGTCAAGCGCGGCCTAGCCGTGCTCAAGAGTTTCGTGAGCAGCGTAAAGGTCAAGGTTAACGAGGTGGAATTCGGCCTGGACATCGAGGCCGAGCACGGCAGTGCCGACAGCGGCGACCTGGAGGCGGATCTGACCGCCGTCTTCGTTGCGCTGGGCGAAGCCGCAGCCGACCGGCAAACATCGGTCGCTATCATCATCGACGAGCTGCAGTACTTGAACGAAATCGAGCTCAGCTCCCTGATCATGGCAATTCACAAGGTTTCGCAAAAACAGCTCCCGCTCGTCTTGATCGGCGCCGGCCTGCCGCAGTTGGTCGGTAATGCAGGGCGGTCAAAGTCTTACGCCGAGCGATTGTTCAATTACCCTCCAGTCGGGCAGCTCAAAATTGCTGACGCTCACAAGGCCCTTCAGGAACCTGTCCTGGCGCAAGGCGTCCAGTTCACCGAACAGGCCATCGACGAAATCATTCAAGTGACTCAAGGATATCCCTATTTTTTGCAGGAGTGGGGTTATCAGGCATGGAACTTGGCGACGACGACGCCGATCGACATCAATGTCATCAAGACAGCGACTGCAGCATCGATCGAACGCCTTGATGCCAGCTTTTTCCGCGTGCGGTTTGATCGCCTGACACCCCGTGAAAAGGACTACCTGCGTGCTCTGGCCGAACTAGGCCCTGTACCCCAGCGTTCCGGCGATATCGCGCAACTGCTGGGCGTAGAATCCAGGAGCGTCGCACCGCTACGCAACGGGCTGATCAAGAAAGGGATGATCTATAGTCCCCAACACGGGGACACTGCCTTCACGGTCCCACTGTTTGAAGAATTCATGAAGCGAATTATGCCCGAAATGCCGAAGTCTAAGACTAAGCAACCGACTTAAAGGAAAATTGGCGTCATATTCAGCGCCGTAGGCATCCACCACAAAGTGCCGCAGCTGGTCGTGTACTGCGTCAGTGCTTCGGTGACGGCTCGTATCATCATCAATGCCAACTGGGCTGAGTATAGAGTTCAACCCCGGATGACTTGGCCGGCGCAACGATCAGGCCGTCTGGCCTGGCGGTGCATTCCCCATACCCGATTCCAACATCTACGTTCCAGCGCTGCTGGAGCGATTTCTCGTGGATCGACGCGCTGGCACGCGGCGCAAATGGGGAAACGTGAAGGGCGAGGCCTCATCAGCCGCAAAAACGGCCGCGGCCTGGACGAATGGCCGTTTAGGCGGACGGCCAAGGAAGTCGCAACAACTAACCGGCGATTAGTCACCGCACTGGATGGTGTCACCGCGAACGCTTCGCCTCGGCCTGGACCTGGCTAGAGCCCAGGTAAAGTACACAACGGTTTTGACTTCGCGGTGCGTAATACGTATCCTGTTTGTGTATCGCATTTTTTCCTTGCTCGGAATGGGCAACCATGAAGCCAATCACTGCTAAACCTATGACCGTCCGGCTGCCGGCCGACTTGGCGGTGCAGCTCGAGAAGCTCACGCGCGTCACTGGCCGAAACAAAAGTGCGCTCACCGTGGCTGCGCTCCGCGATTATGTCGCGGCCGAAGCCTGGCAAATTCAAGACATCGAGCAAGGTATTGCGGAAGCAGATCGCGGTGAAATTGCCAGTGCGGACGAGGTCAATTTCTTCTTCGCAAAATATGGCGGTTAGGTGCGAAACAGCGCTGGCTAACCTCACAGCATCGTCGAGTACATCGAGAAAGATAGATTCTCGCTCACCGCGAACGTTTCGCCTCAGCCTGCACCACCTTCTGTTCGATCGCGCCGAAAATCGACTTGCCGGCGCCATCGAGCATCTCGATCTTAATGGTATCCCCAAACAGCATGAACGGCGTACTTGCCACGCCGTCGGCGATCATTTCGAGGCAGCGCTTTTCAGCGATGCACGAGTAGCCGCGGCTGGCGTCCTTGTTCGACACGGTGCCCGAGCCGACGATACTGCCGGCGCGCGCGTTGCGTGTCTTGCACAGGTGCGCAATCAACTGCGGAAAATTGAAGACCATGTCGACACCCGCATGCGGGTGGCCTACCAGCTTGCCGTTCCAGGTCGAACGCAGCGGCAGGTGCACCTTGCCGCCCTTCCAGGCGTCGCCCAGTTCATCAGGCGTTACCGCCACCGGCGAAAAACTTGACGCCGGTTTCGACTGCAGGAAGCCGAAGCCCTTGGCCAGCTCGGGCGGGATCAGGTTGCGCAGCGAAACGTCGTTCACCAGCATCACAAGCCTGATCTGCTGGTGCGCCTCGTCGGCGGTGGAGCCCATCGCCACGTCGCCGGTGACCACCGCCACTTCGGCTTCAAAGTCGATGCCCCACTCCTCGTGCGCCAGCACGATGTCGCCGGTGGGGCCGATGAAATCATCGCTGCCACCCTGGTACATCAGCGGGTCTTCCCAGAACGATTCCGGCATCTCGGCGCCGCGGGCCTTGCGTACCAGTTCGACATGGTTGACGTAGGCCGAGCCGTCGGCCCACTGGTAGGCGCGCGGCAGCGGCGCCATGCATGCGGCCGGGTCGAAGTCGAAGCTGCGGCGCGCGCGCCCGCCATTGAGCTGCTGCGACAGTTCGTTCAGCTGCGGGGCGATGAAGCTCCAGTCGTCCAGCGCGGCCTGCATGGTGGGGGCGATGCCGTCGGCCAGGTGGGCGGTTTTCAGGTCGCGCGAGACGACCGCCAGCTGGCCGTCGCGGGTGCCGTCGTTGATGGTTGCGAGTTTCATGTATCTGTATTCGTTACGGGACCAGCAGGTCGAGGTGTTCCTGTGCGAGGAAGCACCACTCGCCTTCGGCCAGGCCGAGCGATGCGAGCGCCAGCCCGCCGATCGCGGACCGGTGCAGCGCGCTGCAGTGGTTGCCGGCTGCGGCCAGCATCCGCTTCACCTGGTGGTACTTGCCCTGTTCGAGCACGATTTCCAGCTGGTGCTCGCCGCGCTGGACGCAGGTGAGCGCGGCCAACGGCGCCGGTTCGTCGTGCAGCTGCACGCCCGACAGCAGCTGCGCCACCAGTTCGGGCGTCACCGGGTCGGCCGCGGTGGCCTGGTAGATCTTCGGCACATGGCGCTTGGGCGACGACTGCGCATGGATGAAGGGGCCGTCGTCGGACATCAGCAGCATGCCGGTGGTGTCGTGGTCGAGCCGTCCGACCGGCTGCACTTCGCGCCAGGTGAATTGTTCAGGCAAAAGGGTCAGCACGCCCGGGTGGTGGCTGGGCTTGCGCGAGCACTCGAAATTGGCCGGCTTGTTCAGCGCGATATACACGTGTTCGCGGTATTTCCACTCTTCGCCAAACACCTCGAGCACCAGGCCGGTAGTGTCGATGGCGGTCTTGTAGCTGGTCTGGACTTCGCCGTTGATCGAAACGTCGCCGTCTTCGACCAGCGCGCGGCAGTATTTGCGGGTACCGAACCCTTGCGATTGAAGGATGCGGTCCAGGGATAGTTTACTCATGGGCGAGACTTTAACAGAAGCGCCATGGGCCCGGAAGCAGGCCAGGATGATGCGTCAGGGAAAAATCCGTTGGGAAGGGGTATTTGAGTCGTCGCAAGACGCACGTTTGAGGAAAATCAAGTATGCGCATACTTGCATTGTTACACTGAAACTTCTTTAGGAATCCGCTGAATGACCCGGGTAAATATACCTAGCTCAGCACTAGGAAAAGCGGGTAGGTCAGCCACCAGACAAGGAACTAGCATGAGCGTGAAGACCCACCAGCAGCCAGTTTCGCCCCTCAGCAACGAGCTGATGCCCGCCACCCCGGCCGATGTAGCGCTTACCCGCGCCGCCTACGTCGCTGCGAGGCTTGTTATCGCGCGCTGGCAACACGCCAGCCGCCATGCGCAGCGCAATCTCAACCTGCCACATCACGAGTCGGCGCGCGCGCGCTGGTTCGCACGCACGCGGCAGGGGCTGGAAGAATGGATCGCGCACGGCGGCTTTTCGCAACCGGACGACATCCTTGATACTTCCATCCCTGCCGGCTGCGCGCGAACAGGTGGAAGCTGCAACGACGCCGGCCAGTGCGAACAGGCTTGCGTCGACTAAAGCAAGCAAACAGCCTACAACTTCGTGCAACTGCAATAAAGCGCCGCAAAAATGAAAACGACGGCATTGCGCCGCCGTTTCCAGTCCCGTCCCGGGACACAGTTCGAGGAATAGAAAATTCTCTCAGTACCGCATTACTCGATGCGGCCGGGTAGCTCTTCAGATGTGATGCCAACTCGGTGAACTGATTATAGCGCCCCCTTGGAATGAACTACAGGTGTCAATATAGAACACCTGCCGGAACTTTCAAGGGATAGATGTATCTTATTTCTTACCGTAGCGATGGGGTTCCCGGGCCCATCGCCTTGACCGCGCCCTCGCCTACCGCCGCGCCAAACTTCTTGAGCACCCGCTCAGGCAGTCCTTCGTGCGCCGTATAGTCGACAATATCTTCTACTTTCACGATATCGCGCGCAACGGTGTCGACCGTGCCGAAGCCGTCGGCCAGGCCCATGTCGACCGCCTTGGCGCCGCTCCAGTACAGGCCGGAGAAGGTTTCCGGCGTTTCCTTCAGGCGGGTACCGCGCCCGGCGCGCACCACGGCGATGAATTGCTGGTGGATTTCATTGAGCATCGCCTGGGCATGTGCCTTGTGCTTTTCCGACTGCGGGCTGAACGGATCGAGGAAGCCCTTGTTTTCACCGGCCGTCATCAGGCGCCGCTCGACCCCGAGTTTTTCCATGGTGCCGGTAAAGCCGAAGCCGTCCATCAGCACACCGACCGAGCCGACGATACTGGCCTTATTGACAAATATCCGGTCGGCCGCGGCGGCAATGTAATAGCCACCCGAGGCGCACATTTCGTCGACCACCACGTACAACTGCTTGTGCGGGTAGCCGCGGCGCAGGCGCTTGATTTCGTCGACGATAATGCCGGCCTGCACCGGACTGCCGCCCGGGCTGTTGATGCGCATTACGATCGCGACCGATCCGTTATCGGAAAACGCCTTGTTCAGCGACGGAATCACGTTGTCGGCCGAACCGCCGCCCTCGTCCTCGATATTGCCGCTGATCTCGATCAGGGCGGTGTGGCGTCCCAACGCCTCGGCATCGTCGCCGGGGAAGCTGAAATCGAAGAAAATCCATGCCGATACGACCGCGATGCCGATGATTAACAGGCGGAAGAAGATGCTCCACCGCCGCGCCGCGCGCTGCTCCCTGATGGTGGCGAACATCAGCTTTTCCAGCGTTTCGCGCTCCCAGTTGGCGTTGATCGGGCCGGACGGCGGGTTGCTGTCGTGGTGAGGATTACTCGGGTTTTCGTTCATACTCGCTTAGGATTAAAACTTCGCTACACCTGGGGCGGACGGATAAACTCATCCGGCTGCCAGTAAATCTTGCCGCCTTCCTCGCGCACGGCGATCGGCCGCAGCCGGCCGCCCTTGCACGGGCCGCCTGCGCACAGGCCGCTGTTGGGGACATAAATCGCCCCGTGGGTCGAACACATCAGGTACAGGCCGCTCGACTCGAAAAACTCGCCTTCGGCCCAGTCCAGCTCGATCGGCACGTGGGCGCAGCGGTTCAGGTAAGCATAGGCCTTGCCGTCGTAGCGCACCACGAAGCCGGTGGCGTCGTCGCCGAACGCCCGCACCGGGAAACGCACACCCTTGCCGCCTTCCAGAACGGCATCGGAATCGCAGGCAAATACCTCGTTTGCTGCTGCTTCACTCATCAGGCGTTCTCGGACAGCCACTGGTGCAGCTCGCCAACCGTGCTGGCCGAATACACCGGGCCGCAGGCGTCCAGCTGGTCGGCCGGGTGCGCGCCGTACTGCACCGCGATCCCGGAAGCACCCGCGTTGTTGGCCATCAGCAAGTCGTGGGTTGTGTCGCGATCATAACGGTGGCGGCGCAGGTCCTGCCCCAACATCCCTTGTTAAGTAATCTTGCAACATTGCAGGATGCGGCAATTGAGAATGTGCTCGTCAGCCGCAACGAGTTGACGTCGAACAGCGACAACAGGTCCGACGGCGTTCAGCGCGGCGGTTCAGGCCGACCACGGCTCTTGCCGGTTCGCCACCGCCGGAAATTAGGCTTGCTGGGAAAGATTCGGCTCCAGCAGTGTCGTGTGAACGCCATCGAACAGCACCAGTTCGTGGTCCTTCGACAGGAAATGGTAGCGGTAGCGCTCCACCATGCGCGGGTAGTACGACGGGTCGACGCCGGGCATCACGGCCTGCATCGCCTCGAACAGCCCCAGCCCGATAACGTGGGACGCCGCGTCGTCGTGCGGAATCGGCAGACCGAGGTCTTTTGCCGCTCCCTGTATACATTTGACGATGGTGGCGGTGCTGTCCATCAGCGTGCCGTCCCAGTCGAAGACGATCAGATCAAATTGCTTTCGTGCCATGTTCTCCGGTCCGCGCAGCGCGGCCGGCTCCTTCCAGGTATTCGGGAGCGGGCCATCTTGCGGCCCGCGGCTTTGTCGGTGGCGGGCCGTTGTGCAGTCCGCGTTTCGGTGTGTCAGCGCCTGGCTGTATGCACCGGTTTCCCCAAGCTTACCAAGAAACGCTCGCATTCTGCCGGCAGCGGCGCATTTATCGTCATCGGCTTGCCGGTTTCCGGGTGAATGAAGGTGATCTGGTGCGCGTGCAGGAACATGCGCTTGAGCGCGCCGCGCGTGCCGTCGGCCTTCAGCAATGCGCGGTTGAGCGCGAAATCGCCGTACTTGTCGTCGCCAAGGATGGGAAAGCCCGACGATGCCAGGTGAACGCGGATCTGGTGGGTGCGCCCGGTCTTCAGTTCCGCTTCCAGCAGGGCGAATTTCTCCCACTTGCGCAGCAGGCTGAACACCGTATGCGACTCCATCCCGCCGGCCTGCACCGAAACGCGCCGCTCGCCGTCCGCCGTGGTGTACTTGTGCAGCGGCAGCTTGACGTGCTGGCGCGCGTTTTGCCAGTCGCCCGCCACCATGGTCAGGTAGCGCTTGTCGGTGACGCCGTCGCGCATCTGTTCGTGCAGGTTGGTCAGCGCCGAGCGTTTTTTGGCCAGCAGCAGCAAACCCGAGGTTTCGCGGTCGAGCCGGTGCACCAGTTCCAGGAACTTGGCGTCCGGGCGCGAGGCGCGCAGCTGTTCGATGACGCCGTAGGACACGCCCGAGCCGCCATGCACGGCCACGCCGCTCGGCTTGTCGATGATCAGGAGGTGGGCGTCCTCGTGCAGGATGGCGAATTCAGCGCCGGGCGCCACCGCCTGCGTTGCTTTTTCGGCAATGCGTACCGGCGGAATACGGACCACGTCGCCGCTCGCCAGCCGGTACATCTGGTCGACGCGCCCCTTGTTGACACGCACCTCGCCCGAGCGCAGGATGCGGTAGACGTGGCTTTTGGGGACACCCTTACACACGCGCAACAGATAGTTGTCGATCCGCTGGCCTGCTTCTTCTTCGGTAATCGTGACGAATTGCGCTTGAGGTTGTGCTGCCTGGCGGTCCGGTGTGGATGATGAAGGGGGAATAACATCGTTCTGCATCTTCATTTGCCCTGTCTTCCCAGAAATTCTCTCTAAGTCCTTCATTTTGAATATATAATCGACAGGCGGCGGTCAAACCTCTGCTGGTGTAAGAATTAAAACGATATTTTACACAGGGGCGTCTCCATCGGCCTCGCCAAATTGCAAATTCGATGGAAAAAATGTGTACGCACATTCCTGCGCGAATCAGGGTTGCACCGTAGTTGTAATCGGATACCGCGCATGAGTGCTGAATTGGATTGCTTGGAATTTAAAGGATAAGTACCGGCAAGCTTGCCTCAGGCGGGCTCGCCGGATGATGGCGTCGATAACGCTTGTCGTTTTCGCCCGACCGGGAGTTTGGCCTCGTACATAAGGCTTGTGAGGTAAAAGGCAGAAGGCGTGCCTGGGTATCCAAGCCTTTGTATGTTCGCCGTTCCAGGGTCTGGCCATTGAATTTGCTCACCGCCTGGCTTTCAACCGTGCCCCAGCTACGACCGGGCCGCATACGGGGAAGTTGCAGGTGATGCGTGCACTCGGCATGTCGATCGATCCCACCGCGCCTGTTACGGCCGTAACGCGCAGCGTTAGCGCGCCGTACGCATAGGCTATACCCACCTCCGGCACTCCGCTTCTGGCGTACATCCCGTGTACTTTTTGCCGCTTTCATAAGCGGCACTGGATCGGCCTATGGGCCGCGGAGCTAAGAAAAAATGAAACGCATGTTGTTTAACGCTACGCAGCAGGAAGAACTGCGCGTAGCAATCGTCGACGGCCAGAAACTGATCGACATCGATATCGAGACCGCCGGTCGCGAACAGCGCAAGTCGAACATCTACAAGGGCGTCATCACCCGCATCGAACCGTCGCTGGAAGCCTGCTTCGTCAGCTACGGCGAGGACCGCCACGGCTTCCTGCCGTTCAAGGAAGTGGCCCGCACCTACTTCCGCGAAGGCGTCGACGTACGCAACGCCACCATCAAGGAAGCGCTGCGCGAAGGCCAGGAAATCATGGTCCAGGTCGAAAAGGAAGAGCGCGGCAACAAGGGCGCCGCCCTGACCTCGTTCATCTCGCTGGCCGGCCGCTACCTGGTGCTGATGCCGAACAACCCGCGCGGCGGCGGCGTATCGCGCCGTGTCGAAGGCGAAGAGCGCCAGGAACTGCGCGAAACCATGGACAAGCTCGACCTGCCGCAGGGCATGTCGGTGATCGCCCGCACCGCAGGCATCGGCCGCAACGTCGAAGAACTGCAGTGGGACCTGAACTACCTGATGCAGCTGTGGCGCGCGATCGAAGGCGCCGGCAAGCAGGGCAACGGCGCTTTCCTGATCTACCAGGAATCCTCGCTGGTCATCCGCGCCATCCGCGACTACTTCCAGCCTGACATCGGCGAAATCCTGATCGACACCGACGACATCTACGAGCAGGCTCACCAGTTCATGAGCCACGTGATGCCGGACATGGTGCACCGCGTGAAGCGCTACTCGGACGACGTGCCGCTGTTCTCGCGCTTCCAGATCGAACACCAGATCGAAACCGCCTACTCGCGCACCGTACCGCTGCCATCGGGCGGCGCCATCGTGATCGACCACACCGAAGCGCTGGTCTCGGTCGACGTCAACTCGGCGCGCGCCACCCGCGGCTCGGACATCGAAACCACCGCCTTTAACACCAACTGCGAAGCGGCCGAAGAAGTTGCCCGCCAGCTGCGCCTGCGCGACCTTGGCGGCCTGATCGTCATCGACTTCATCGACATGGAAGTGGCGAAGAACCAGCGCGAGGTCGAAACCCGCCTGAAGGACGCCCTGCACCATGACCGCGCGCGTGTTCAGATGGGCAAGATTTCCCGCTTCGGCCTGATGGAACTGTCGCGCCAGCGCCTGCGTCCGTCGCTGTCCGAAGGCAGCCACGTGACCTGCCCGCGCTGCTCCGGCACCGGCCACATCCGCGATACCGAATCGTCCGCCCTGCAGGTGCTGCGCATCATCCAGGAAGAGGCGATGAAGGAAAACTCGGCCACCATCCACGTGCAAGTGCCCGTCGACGTCGCCGCCTTCCTGCTCAACGAAAAGCGCGGCGAAGTGCTGAAGATCGAGAATCGCCACCGCATCAGCGTGATCCTGATCCCGAACAAGCACCTCGACACGCCGCACTACAAGCTCGAGCGCATCAAGCACGACGATCCGCGCCTGGAAGAGACCCAGGCCAGCTACACGCTGGCAGAGCAGGCCGAAACGGACATGGCCTACAGCAAGCGCCAGAAGGAAGACCTCAAGCCGCGCCAGGAAGCCGTGGTCAAGACCATCACCCCGGCGCAGCCCGCTCCAGTGGTCGACCGCTCGACCGTGGAAGTGCCGAAGACCGTCGCTCCCGTGCTGACCGCACCGGCCGAACAGGGCTTCTTCGCCAAGCTGAAGGCCTTCTTCTTTGGCCCAGAGGAAACCCCGGTCGAAGCGCCGAAAGCGCCTGCGGCGCCGACCAAGCCGGCCGCAGCGGAGCGCGGTGACCGCAATGTCCGTGGCCCACGTGGCCGAGGCCGTGGCGGCAAGCAAGGCGGCCGCGAGCGCGACGAGCGCGAGCCGAAGGCCCCACAGGACGAAACCGTGAAAGCGGCCGAAGCCGACACCAAGCCGGCGCGTCCGCCGCGCCAGCCGCGTCAGCCGCGTGAAGCACGCGAGCCGGTCGAAGGCGCCGCAGCAGCACCGCGCGCAGAGCGTGGCGAGCGCGCCGAACGTCCGGAACGTGGCGAGCGTCCGCCGCGCCAGCCGCGTGAGCGTGCCGAGCGCGTGCCGGCGATCGAAAGCAAGACCGACGAGCTGGCAGTCGCTCCGGTAGTGGCCGCCGCAGCTGCAGCCGCCGTCACCGTGGCGCCAGTTGTCGCCGAGCAAGAAGTCCAGGTGCCGAAGATGATCACCACGATCGGTCCGAACGGCGAGGAAATCGAAGTCGAAGCGGGTGGCGACGAGCCGCGCCGCCGCCGCCGCCGCGGTGGCCGTAACCGCAATCGCCGCGACCGCGACCAGGTTGAAGGCATGGAAGGCCAGGAAGGCGAAGGCGAACAGCCGGCGGAAGTGAAGTTCACTGTTGCTCCTGAAACTGCCGCTGCCGCTGCCGTTGCTGCGCCGGTTGCAACAGCAGCGGTTGCCGAAGCTGTCATGCCTGCTGTGGAAGCTGCACGCGAGTCCGAGCCTGCTCCAGTTGCCGAATACGCACCTGGCATCGAAGCCGCACCGGTTGAAGCCGCACCAGCAGCACCTGCCGCTCCGGTGGTGGAAGCCGCTCCTGCTGCCGAGGCTGCTCCTGAAGTTGAAGTTGCCAAGGCGGAAGAGATCGCTCCGGTAGCGGAAGCCGCTCCAGTGTTCGAAGCTGCGCCTGTCGGCGAAACCGTTGCTGCACCGACCGAAGAAGCGCCTGCCCCGGCAGCGGCTGAAGCGCCTGCGGCCGAGCCGGTGGCGGAAGAAGCGGCACCGGCATATGCCGAGCCGACCATCTTCACGCCAGAGCCTGCACCGGAACTGGTGGCTGAGCCGGTTGCTGCGGAACCTGTCAAGGCGGAAGCTGAGCCAGCTCCAGTTGCTGCTCCTGCTCCGGTTGCCGCTGCCCCTGCTCCGGTTGCCGCTGCTCCTGCTCCTGTGGCTGCCGCACCTGCGCAAGCACCGGCCCCGATTGCCGACCTGAATGAGCTGCTTGGCTCGGCAGGCCTGGTGATGGCGTCGACCGACCCGGCGAAGCTGCGCGCAGCGCAGGAAGCCGCGGCCCAGATCGCCCCGCCGGTGCGCAAGCCGCGCGAGCGCAAGCCGCTGCCGCCCAAAGTCGACGAGCCGCTGATCCAGGTCGATACCCGTCAGTAAGTTGATGGGCGTTTGATACGAAAAAAGGGAAGCTTCGTGCTTCCCTTTTTGTTGGCCGGTGCGCGCGAACTCGGTGGATGCGTGCTCCGCACTTATCCCCCCTACGGCCCTCCGAACGTCGTGCCCGCGAAAGCGGGCACCCATGCTGAGCCGGACCCACGCGCCGGGCCAATAAAACTGATCGCCGCCTGCGCCCTCGCTGGCCTCATGCTATCGTAGTGAAATGACTGAAAAAACAATCATGTTTCGGGACGAGCGCAACCTTTCACCCGCAATACCGGCTGTCCTCGAAACGCCCACCGGCCTGCTGGGCGACGCCCTCGCGCGCCCGCTGCACGACCTGCGCATCTCGGTCACCGACCGCTGCAATTTCCGCTGCGTGTACTGCATGCCGAAGGAGGTGTTCGACAAGGACTACGCCTATCTTCCGCACTCCTCGCTGCTGTCGTTCGAGGAAATCACGCGTCTGGCGACGCTGTTCGTGGCGCACGGCGTCGAGAAGATCCGCCTGACCGGAGGCGAACCACTGCTGCGCAAGAACCTCGAACGGCTGGTCGGCATGCTGGCTGCACTGCGCACGCCGGGGGGCCGCCCGCTCGACCTGACCCTGACCACCAACGGCTCGCTGTTGGCGAAGAAGGCGCAAGCGCTGAAGGATGCGGGCCTGAACCGCGTCACGGTGTCGCTCGACGCGCTCGACGACGCCACCTTCCGGCGCATGAACGACGTCGACTTCTCGGTCAGCGACGTCCTGAACGGCATCGAAGCCGCGCACAAGGCGGGGTTGGGGCCGATCAAGGTCAACATGGTGGTCAAGGCCGGCATGAACGACCAGGAAATCCTGCCGATGGCGCGCCACTTCAAGGGCACGCCCTACATCCTGCGCTTCATCGAATACATGGACGTGGGCGCATCGAACGGCTGGAACATGCGCGAAGTGATTCCGTCGGCCGAGGTTGTCCGCCGCATTTCGGCCGAGATGCCGCTGGTGTCGCTGGACGCAAACTACACCGGCGAAACCGCTGCGCGCTGGCGCTACGCCGACGGCAGCGGCGAGATCGGCGTGATCTCCAGCGTCACCCAGGCCTTCTGCAAGGACTGCTCGCGCGCGCGCCTGTCCACCGAGGGCAAGCTGTATACCTGCCTGTTCGCCACGCGCGGCAGCGACCTGCGTGCGCTAATGCGCGAAGGCCGCAGCGACGCCGAGATTTCGACCGCCATCGCCCACCTGTGGCGCGCCCGCACCGACCGCTACTCCGAAACGCGCACCATCAACACCGAGGGACTGGTGCAGGGTGAGCGCAAAGTTGAGATGTCGTACATCGGGGGATAGGCAATGAACTCGCCCAACCAATCGTTTTCGCGTCCCAGCGACGAATGGCTACTATTTTTCGCATTACGAGACTTCGAAGACATCCAAACGTTCGATCGCAATCAACCGAGCAATCAACAAGTCCGCGAAGAGTTTGACGATGACGATTAGTCAGCAGCAGATCTCTGGCCTGGTGCTTGCAGGCGGACGTGGTAGCCGCATGGGACACGTTGACAAGGGCCTGCAACCATTCATGGGCAAGACGATGGCGGCGCACGTGATCGAGCGCCTCGGGCCGCAGGTCGGCGCGCTTGCCATCAACGCGAACCAGAACCTGGAGCAGTACGCTGCCTTCGGAGTACCCGTGTGGCCCGACGACCTGCAAGGCTTCGAGGGTCCGCTGGCCGGACTTGAAACCGGCCTACGCCGCTGCACGACCGAATTCCTTGTCACCGCGCCCTGCGATTCACCCTTCCTGCCGCACGACCTGGTACAGCGGTTGTCCGAAGCGCTCGATGCCAACGACGCAGACCTTGCGCTGGCCGAAACCGAGGAGCCAGACGAAAATGGAACGATGCACATCCAGCCGCACCCCGTATTCGCGCTGGTGCGTCGTTCCGCGCTTCCTCACCTGACGGAATTCATTGCCACTGGCCGCCGCCGCATGGACGGCTGGTACGGCGCGATCAAGGTGGTGAGGGTGCGCTTCGGCGACGCCGCCGCCTTCCGCAACATCAACACGCTGCAAGAACTGCAGCAGTTCGAAAAAGAACAAGAATGAAGCAGACTACCCTGAACGACGTCACCAGCTGCCTTTCAGACTACGATCCCGACGCCTTGCCCGTCCACCACGCGCAGCGCATCATCAACGACTTCATCGCGCCGGTCAGCGCCGTCGAAAAG
>NZ_QYUP01000005.1 GCF_003590855.1 Massilia cavernae
ACAGGCCGACGTTGTCTGTGGCTGCAGTCATGGCGCGGATGCGGAAGCGCATTTTCTCGGTCAGGGTCAGGTTCTGCGTTTCGGCCGCGGCTTCGGCCATCGGCGACACCAGCGGGCGCACCATCGAGGCGTGGCCGCCAAGGCTGGTCAGGCCGAATGCGGCGGACAGTTCGCGCACGAAGAGGTAGAAAATCAACAGGCGGCCGGCGGTGGCCGAGCGGATCTTCGCGATCGAGGCTTGCGCATGCTCCTTGAGGCCGAAGCGTTCAAGCAGGCCGATGGCGGCCAGCGGAAGCAGCAGGATCATGGGCAGGTTGCGGGTCTTGATGAAGGCGGTGCCGAGCGCAGCGAGCAGCGCTTCGACCGGCATCGAGGCGGCGAAGCCGGTGACGAAGCAGGCGGCGACCACCACCAGTACCGGGTGCGCCCGGAGAACGAAGCCAAGGACGATGACCGCGACGCCGGCAAGGGGCCACAGGTTGACTGCTGATTGCATTGATTCTCCATGGGCGGGGAAGGGGCGGCGCAATATTACCATTCACAGAAGCGGCGGATGCGCTCTGCTTATCCGCCCTACTTGTCTCGTTGCGAACCGTAGGACGGATAAGCGTGGCTGCCGCCGAGGCCGCATCCGCCGAATTCGCATCCATTGATGCGAACTAAAAAAGCCCGCGAACCTTTCGGTGCGCGGGCTTTTCATTCAAGCGATATCGCTTAGAACGTTGTCTTCAGCTGGACGCCGAGAGTGCGCGGCTCGTTCAGTATGCCGGTAAGGTTGTTGAAGTCGATCGCTCCCACCAGCTGCACCTTGTCGGTGATGTTACGTGCGAACGCAGCCACTTCGTAGTTGTCCCACTTGTAGCCGACGCGCAGGCCGCCTTCCACCAGCGACTTCGCCTTGTATTCCTTTGCTTCGTACAGGAACATGTTGTAGGTGCTGCGGTATGCCCAGTCGGTGTACGCGTAGAACTCGCCGTTCGCTACCGCTGCGCTGTAACGCAGCGTGAAGTTACCCTGCCATTTAGGTGCGCGTGGCAGCGGATTGCCGTTCAGGCGCTGGGTGTAGGCGAACGGGCCAGGTACGCCGGTAGGCGAGCAGCCGTTGGAGCCGTTTGGCGTATTCCCTTCGTTACCGCAGGTCTGGACGTACAGGCCGGCATCCTTGATCTCGGTGTCGTTGTAGCTGCCGCCAACGGTCATGCGCAGGCTTTCCGAAATGTTCGCCTGGAAGTCGAGCTCCACGCCCTGGCCGGTCACCTTGTCGGCGTTGATCAGCTGGTTCATGTTGATGGTACCCGAGGTCGCGGTCAGCTGCTTGTCCTTGACGCGGTACTGGAACACGGTGGCCGACATGCGCGCGCGCTTGTCGAACAGGTCCTGCTTGATACCGGCTTCATACGACAGCGCTTTTTCAGCTTCCGCGAACGACGGAACGCTCCACAGGAAGATCAGGCGGCCCTGCATGCTTGGTGCGCGGTAGCCAGTTGCGATGCGCGCGAACAGGTTGGTGTCCTTGTCCAGCTCATAGGTACCGGCCAGGTCCCAGCTCACGTTGGTCGACGAGCTGTCGAGCATGAATGGCCCCGCGGTCTTGCCGCCTTCCAGGCGACGGGCGCTGAAGTCCTTCTTGTCGTCGGTATAGCGCACGCCGCCGCGCACTTTCAGCTTGTCCGATACTGTGTAGTTCAGCGAGCCGAATGCGGCCCATGAACGGGTGTCCTGGGTTTGGGTCGAGAAGTCCGGGGTCAGCGGATTGCCTGGTGCCAGCGAGTTGTAGGCGATGCTGTCGATCTGCATGTCTTCGCTGAAGTAGAACAGGCCGCCGATCCACTGCAGCGGACCTTTGTTGCTCGACTCGACGCGGAACTCCTGGGTGAACTGCTTGTGGTCCGGCAGTACGTCAGCCGTCTCCACCGGGAACGGGATGAACGCCTTCTGGCCGGCATAGTCAGGTCCCATCGGTGGTGCGAAGACCGCGCCGAAACCGCCGTCCACGTCGCCGCGGCTGTAGAAGTCAGCGGTCTCGTAGCCGGTGATCGAGTGCAGGGTCACGCCTTCCATGTCCCAGCGAAGGCGCATGCTGGCGCCCTTGGTCTTCAGGGTCTGCTTGTTGCCACCGTCCGTATCGTAGGTGCCGTAGTCGAAGCCGTCGACGATATCGTTGGTCCCCTTCTTCATGATGTTCGCGCGGAACAGCGTGGCGCTGCCGTCCATGTCGCGTGCATGCACGTTGAACAGGGCGCTGAAGTCGCGCGTAGGCTTGACCAGCAGCTGCAGGCGCGCGGCGTGGTCGCCGTAGCCTTCGAAGTCCTTCGTCGGAGCGTTCGGACGGTTGTTGTGTACGCGGTCGTCGCGGTTCTGCGACTGTACCGACACGCGCGCCGCCATCGTGTCGCTGATCGGCAGGTTGATCGCGCCTTCCGCATTGACCGCGCTGTAGTTGCCGAAGCCGAGGGTGGCGTAGCCTTCGGTCTTGCCGATGACCGGCTTGGCCGAGTCGAACTTGATCACGCCGGCCGGCGAGTTACGGCCGAACAGGGTGCCCTGTGGGCCGCGCAGCACTTCGACCTGGTCGACGTCGAACACAGGGAAGCCTTTCAGCATCGGGCTTTCCTGCACGATATCGTCGACCACCAGGCCGACCGGCTGCGATGCGTTCAGGTCGAAGTCGGTATTGCCCTGGCCGCGGATGTAAAAGCGCGGGAACGAGCGGCCGTAGTCGGATTCGATGTTCAGGCTTGGCGAACGGCCCGACAGGAAGCGGATGTCCTGGCCGCCGGAGGTCAGCACGTCGAGCTTTTCACCCTTGAGGGTGGTGATCGCCATCGGTACGTCCTTGATGTTTTCCGAGCGGCGTTGCGCGGTGACGATCACGGTCTCCAGCTGGCCCGGCTGGGCTTTCGCTTCGACGGCCGGCGCGGCTTCCTGCGCCATTGCTGCGTGCAGCGGGAAGGCGCCTGCGATTGCCAGTGCGATCAGCGAACGGGTCGCCGTGCTCGAATGCTTGCTATTGTTCTTCATCTATGGACTTTCCTTTTATTTAATGGATCAACCTGCGAACCCGGATAACGTTCGCCGGACAGGCGCTTTCGCGGCGCACAAATTCGGCGAGATTCTAGCGCGGCCGTTGTGGATGCATCTTTACAAGAGGCAAACAATTTTCGATCCTAACATCCAGAGAAATGGTGTAAATATCTTTTTTATTTATATTTACTTCGTATAAATGTCAAAGTAAAAACATATTTGCCATACATATAGGCGGTAGTGCATAGTTCGAAAGTTATACCGGGCAAACTGCCGCAAGCCGCATGGGCCAAGGGTTTCACGGGTTTTCCGGTAGAACCAGGGTGACAGCGGCACTGCTGAGCCGGGACCGGCGCCACAGGACAGCGCCGACGCCAGCCGCCAGCTTCACGGAGCGACGCATGCTGTTGCGTCCTTACGACAAGAGAGTGTGTCCCGTACGCCACAGCGTCGGCAAGCGCATCGGGCCTAACCGGAAAATAGCAATGAGCGTAAGCAGTGCCACCACCAGCCGCCTCAAATCCGCTGCCGAACTCGGGCAGCAGGTCTGGCTCGACAATCTCAGCCGCGACATGCTGGACTCGGGCGAACTCGCCCGCCTGATCGCCGACGACGGCATCCAGGGACTCGCCTCGAACCCCACGGTCTTCTTCAACGCCCTGCGCAGCGCCTCCTGGCAGGCCGCCATGCAGCAAGCGCGCGCGGCGCCTGTGGACGGCCATCGGCCGCCCGAATGCCATGACCAAGATTCCCGCCACCGAAGGACCAGTCTCGTTTAAGCTTACGCAGTCCTTGGTCCCAGGCAGCATAGCGCCGGGTACAATATCGATACTCCAGGAGTTTAAATTTATGAAATTCAAACAACTCAGCATGACGATGGCAGCACTCTGCGTGACGGCGGGCGCCTCCGCTGCTACGCCGAAGCTGGGCATCGTCTACGATGCGGGCGGCAAGTTCGACAAGTCGTTCAACCAGTCCGCATTCGAAGGCGCTGAGCGCTTCAAAAAAGAGACTGGAATTAAGTACATCGAAGTCCAGGCCAGCAGCGACACCCAGGCCGAGCAAGTCATGCGCGGCCTGGCCCGCAAGAAGCTCGACCTGATCGCGGCGGTGGGCTTCTCGCAGACCCAGGCAGTGCAGAAGGTCGCGCAGGAATTCCCGAACGTGCGCTTCGTGCTGATCGACTCGGTCGCCAAGGGTAACAACGTCAACTCGATCCTGTTCAAGGAAGAAGAAGGCTCCTACCTGGTCGGCGTCGCTGCTGCGATGGCTTCCAAGACCAAGAAGATCGGCTTCGTCGGCGGCATGGACATTCCTCTTATCCGCGCATTCGCGTGCGGCTACAACCAGGGCGCGAAGTCGGTCAACCCGAAGATCGAATCGCTGCAGAACATGGTCGGCACCACCGCGGCGGCATGGAACGATCCGGCCAAGGGCGGCGAGCTGGCGCGCGCGCAGTTCGACCGCGGCGTGGACGTGGTGTTCGCGGTTGCGGGCGGCTCGGGCATGGGCACCCTGCAGATGGCCAAGGAAAAAGGCAAGCTGGGTATCGGCGTCGACTCCAACCAGAACTACCTCCACCCTGGGAACATGCTGACCTCGATGGTCAAGCGCGTCGACCTGGCGATCTACGACTCGTTCACGCAAATGAAAAACGGCACCTGGAAGGCCGGCGTGACCCACCGCGGCCTGAAGGAAGGCGGCGTCGACTGGGCCCTGGACAAGGACAACCGCATGGTCGTGACGCCTGCGATCGAGAAGAAAGTCCTCGAGACCAAGGCCAACATCATCAACGGCAAGATCAAGGTCGTCGACTATCGCGTAGCAGGCAGCTGCCCGGTCTGATCTTTTAGCCCGCGTTAAAAAAGCGCGCCGCGCCGGTAATCCGGTCCGGCGCGCTTTTGAATATAACTACCACCAACAAAACCCTCTATGCAGCCAGCCGTAGAATTTCGCAACATAAGCAAGGCCTTCGGGGCCGTGCAGGCGAACGCCGACGTCAGCTTCTCCATCGCCAAGGGCTCGATCCATGGCGTGATCGGAGAAAACGGCGCGGGCAAGTCCACTTTGATGAGCATCCTGTACGGCTACTACAACGCCGACAGCGGGCAAGTCCTGATCGACGGCCAGGAGCGCAACATCCGCACCAGCCACGAAGCCATCGGACTGGGCATCGGCATGGTGCACCAGCACTTCATGCTGGTCGAGAATTTCACCGTCCTCGATAACGTCATGCTGGGCACCGAGGGCGGCTTCAAGCTGGCTGCGCACCGCGCCGAAACCGAAGCGAAGCTGCGCGAGATCTGCAAGCGCTACCGCCTCGACGTCGATCCGCTGGCAAAGATCGAAGACCTGTCGGTGGGCGCGCAGCAGCGCGTGGAGATCCTCAAGCAGATCTACCGTAGCGCCGAGACCCTGATCCTGGACGAGCCGACCGCCGTGCTCACCGCGCAGGAAACCGCGTCGCTGTTCGAGATCCTGCGCCTGTTCAAGGAACAGGGCAAGACCATCATCCTGATCACCCACAAGCTGGGCGAGATCATGGAAATCACCGACCAGGTCACCGTGATGCGCGCCGGCCGCGTGGTGGGCGCCGTATCCACCGCCACCACCTCGAAAGAGGAACTGGCGAACATGATGGTAGGCCGCCCGATCCAGAGCGAACTGCCGCGCGCGCCGTACAACCCGGGTGCGGAAGTGCTGAACGTCAGCGGCCTCCAGCTAACCGACGCCGCCGGCGTGCGCCTGCTGGCCGACATCGACTTCACGCTGCGCGCCGGCGAAATCGTCGCGATCGCGGGCGTGTCGGGCAACGGCCAGAGCGAACTGATGGAAATCCTGTCGGGCATGCGCCTGCCGACCTCCGGCAAGGTTGCCTTCCTCGGCAGCGAACTGCCTTACGCGAAGCGCCACGATGCCGACGGCCTGCCCAAGACCTTCCGCGACCTCGGCATCGGCCACGTTCCGGAAGACCGGCTGCGCGACGGCGTGATCAAGGACTTCTCGGTCATGCAGAACACCGTGTTCGGCTACCAGGAGCGTGTGAAGAACCGCTGGGGCCTGTTCAACTTCGACGCCATCGCGGCGCGCTGTGCCGGCCTGCTGAAGGCTTTCGACGTGCGCCCGTCCGACCCGGACCTGCGCATCGGACTGCTCTCGGGCGGCAACCAGCAAAAGGTGGTGATCGCGCGTGAAGTCTCGGCCAAGCCGAAGCTGATGCTGGTCGGCCAGCCGACCCGCGGCGTCGATATCGGCACCATCGAAAGCATCCACACCCAGCTGCTGCGCTTGCGCGACGAAGGCGTCGCCATCCTGCTGGTGTCGGTGGAACTGGAAGAAGTGCGCGCGCTCGCCGACCGCATCATCGTCATGTCCGGCGGACGCATCACCGGCGAACTTAAGATTGAAGAATTCGACACCACCCGCCTCGGCCTGCTGATGGGCGGGATGCGCAAACAATGAAAACGACCGAACTCCCACGCTGGGCCACAGGCTTCGTCCTGCCCATCCTGAACCTGCTGTCGGCGCTGCTGGTTGCGGCGCTGGTGATCCACCTGCTGGGCGAAAGCCCGACCGAATCGCTCGGCATCCTGGTCGACAGCGCGGTGCTCAATCCGGAAGGCCTGGCCTACACGCTGTTCTACGCCAGCACCTTCATCTTCACCGGCCTGTCGGTGTCGATCGCCATGAAGGCGGGCCTGTTCAACATCGGCAGCGAAGGCCAGATGTACATCGGCGGCCTTGGCCTGACCGTGGTCATGCTCACGCTCGACCAGTCGCTGCCCGCCATCCTGCTGATCCCGGCCGCGATGCTGGGCGCGGCGGTGTTCGGCGCGGCTTGGGCATGGCTGCCGGGCTACCTGCAGGCAAAGCGCGGAAGCCATGTCGTGGTCACCACGATCATGTTCAACTTCATCGCCGCCAGCCTGATGAACTTCATCATCGTCAAATACCTGATCCCGGAAGGCCAGCAGAACCCGGCCAGCCGCGTGTTCTCGAGCGCGGGCGAAATGCCGCGCCTGGGCGAATGGTTCCCGGCACTGGGCGACACCCCGCTCAACGTCAGCTTTATCCTGGCGATCATCGCGCTGGCGATATACGGCGTGACGGTATGGCGTTCCGCATGGGGCTACGAGCTGCGCGCGACCGGCCTTAACCAGAATGCCGCGCACTACGCCGGCGTGAAGATCAGCCGCATGATCATCGTGGCGATGCTGATCTCGGGCGCGCTGGCCGGCCTTGGCGCGGTCAATTCGATCATGGGCTCGACCCACTACCTGTCGCTGAACTTCCCGGCAGGCGCGGGCTTTATCGGCATCGCGATCGCGCTGATGGGCCGCCAGCACCCGGTCGGCATCTTCCTCTCGGCGGTGCTGTTCGGCGCGCTGATCCAGGGCGGCTTCGACCTCTCGCTGGAAAAACCGAACATCCCGCAAGAGACCTTCATCTTCATCCAGGGCCTGATCATCCTGTTCTGCGGCGCGATGGAAAACCTGTATGGACCCGCGATCCTCAAGATGATCAACCTGACCCGCTCGCCGGCGCCGGTGAAAGGATAAGCCATGCTCGAAGACTTCCAATTCGCCAGCCTGCTGGTATCGACCATCCGCAATGCGCCGGTGCTGATCTTCGCCGCGATGGCGGGCCTGTTCGCGGAACGCAGCGGCGTGATCGACCTGGCGCTCGAAGGCAAGATGCTCGCGAGCGCGTTCGTATCGGCCGCTGTCGCCTACACCACCCAGAACGCCTGGTACGGCGTGGCCGCGGGCGTGGCCGTGTCGGCCGCGCTGGCGCTGCTGCAGGGCTATGTCAGCATCACGCAAAAGGGCAACCAGCTGGTGGGCGGCATCGCGATCAACATCGCCATGAGCGGCCTGACCTTCGTGCTGGCGCAGTACTTCTACCAGCAGGGCGGACGCACGCCGGACCTCGGCCAGGCGCGCCTGTTCGACATCGTGCTGCCGGGTACCGCGGCGGTCGCGGATGTTCCGTTCCTAGGCTGGTTCTACGGCAAGGTGATCGGCGGCCATTCGGCGCTGGTGTACCTGGCGTTCGCGCTGATCCCTATCGTGCACTGGGTGATCTACCACAGCCGCTTTGGCC
>NZ_QYUP01000041.1 GCF_003590855.1 Massilia cavernae
CCTGACCAAGTGGCTGGCCATGCACTGGGCGCAGCAGGGCATCCGCGTCAATTGCCTGGTTCCCGGCGGCGTTGCAAGCGGTCAGAACAGCGTGTTCTCGGCGCGCTATTCCGAACGTGTGCCGATGGGCCGCATGGCGCGTTCCGATGAGATGGTGCCTGCTTTGCTGTACCTGGCGTCGGATGCGTCGAGTTACGTAACTGGCCAAGTGCTGGCAGTCGATGGCGGCTGGACCGCGTGGTGATCGATTGAGTATCCTTCGAAAGCTCGGCGCGAATTCGTCTATCTATGCCTCAACCAATGTGTTGCAGCGTGGCGCCGCGTTCCTTCTAATGCCGCTGTACACGCATTACCTGGAGCCGTCGGCGTATGGGGTACTGGCGATCGTGACCGCAGTTAACGGAATACTCAGCATTGTGTTCACGCTTGGCCTGACCAGCGCGATCACCCGTTTTTATTTCGAGTACCAGGACGACCCGCCAATGCTGGCGCAGTTCTGGGGAAGTATCCTCGTCTTCGTGCTGCTCTTGTCGGCCACGCTGGCCGGACTGCTGCTGCTGACAGGGGAAGTGCTGCTGCGGCCACTTATCGGCGACGTTCCGTTCTGGCCGTTCGTCGCGCTGGGCGTGATGGCCACGTTTTTCCAGCCGTTCTTTTCTGCCTTCCTGGCCGTACTCCAGATGCGCAACCAGGCGGCCCGTTTTGCCGCAGTGTCGCTCGCAAATTTCGCGCTTACCACGGTACTTACCATTGCTCTGCTGGTGCAGATGGGCTGGGGCGTGCGTGCACCGTTGATCGCCACCCTGGTGACCTCGGCAGTGTTCTTTTTTGTATCATTTTGGCTGCTGCGCGACGATCTGCAACTGTGCCTGCGCTGGTCCCACCTGAAGCTGGCCTTGGGCTATAGCCTGCCGCTGGTGCCGCACTCCGTGTCCTCGCAGGTTACCGCCGTCGTCGATCGGCTGGTCCTGAACAGCTACCTCGGCACTGCAGCGGCAGGCCTTTACTCTGTCGGTGCCATGCTCGCACTGGTAGTAGAGGTGCTGGCCCAGAGCGTCAACCGCGCCTACGTGCCGCTGACGATGGGTGCCCTCAAGCGAGGCCAACCTGCCGACATCGAGCAGATTCGTACTGCGGGTACCGTATTCGTCGGCCTGTTTTGCGTCCTCGGCGCGGGGGTCGCGGGGTACGCGCCTGAACTGCTGTGGCTGATGGCCAGCGCGGCCTACGCGCCGGCCGCGGTGGTCGTGCCATTCCTCGTGTTTGCCGGCGTGGCGAACGCGTTCTACCTGATATTCGTGAACGTCATGTTCTATGACCGAAGCGCGGTGCGCCTGATCCCGCTCGGTACGGTCACCTCCGCGCTGATCTGCCTGGGTTTGTCACTGGTGCTAGTCCCGGCGTTCGGCCTGATGGGCGCAGCCGTGGCGGCCGTGCTCGGGCAAACCCTGGCGGCCATCCTGATCGCGGTAGTGGCGTACCGCTACGAACAGGTGCGGTGGAGCTACGCGCGCCAAGCGCTGGCTTTCGGGCTGTCGCTTGCCACAGCGCTTGGCCTGTCCAGACTGGACGCGGGCAGTCTCGCGGCCAACATCGCGTTGAAACTGCTTGGCTTGGGGTGCTTGGCGAGCGTTGTCGGGATGCTGCTGTGGAAGCAGCCGCGTCTGTTCGGTCGCGCTTTACTCGAGCTGTTGCACGGGCGGCCCCGCGCGGCCGCGGCGATTCTTTTAGACGGTGCCACTCCAACATGACAACGATGCCTTCCATCACCCTGGCGCAACTTCTTGCCGTCGAGGATGTACCTGATATCTTGGATTTCCGCTGTGCGGAGACCGGCATCCTGCTGTGGCCGCACGTGCGAACCGTGTTCATGCGCATGGCAATGTCGGACCTGTTGTACGGCACGCCATTAGATGGCTCTGTGAGCAAGGGTGTTCCTCCGTCGCGCGCTATCGCAACGTTCGGGCGTTCGGTCGTGCGCAATGCGCTGCTAGGCGTTACTGGCCAGTCCCGGGCCGACGTCTGCATGCTGTCGACCGGCATCGGCAACCAGTTGGTGGATGGCAAGCTGCTTAACCGCCTTAGCGACCACTTTGCGCTGGCCTATCCGCGCCAGACGATTACGGTCGAGGACCACTTCCACTGGCACTGGCCTGGTCCGCGCCACAATCGCCGGATGCTTATGCATGCTCCGCTGCAGGCCCGTAATGCGCTCGAAGCGCGCCTGCGCGTGCGTGACCGCCATGTGCAGCAGGCCGCAAGACTGATTGAGCTGGTTAGCGCGCGCGGCGCGCGCCTGCTGGGCTGGAGTCCTGGCGCGCAGCGTGAGCAAGTACTGATTTCGATGTTGGCGCGTAAGATTGCCGGTATGCCGCAGCAGTTGCGCAGCTACGAAGCTATGCTCAACCGGATCCAGCCAAAGGTGCTGCTGCTGATCGGGGCCTGCTACGGCCCTTCGGCTACCTTGATACGTGCGGCGCGCGACCAGGGCGTCGTCACCGTCGAATACCAGCATGGTACGATTGCGCCCGGGCACGACGGCTACAATTTCGGAGCGGCATTGCAAACGAGCGCCGACTACCGCGCCAGCCTGCCGGAGCATTTCCTGAGCTACGGGACGTGGTGGAACGATCGCATCAACGCACCGGTGCGGATGACTGAGGTCGGCAACCCGCATCGTGATTTTCGCCTCGCGCGAATGGGCACGACCGATAAGGCAAAGAACACCATCCTGATCCTTGCCGACGGCACGGAATTCGGGATCTACGTGGACTTGTCGCGCCAACTCGCGCGTCAGACCGGCCGTGACGGCTTACGGGTGGTGATTCGACCGCACCCGCTAGAGCGGGTCGTGGTCGCGGCCCAGTACGGGCGCTGCATCGACGGCACGATCCACATCGACCAGAACGACGATCTGTACACGTCCGTTCTGAGCGCACATGTGGTCGTCAGCGAACTATCGACCGGCTTATTCGAAGCAGCCGGAATCGCAGACAAGCTGTTCATGTGGGACACACCCAAGGCGCGCTTCTGCTTCCCTGTGCTGCCGTTCGAGTCGTTCCGCAGCGCGCAGGAACTGGTTGGCCTGCTCGAGAACGAGGCGGTCGGCCGGCTGCCCGCAAACCAGCGCGACGGCATGTGGGCCAGCGGATGGCTGGACAATTACGCACAGTTCCTGAATACGTGCGGCGTACCCGGCAGTATGCCCTCAGCTGAGGATGTGCATGTATAAATACCTCGTCATGTTCGTGCTGGCGTCGCCCCTGATCGGCATCTGGCTGGTCGAGGGCGGCGAACCGTCGCTGTCGGTCGGGATACCGGGCACGCCGAATGGGGCCACGGTGGCGTTTTCCACCTTCATGGCCATTACGCTCCTGGTCGCGTTTGGCACCAGCTCTGGTTATTTTTCCCTCCGCAGGCGTACCGTCGAGGTAGCGAAAGGGTTGCCGGGCGAGGTCGAGCCGACCAAGGCGTTTATGCATTTCTCGTGCCGCTTTTTGGTGCTCAACTGCGTGTTCCTGTTCACCATGCTGTTCGTATTCGGCGGCATCCAGGTCTGGCTCGGCTCGATCGAGAAAGGCTTGTTCCGCGCAACGCTAGGCCCACTTGGGGCACTGCCCTACCTGATGACCAAATTTGCGGTCCCCGCGCTGTTCGCTTACCTGACCGTACTGATGCTCAAAACCGACCAGGCGCCGCATGTGAAGTGGATGTGGCGCCTGAACGCCTTCATCGTGTTTCTGGCCGGCGCGACGTGGGGATTCAAGACAACCGGCTTGTTCATGCTCCTGCCGGGGCTGCTGATCATGTACTGGAAACTTCCGGTACACAAGTTGCTTGTGTTCGCGGCAGTCTTTCTTGGCTCGCTGGTCATGTTCTTCTTCGTGTTCGACTCGCAACTCATGGAGGACGTGGAGGTCCTTGCCTTCCTGTTCAGCCGACTGACGATCCTCCAAGGCGACGTGTCGTGGTACGTGTGGGGGCTGCACCAGGCTGGTGAACCGCTGCCGAACTATTGGCCGACCCTGCTTGCCAGCGTCGGGGATACAGTGCTGAGTATCTTCGTGACAAAGACCGACTTGGCAGAGTGGATGAGCTACCACTACGACTGGATGCTCACCAACCTGTCCGGCAGCTCGCTCATGGCAGTTGCCAACGGCCATTCGGTAACCGGCACCCCGTTTGCCGAAGCAGTGATCGCAGGCGGAGGCTGGTTCGGCGTTGTGTTCTTTGGCATTATCGCGGGTTTGCTGATAGGCGGGTTTTATCGTGGCATCGCAAATGCGATTCGCGCCGGACGGGCGATGGCCGCCGCAATGCTCTCGACCTACTTCTGTTTCCACGTTTTCTCGTGGCTGAACGGCGGTGGCATCACTCAACTGTTCCATATTTCGGTGGGCGCCAACCTGCTTGTTGCCTATGTATTGCTAAGGGCTCTGTCGGCCCCGCGCCGACGGCGCCCCGCCCGAATCATCAAATTATCCTAGACTGGAATTATCAAAATGATCAACATTCATGCTAGCGCAGTCGTCGACGACGGCGCTGCGATCGGCGACTTCACCTCAATCTGGCATTTCTGCCACGTCGAACCGGGCGGTGTCATCGGTGAGAACTGCAACCTTGGCCAAAACGTGTATGTTGGAAACAATGCCGTGATCGGTAATGGCTGTCGGCTCGGCAATTCGGTCTCGGTATTCTCTCACGTCGAACTGCAAGACTTTGTCTTCTGCGCACCGTTCATGGTTTTCACTCACATCTCGTTTCCTCGTGCGGCAGTAAGCCGCCGCGCGACGTTCGACAAGACCCTCGTCAAGGCTGGGGCAACGCTGGGAGCGAATTCGACTGTCGTGCCGGGAATCACGATCGGCATGGGCTGCTTCCTGGCAGCTGGAAGCACTCTGACCAGGGACAGCAAGGACTGGTCGTTGATGGTTGGCGTGCCTGCGCGCCATCTTGGCTGGGTGAGCGCATATGGCGACAAGATACCATTGCCGCTGGTCGGCGGAGATGCGTGGACATGCCCTCACACTGGCGACACCTACATTCTCGACAACGAGACGATGACGCGGCGTCCGGGCCCGGTCGACATCCTGAAGTACACGCCCGGCGTCAAACTCGAACGGATGAGATCCGTTGCGTGAAGAATTAGCGGCGGTTTTTATCGCCCGCGCACTACTGAAGAACTATGACTATCAAAATACTTTACATCGACGGTGACGGCCCTTTTGGCGGGGCATCGCGCAGCCTGTTTGAAGCGGTCCGTGCTTTGCCGGCAGGCTCGGTCGAACCGCATTTTGTCGCCTCGCGTGGGACGGCACTGGACGTGTACATGCAGGTCGCGAAAGACTATGTCAGCACGCGCGGCATGACCAAGTTTGACAATACGCGATACAGCCACTACCGAGGCATCCGCTGGCTTGTCCTGCTGCGGGAAGTGTTTCACCTCCCATTCACCGTCGCGGCGCTGATGAAAGCTCGTCACCGCTGGAAGGACATCGACCTAATCCACGTTAACGAGGCCGTGTACATCATTCCTGCCATGATTGCGCAGCGCCTGTTCCGGGTGCCAATGGTGGTTCACGTGCGCTCGCTGAACCAGAGCGACCTGCGTTCGCGGCGCACGCGCTGGCTGGTCGACATACTGGCAAGACGGGCAGGCGCCGTCGTCGCAATCAATGAGAACACGCGCGCCACTCTGCCGGCATCGCTGTCTGTCCACGTGATCCAAAATTCGTTTACCGCTAAGCGCGCGCCGAAACCGGACCGGCACGTCGTCGAGAAGCTGGACGCTTTGCGACCGGGGTCGCTCAAGGTTGGTTTTGTCGGCAATCTGCATCACTCGAAGGGTTTGTTCGAGATGCTCGAAGCTGCCAAGGCGATCCGCGAGGCCGGGCGTGACGTCGAATTTCTTGTCGTGGGCGGTGTGACGACTGAGGAAAAGGGCATCAAGGCGTGGGCGTTGGCGCGCGCCGGGCTCGCGCAGAACGTGCAATCGGAACTTGCCGCGCAGATCGAGCGCGACGGCCTGTCCGACTGCTTCCACCTACTTGGCGCTACTCTCGACATCAAGTGCGTTTATGACCGGCTTGACGTGCTGCTGTTCCCATCGCACTACGATGCGCCCGGCCGTCCCGTATTCGAAGCCGCGTTCTCGGCGGTGCCGAGTATTGTTTCGGTCAGCAAACCGTTCGCCGACACATTGGTAGACGGAGAAACCGGTATTGCAATTCCCGCGAAAGACCCGGCCAAGCTGGCGGAAGCGATCCTTCACTTCGCAGATAACCCGGATGAAGTTGAGCGCATGGGCGCGAACGCAAAACGGCTAGCGGAAAGTAATTTCGACCCGTCGACGAATGCTCGGAAACTGCTGGAACTCTACCAGCGGGTCCTTCAGACGGCGTGAGGTATGGCGCGTACGGGCAGCGGTACCGAACCCGTGTCGTTAAACGCATGCCTTCTACCCAATAATTAACCGGCACCTGAAATGAAACCATATCAAGTCTGTACAACCTGCATCATGGATACATCCGACTCGACCATTACGTTCGATGACAGCGGTCGTTGCGTCTACTGTAATAACTTCCACAATTCGATCGTTCCCAGCTGGCACACCGACGAGCGCGGCGAGCAGCAGTTGATGCGTACAGTAGAAAAGATCAAGGCACACGGCAAGGGCAAGGACTTCGACTGCATTATTGGCTTGAGTGGGGGGCTGGACAGTTCCTACCTGACCTATGTCGCAAAGGAGAAGCTGGGACTGCGTCCATTGCTGTTCCACGTGGATGCGGGCTGGAATACGGACCAAGCTGTTGGCAACATCGAGAAGCTCGTCGATGGCCTTGGGCTCGAACTGTTTACGGAAGTGATCAACTGGGAAGAGATCAAGGACCTGCAGGTTGCGCTGCTGAAGTCGCAGATTCCGCACCAGGATATCGCTCAGGACACGGCGTTCTTTTCGACGCTGTACAAGTTCGCGCGCGAAAACAAGATCAAGTACGTGCTGACAGGCGGCAACTATTCGACCGAGTGCTGCCGCGAACCGGAGGAGTGGGGGGCCTACCCGGGTACTGACAAGACCCTGATCATGGACATTCACTCGAAATTTGGCAAGAAACCGCTGAAGAGCTTCCCTATCGTGGACGTGTTCACGTCGAAGGTCTATTACAAATATATCCTGGGGATGCAGGTGTTCAAGCCACTCGACCTGATGCCATATGTAAAAAAAGATGCAGAGGCAACGCTGGAGCAGCGCTTCGGGTGGAAGAAGTTCCAGCATAAACACCACGAATCGCGTTTCACCCGGTTCTTTGAGGATTACTGGCTCCCGCGCAAGTTCGGCTTTGACCGCCGCCGCGCCCACTTCTCGAGCCTTATCATGACCGGGCAGATGACACGTCGGGAGGCGTTGGACCGCATCGCCACGCCCGAACTGGATGACCACTTCCTCAAGCGCGAATTCGAGTATGTTGCGCACAAACTGGACATGACAGTCGACGAGTTGCGCGACATCTTCAATGGCGAGAACCGATCGAGCTATGACTACAAGAGCAAGCGTTCACTGATCGAGATTGGCGCGAGGATGATGAGCCTGCTCGGACTAGAAAAAAGACTTTATAAATGATTACGATTATCGATTACGGACTCGGCAACGTGTTGGCGTTCGCCAATGTCTACAACCGCCTGAACATTCCGGTGAAGGTGGCCAAATCGACAGCCGATTTAGCCGGTGCCACCAAACTAGTCCTGCCGGGCGTGGGCGCGTTCGACCACGCAATGGAACGCCTGGACCAGTCTGGAATGCGCGACACGGTTGAGCGGCTGGTGACGCATGAGCGCGTTCCGGTGCTCGGCATTTGCGTTGGCATGCAGATGCTGGCTAAGTCCAGCGATGAGGGCAAACTGACGGGCCTTGGCTGGATCGACGGGACCGTCAGGAAATTTGACATGGCGAAAATGCCTTCTGGGGCCAATCTACCGCACATGGGGTGGAACGACGTCAAGCCCGCCGAACCGGGTGGCCTGTTTAAGGGATTAGAAAACGACGCGCGGTTCTATTTCCTGCATTCCTACTATTTCGAATGCCATCAGCACTCTGACATTCTGGCGATGACGGATTATGGGCCCGAATTTCACTGCGCAGTACGGCACGACAATGTGTATGGCGTTCAATTCCATCCCGAGAAAAGCCATCACTTCGGCAGCCAGTTGCTAAGCAATTTTGCGGATATCTAATTATGCTGCGACCCAGGTTTATTCCATGTTTGCTGATCCGTGATAAAGGGTTGGTCAAGACCGTCAAGTTTGGGGCTTCCAAATATGTTGGCGATCCGATCAACGCGGTCAAGATTTTCAATGAAAAGGAAGCCGATGAACTCATCGTGCTTGATATCGACGCGAGCGTCACCGGCGCCGCGCCTGATTTTGCCGTGATCAAGAAGCTCGCCGCAGAGTGCCGCATGCCGTTGTGCTACGGCGGCGGCGTGAAGACGGTGGCGCAGGCGAAGACGATTATCGGTCTGGGTGTGGAAAAGGTCGCGCTCAGTTCGGCCGCGCTCGCCAATCCGGAGTTGATCACCGCAATCGCTGCCGAAATCGGTAGCCAGAGCGTTGTGGTTGTGCTTGACGTGAAGAAGTCACTGTTCGGCAAGTACGAGGTGTATACGCACCATGGCAAGAAGGCCACTGGCAAATCGCCGGTCGAACTCGCACGCGCGGCGGAACGGCTGGGTGCCGGCGAGATCGTGATCAATTCAATCGATCTGGACGGACAGATGAAGGGCTACGACCTGGACTTGGCCAAGAAGGTGCGCGAGGCCGTGGCCCTTCCGATGTCGGTATTGGGCGGAGCCGGGTCGCTTGCCGACATCGGCAAGCTGATCCGCACGTGCGGCGTAGTTGGCGCGGCCGCTGGCAGCATGTTCGTGTTCAAGGGAAGCTACCGCGCGGTATTGATCAATTATCCGACCGTGGCCGAGCGCGACGGCATGATCAGTAGCGCACTGAACGTAGAGTGATGTGTTTTCGTATGCCGGCGGCACACAGCGCGCGCCGGCGATCGCAGTGCATGCTCTGCCGCTGCACTAAAGGAAGCAGATGAAAGTATTAATTCTTGGCGTTACTGGCATGCTTGGCAATGCCATGTTCCGCACTTTGTCCGAGATGCCGGAGCTCCAGGTATTCGGCAGCGCTCGCGGCGAGTCGGCACGGCGGCATTTTGCGGACGAGCTGCGCCAGAATATCGTCCCGGGCGTCGATGTCGAGAACCACGACTCTCTGGCGCGGGTGTTCGGCGCGGTGCGGCCCGACGTCGTAGTCAACTGCGTCGGACTGGTTAAGCAACTTGCCGATGGCAACGACCCGTTGCAGGCAATCCCGATCAACTCGTTGCGATGGCCTCGGGGCGTCCAGTGCTGTCCTCGAACGTGATGCCGATGCCGGAATTCGGCGGCGCCGGGCTGGCCTATTTTTCGCCATTCGCCTCCGACGAGATTGCCACAGCCTTGGCGCGCGTGCTGGGGGGGGCCGCCTACGGCTTCGAAGTCGGCGCAGCTGCCCTGCAAATGAGCAAGCGTTATGACTGGGACCGCACCGCGCATGCCACACTGGCACGGATCCTGGCGCTGCATGACAAGCAGGACAGTCTGCCTGCGTCGGGCCTGGCACCTACGGAAGCGCAGCCATGACGGCTGCGGCGCGAAACAGGAAAGGCAAGGGCGCTTTGCGTTTGTTAGTCGTAAGCCAGTATTTTTGGCCAGAAAATTTCCGCATCAATGACCTGGCGCGCTCACTGCGCGGCCACGGCGTCGATGCGGCCGTACTGACCGGTAAGCCAAATTATCCGCAGGGCAAGATATTTGACGGCTATCGAGCCGGCGGCGTCCACCGCGAGGTACTCGACGGGATGGAGGTCCTGCGCGTGCCCCTGTTAGCGCGCGGTGCGTCCGGGCTGCGGCTGGCGCTCAATTACCTGTCCTTCGTGTTATCCGGAATGGCCTTTGGTCCTTGGCTGCTGCGCAAGAAGAAGTTCGACGCGATCTTCGTGTACGCTCCGTCGCCGATCCTGCAAGCTATTCCTGCGATCATGCTGGGCTGGCTCAAGCGCGCACCGGTGATCCTGTGGGTGCAGGACCTGTGGCCAGCCAGCCTATCGGCCACTGGCCACGTCAAGAACAAGCTGGTGCTCAAGGCGGTCGAGCACGTGGTGCGCTTCATTTACCGCCATGTCGACCTGCTGCTGGTGCAATCGGAAGCGTTCGAGGCACCGGTACGCGCGCTGGCCGGGAACACGCCGGTGCTGTACTACCCGAACTCGGGTGACGACAGTTTTTCCGAATCGTCTGCGGCGCCGGCGCCGGCCCTGGACGGGCTCGACGCCCCGTTCCCGGTGCTGTTCGCCGGTAACATCGGCACTGCGCAGGCGGTCGACGTCATCGTCGAGGCGGCCGCCATGCTGCGTGGCCACCCCGAGATCGCCTTCGTCGTGGTCGGCGATGGAAGCCGGCGTGCCTGGATGCTGGAGGAAAAAGCCCGGCGCCAGCTGGACAACCTCCACTTGCCGGGCAGGTACCCCGTCGAAACCATGCCGGCTGTCATGCAGCAGGCGGGCGCGCTCCTAGTCACCCTTACGGACCAGGAAATCTTCAGCTACACGGTGCCGAGCAAACTGCAGAATTACCTGGCCGCCGGGCGCCCGATCGTGGCCTCGCTAAACGGCGAGGGCGCGCGCTTGGTGCGGCGGGCTAACGCCGGCGTGGCAGTCGCGGCTGAGGACGGGGCGGCGCTGGCCGACGCGGTGCTGCGCTTGTACCGCACCGATCCGGTAGAGCGGGCCAGGATGGGAACCAACGGCGCGCGCTATTTCGCGCAGCATTTTTCGCACGACATGCTGGTCGGCCAGCTGGCCGCTATCGTCGGGTCGTGCATAGCAAACAGGAAGGATGAACAGTGATGAGGGTATTGGTATTGGGTGCGAGCGGCATGCTCGGCAGCGCGATGGTACGTGTACTCAGCGAGGATGCGGGGATGGAAGTGATCGGAACAGTACGCGGAGCTAGCGCCAGTCGTTACTTCGAGTCGGCGATTGCCGAGCGCTTCCTAATCGGGGTCGATGTCGAGAACGTCGACTCATTGGCCGGCGCGATGGCCGAGGCGCGCCCAGACGTGGTGGTTAACTGTGTCGGAGTGGTCAAGCAGCTGGCCCAAGCCAACGATCCCCTGCGCGTGCTGCCGATCAATTCCATGTTGCCGCACCGGCTCGCAAAGCTGTGCGCGTTGGCCGGCGCGCGACTGGTGCATGTGAGCACCGACTGTGTCTTTGCGGGTACCAAGGGGCGCTACCACGAGACAGACGTATCCGATGCGACCGATCTGTACGGAAAATCGAAGTATATTGGCGAAGTCCACACGGACAACGCAATTACCTTGCGCACCTCGATCATAGGCCATGAGCTGCAGAACGGCCATAGCCTAGTCGACTGGTTCCTCTCGCAAGGGGCGAACTGCCGCGGCTTTTCCAGGGCGATCTTCTCGGGACTGCCGACTGTGGTGCTGGCCACGCTGGTGCGCGATGTCATCTTCCCACGCCCGGACCTGTCGGGCCTGTACCACGTGGCCGCCGAGCCGATCAACAAGTTCGACTTGCTGAACCTGATCAAGCGCGTGTACGGCAAGCAAATCGAGATCGCCGACGACCCATCCCTGGTCATCGACCGCTCGCTCGACGCCAGTCGTCTGCGCGAGGCAACCGGCTACGTGGCGCCGTCTTGGAACGAAATGATTACCACCATGCATTCATATAAGTAGGAAGATCCATGTTTGACGACAAAGTATTATTGATTACCGGCGGCACTGGCTCGTTCGGAAACACGGTGTTAAAGCGATTCTTGACCACCTCGGTCAGGGAAATCCGGATTTTCAGCCGCGATGAGAAGAAGCAGGAAGAAATGCGGATCGCGCTCAACGATAGCAAGCTGAAGTTCTACATCGGCGACGTGCGCGACTACGCCAGCCTCGACCAAGCCATGCGCGGGGTCGACTACGTATTTCATGCGGCCGCACTCAAGCAGGTGCCGTCGTGCGAGTTCTACCCGATGGAAGCAGTGCGCACCAATGTGATCGGCACAGAGAACGTTATGAATGCGGCCCAGGCCAACGGCGTCAAGCGTGTCGTTGTGCTCAGCACCGACAAGGCGGTTTATCCGATCAACGCGATGGGCATTTCGAAGGCGATGGCCGAAAAGCTGATGGTGGCCAAGGCGCGCCTGCAGCGCGAAGGCGACACGGTGTTCTGCGCCACCCGCTACGGCAACGTGATGGCCTCGCGCGGCTCGGTTATCCCGCTGTTCGTGTCGCAGCTACGCGAGGAAAAGCCGCTGACTGTTACCGATCCCAACATGACGCGCTTCCTGATGTCGCTGGACGATTCGGTTGACTTGGTGCTGTACGCCTACGAGCACGGGAAGCAGGGCGACATCTTCGTGCAGAAAGCGCCAGCCTCGACCGTCGCCGACCTCGCGCAGGCGGTGCGCGAGATTTTCAACAAGAGGAACGAGATCCGCGTGATCGGCACCCGCCACGGCGAAAAGCTGTATGAATCGCTGATCTCGCGCGAGGAAATGGCGCACGCCAAAGACATGGGCGGCTACTACCGGATTCCGGCCGACAACCGCGACCTGAATTACGCCAAGTACTTCAGCGAGGGCGAGAAGGAAATTTCCGAATTGGACGACTACACCTCGCACAACACCGAGCGCCTGTCGGTGGAACAGATCAAGCAACTGTTGCACAAGCTCGATTACATCCAGGGAGAACTGCGTGCTTAAGGTAATGACGATCGTCGGCACGCGGCCAGAACTGATCAAGATGAGCCGCGTCATCGCCGAGCTGGACCAGCACGTCCAGCATATCCTGGTACACACCGGGCAGAACTACGACTACGAACTGAACCAGGTATTCTTCGAAGACCTCGAAATCCGTAAGCCGGACTATTTCCTGGAAGCGGTGGGCGACTCGGTGGCGCAGACGATCGCGCGCATTATCGAAAAATCCGACGCCGTCATGGAACGCGAAGCGCCGGATGCAATCCTGCTGTACGGCGACACCAACTCCTGCCTGGCCGTAATGGCGGCCAAGCGCCGCAAGATCCCGGTTTTCCACATGGAAGCGGGCAACCGATGCTTCGACCAGCGCGTCCCCGAGGAAATCAACCGCAAGGTGGTTGACCACCTTTCGGACATCAACATGGTGTTGACCGAGCACGCGCGGCGCTACTTGGTGGCCGAGGGCATTCCGCCTGAAACCGTGATCAAGACCGGCTCCCACATGCACGAGGTGCTTGCGCACTACCGCGCGAAGATCGATCAGTCAACGGTGCTCGAGCGCATGGGCCTGAAGGAAGGTGAGTTCTTCATCGTCAGCGCCCACCGCGAGGAAAACGTCGACACGCCGCAAAACGTGTATGACCTGGTCGAAACGCTTAACGCGCTTGCGGTGCGCTATCAGGTGCCGGTGATCGTGTCGACCCATCCTCGTACCAAAAAACGCCTCGATGCACTTGAGCTGGGCGCGCTCAACCCGCATATCCAGTTTCTTAAGCCGTTCGGCTTCTGCGACTACATCAAGCTGCAGATGGCGGCCAAGTGCGTCATCTCCGATAGCGGCACCATCACAGAGGAAAGCTCGCTGCTCAACCTGCCGGCGATCACCATCCGCAGCGCCCATGAGCGACCGGAAGGCATGGACGCCGGCACCCTGGTCATGAGCGGACTGAAAAAGGAGCGGGTGCTGCAGGCGGTCGAAGTGATCGTGGCCCAGCACCAGCGCGGCCAGCAAGAGATCGGTCGCGTTGCCGACTACGACGCTGGCGCCGTATCCAAGAAAGTGCTGCGCATCGTGCTCAGCTACACGGACTACGTCAACCGTACCGTGTGGTCGAAGGGAGCATAACAGCAACATGGCACCCATCCTCATTACCGGCGCCAATGGCTTCGTCGGCACTGCGCTGTGCACGGCCCTGCGAGGGCGCGCAATCCCGATTGTGGCCGCGACCCGCCACGGCCACAACCCCGGCGAAATCGCTGTCGGCGAATTGGACGGTGCGACCGACTGGCGCGCCGCGCTGGCCGGCTGCGGCACCGTGATCCACTTGGCGGCGCGCGTTCACATGATGGATGACCATGTGGCCGATCCTCTGCAGGCTTACCGCCAGGTCAATGTCGAGGCGACGCTGCAACTGGCGCGCCAAGCGGTCGAGGCGGGCGTAAGGCGCTTCGTGTTCGTCAGCAGCGTAAAGGTCAACGGGGAATCGACGACCGGGCGTGCGCCCTACAGCGGCGCCGACATGCCGCAGCCGCGCGACCCGTACGGCCAGTCGAAGATGGAGGCGGAGGCCGCCCTGTTCGCGCTGGCGCGCGAAACAAGCTTGGAAGTGGTGGTGGTCCGGCCGCCGCTGGTGTACGGCCCCGGTGTTCGCGCCAATTACCTGAACCTGCTGAAGCTGGTGCGCAAGGGGGTGCCGCTGCCGCTGGGCGCGGTAAAAGGGCGGCGCAGCATGGTCTCGCTGGACAACCTCGTCGACTTGCTGATCCGTTGCGCCCAGCACCCGGCTGCTCGCGGCGGGGTGTTTATGGTGTCCGACGGCGCCGACCTGACCGTGGCCGAGCTGGTGTCCCTGATGGCATCGGCGCTGGGCAAGCGGGTGACGCTGGTTCCGGTGCCTCCGGCCTTGCTCTACGCACTGGCGGGGCTGGCCGGCAAGCAGGGTGTTGCAGATAGGCT
Organism: Massilia cavernae; assembly: GCF_003590855.1. GTDB lineage: Bacteria > Pseudomonadota > Gammaproteobacteria > Burkholderiales > Burkholderiaceae_D > Telluria_A > Telluria_A cavernae. The sequence continues at coordinate 14,776 of NZ_QYUP01000041.1, forward strand.
GCTCGGCTCGCTACAGGTCGATATCGCACACACCCGTGAGCGTTTAGAATGGGCACCCGTCGTCGCCCCGCAGGTTGCGGTCGCCACGACCGTGGCACATTTTTTGACAACTGAAGGGCAGAAGCAGTAATGAAGCGTTTTCTCGATATCATCCTCGGCGGCGCCGCCGCAATCGTGTTTGCGGTGCCGCTCCTGATTTGCGCGTTGCTTGTCAAACTGACCTCGAAGGGGCCGGTGCTATACTGGTCGGACCGCGTCGGCCGCGACAACCGCATCTTCCGCATGCCCAAGCTACGCACGATGCGAGTCGACACCCCAGTGGTGGCAACCCATTTGCTGAACGACCCGAAACAGTTCCTGACTCCTGTCGGCGGCTTCCTGCGCAAGTCTAGCCTGGATGAATTGCCGCAGCTATGGTGCATACTGAACGGCGACATGAGTGTGGTGGGCCCGCGTCCAGCCCTGTTCAATCAGCACAACTTGATCGAAATGCGGACCGAGAGCGGCATCCATCTGATCCGCCCGGGCCTGACCGGCTGGGCCCAGATCAATGGCCGCGACGAGCTGCCGCTGCGCGAAAAGGTCAAGCTCGACTTCGAATACCTGCGACGTCAGTCGCTATACTTCGATGCCAAAGTGATTCTGCTGACCGTAGTCAAGGTGACGCGCCGCGAGGGCGTGACCCACTGAAATCCCTGCGGGCCCTGGCCCGCGTGTGGCACTCCATCGAGGCACGCCCGGCAACACTGGCGGCTCCTGCTACCCGGGCGGATGCGGCCGCACGGGGCACTCCCAATTTTCTGATCAGCTCTGGTCGACATCCGGCGGCATGGCGTTTTGCTCGAGTGCGCTCACGCATCGTGCGCTGAACCCAGACCGTTGCGCTTTTGCGAAACAGGGTTACGTTCAGCCATAAAAAACCCGGCATATGGCCGGGTCGGGAGCGTTGAGAATGCTGCGGTCTTATGCGATTTCCGCAATTCGCTCGGCCTCGAACTTCGCGCCGCTGCGTCCCTGAACCTTCCACAGGTGGTCGTCAATGTCCGACGAAGGGCTAAATTCGGGCACCATCTTGCGCAGCTGGCTACGGATTACATCGTGTTCGCCGCGCGTGCAGGCATCGTCGAGCTGCTTCAGCATCAGTTCGAGGAAGGGCCACGCGATCTCCGCTTCCTCGGCACGCATGATCAGCGGATGCTCGGTACCGGTTACGTTGTCGCCGATCAGGAGCTCTTCGTACAGCTTCTCGCCCGGGCGCAGGCCCACGTAGCGCAGCTCAATGCCGCCCGGCGCGTCCTCGGACCGCAATTCCTGACCGCTAAGCAAAACCATCTTGCGAGCCAGGTCGGCGATCTTGACCGGTTCGCCCATGTCGAGCACGAATACGTCGCCGCCTTTGCCCATGGATCCGGCTTGCAGCACCAGCTGAGCCGCTTCCGGGATGGTCATGAAGTAGCGCGTGATTTCCGGGTGGGTCAGCGTCACAGGACCGCGAGCGGCAATCTGGCGGCGGAACAGCGGCACCACCGAGCCAGAGGAACCGAGCACGTTACCGAAGCGCACCATGCAGAAGCGGGTGCTGGTGTGCTGGCGCGAGAACGCTTGAAGGATCAGTTCGGCGACGCGCTTGGTCGAGCCCATAACGTTGGTCGGGCGTACCGCCTTGTCGCTCGACACCAGCACGAAGCACTTGACCTTGGCGCCAACTGCGGCGCGGGCGAAGTTGAGGGTCCCGAACACATTGTTGCGAATACCTTCGATTGGGTTCTGTTCCACCAGCGGCACGTGTTTGTAGGCGGCCGCGTGATAAACGGTCTCGACTTGAAAACGCTGGAAGATTTCCTTGGACTTGCTGTAGTCGGATACCGAACCCATGAAGGGAACCAGTTCGATTTCGAGGCCGTGGGCGGCGGTGAAGTTCCGCAATTCCTGGTCGATCGCGTAGAGTGCAAACTCGGACAGTTCCAGCATTACCAGACGCTTGGGCGCCAGCTTGACGATCTGGCGGCACAGTTCGGATCCGATCGAGCCGCCGGCACCGCTAACGCAGACCGACTTGCCCTTGATGCAGACCGACAGCAGTTCTGCCTGCGGTGCAACCGGATCGCGGCTGAGCAAATCTTCGATCAGGATTTCGCGCACATCATCGGCGCGCGTGCTTCCGGTGACCAGCTGCTGCATCGACGCGGTGACCTTGACCTTCACCTTGAGTGGGGTCAGGCGGTCGATGATAGCGCGCTGCTCGGAGCGGCTCAGCGATGGCATGGCCAACAGCACTGCGGCAATGCCGTGCGAAGCAACCAGTTCGTCCAGGCGAGCGGGCGAATGCACCTTGATTCCGGCGATCGCGGTCTTCAGCAATTGAGGATTGTCGTCGACGAATAGCACCGGCAAATATTCCTTGCTCGACATCAGCGCGTTAGCCAGCTGCACGCCGGCGCCGCCGGCGCCGTAAATAGCCACCCGCGTCCGACCGCTGTTACTGCCCAAAAAGTAACCGCGCGCGATGAAGCGGCTGGTTAGCAGGTAAAGGACCAGGTTGGCAGCGAAAATGACGAAAGGCGTCAGCGTAAAATCGATCCGCGAAAACAGGCTGGCCATGCCGGCCAGCACCGTGACTGCACCGGCCGCGCCGGTAAGTGCAGTCTCTACAATCTTGTGGTCGATATAGCGAATGATCGCGCGGTACAGGCCGATGCGGGCAAAAATCGGAATTGACACCAACGGTGCCGCCACGATTACCCAGACGTAATCGGCAAACGAATTGATGCTGGGGGCGTCGAAATGGAGTGCAAGAGCGGCGATCAGGGTCAGGGGAACAAACAGGAAGTCGACTGCTGCGGCAATTGCCTGCTTATGCAGCCGCGGTAAGTTCAGAAATTTTTTTTTCATTTATCCTACGACACAGTACGCTAATTGCAGGCAAATACAGACAAATGCTCACAACGATTAAAAATAACTAAGAATGATATCTATACACGCCGAAGAAAAAACGTATAAGTGGAGTCGCGTGTTCTGAATGTGCTCTATTCCACACAGGAATTTAGGCTGGTTTATTAGTTAACTACAATAGTTTAGCAGAAGAAACACGTACCTGTCCTATCGGCAAATGGCGGGAACGCATTTATGTTGCCTTTACCCAACATTTTCACGTCGGAATAAGGTATTGCGCTGCTGCGCCCCTGCGCGGTGCTCGCGGAGCGACAAAACGGCAGAGTGCCGATGCTTATCAAGTATTGGAAGCATAAGCTGCAAGATGATAAACTCTTTCCTTTCGTCACCATGATTGATCGGCGATGCCCGACGCAGTCAGCCTTCTCAAGTCCCTGTGAACAAGTTCTTCAGTATTTCAGCTAAGTACTCCTGGTGCGGCGCGCTGGCGATGGGCGTGGCCCAGGCGTTCGGCGCCACCCCAACCGTGCACGGGCCATCGGGCTATATAAATATGCCGAGCGCCACCGTGGAAGCGGATTCGACCTTTACCGTCGGATATGGCTATGACAGCCCTTATGGAAGTATGTGGGTAACTGCCACGCCACTTCCATTCCTGCAAATGACCGCCCGTTATGTGTCGATTGCAGGAATTCCGGGATTTACGAATGTCGAAGGCCAGTTTGGCGCCGAATACGGCCGCTACAAGGACAAGGTCATCGACGGCAAGCTCCAGCTGCTGAGCGAGGGCACCTGGGGCCCAGCGATTGCCGTGGGCGCGACTGACATTCTCGGTACCAAGCTGTTCAAGGGGCAGTATCTGGTCGCCACAAAAACGTTTGGCGCCGCAAAGAATATTGAGGCGAGCATCGGCTACGGTGCATCCCGGCCCGATGGCGTGTTCGGCGGCGTACGCTGGACACCAGCGGCCGCTCCGCGCTGGTCGGTAGTGGCCGAATACGATGCCAATGACTATCCCACCGATTTCCGCGCCGCCGAGACGAAGGCCGGCGAGCGTCGCAAGGGACCGTCCGTCGGCCTCGAATACCGCTGGGGCTGGCTTGGCGCCCAAGTCGCCCGCCACCGCGACCACTTCAGCGCCAACGCCTATGTCTCGATCCCGTTCGGCGAACGAGAATTCCTGCCCAAGCTGCTCGAGCCGGCCTACTTCCAGCCCAAGGACGCCCCCGCGCGCGCCACCTTCGGCCAATGGCAGCAGGACGAGCGCCACGGCGCCGCGCTGGTGCGCGCGCTCGCCCGCCAGGACTTCAAGAACATCCGCGTCCAGCTCGAGGGCGATATCCTCAAACTCACGCTGACCAACAACCGCATTTCCAGCACGGGCCGCGCGATCGGCCGCGCCAGCCGCACTGCGCTCGCGTTCGCGCCGGAAGGCACCCGTGCGATCCACATCACCTACACCAGGCTCGAACAGCCGGTCGTCACCTACGAGTTCTTCGACCTCGGCACCCTGAGCGACTACCTGACGGGCCTGGCGACGCGCGACGCCTTCCTGCAGACCGTGCTGGTGCGCCAGTCCACGCCGGCCGACCGCATCGCCGATCAGCAAGGCCTGCTGGACGGCGTCAAGGATGGCGGCGGCCTCGGCGTGCACGTCGGCCGCGACGGCGAGATGGTGCAGCTGAGTTCCGAAGACCGCGAGGCCAACCGCTTCAAGCTGGCCCCCAAGCTGGGCTTCTTCTTCAACGACCCGAGCGGCGCGCTGAAGTATGAACTGGCAGCCGCGGCCAACTACGACAAGCGCCTCGGCGAAGGCCTGTACCTGAGCGGCGCGTTCCGCCTCAACGTCATCGAGAACGTTTCCGACGTCACCCAGCCGTCCAACAGCCTGCTGCCTCACGTGCGCACCAACATCGCCGAATACAAGCGCGGCGGCCGCTTCAAGCTGAACCGCCTGATGCTCAGCCAGTACCTGATGCCGGCCGAACGCTGGTACGCGCGCGTGTCGGGCGGCTTGTACGAGGAGATGTACCGCGGCCTCGGCGGCCAGCTGATGTACCTGCCGAAGGACAGCCGCTGGGCGGCCGACCTGTCGGTCGACGCGCTGCAGCAGCGCGGTTTCAAGGGCTGGTTCGACAAGCGCGACTACCACACCGTCACCGCGCTCGGCGCGCTGCACTACAAGCTGCCGTACGACGTCACGGCCACCGCAAGGGCAGGGCGCTTCCTGGCCGAGGACAGGGGCGTGCGCATGGAGTTCAAGCGCCGCTTCCGTTCCGGCGTCGAGATCGGCGCGTGGTACACCAAGACCAACGGCAAGGACATCACCAGCCCGGGCACGCCCTCCGATCCGTACAACGACAAGGGCGTATTCCTGTCGATCCCGATCAACACCATGCTGCTGTCGGACACCCAGGTCACCGCCGGCATGACGATATCGCCATGGACCCGCGACGTCGGCCAGATGGTCGTCTCGCCAGGCGACCTGTACGACATGGTGGAGCAGCCGCGGCGCGACATGAACGTGTTCGACGGGCTGGGAAATTTCGCCGAGCGCGCCGACGAACAGAACCATCCAGCGGTCAATCCGCCGGTGCGAACCTTCAATGCCTGGCCGCAGTTCCGGATGCGGCTCGAGCAGTCGCGCTCGACCATGCCGACGGTGCCGGAATGGGTGCAGGGCACCGGCGTCGCGGCCGGCGCCGTGCTGGCCGGCGCCTTGCTCGACAAGCCAACCGACCGCTTCATCAAACGCTACGACGATTCGCGCGTGGCGCGCCACTGGGGCACCTTCGGCAAGAACATGCCGCTGGCGCTGGCGGGTGCAGCGGGCGCCGCGGTGGCCTTCGGCGATACGCGAATGGCCAACATCGGCCTGATCTCGCTGCAGTCGGTGGCGGGCGCGGTTGGCGTGTCGGTGGGTGGCAAACACCTGATCAAGCGTGCGCGCCCTTACGAGGAACGCGGCGCGTGGGAACAGGTCGGGCCAGGCTACTCTCGCTCCGACTCCTCATTCCCGTCCGGCCACAGCGCCATCGCGTTCGCCGCGGTGACGCCGTTCGCCCAGGAATACGACGCGCCATGGCTGTATGGCGTAGCCGCCTTGACTTCGCTGGGGCGGGTCGCCAGCCGCGACCATTGGGTATCCGACACCGTTGCCGGCGGCATCATTGGCTATGCGATGGGAAGCTGGCTGTGGCAGGCCCAGCGCGACGATTCGCGTTCGCGCCTGACGATCGTGCCGGGGCGTAAAGAAGTCAGTGTGGCGTGGAGTACGTCGTACTAAAAAAGAAGAGCAGTCAGGCCGGCAGGAAGGTGTCGGCCAAAAACGCGATGAACACGCAGGCGGCGGTCACGCTCAATACCAGCACCGCGCCTGCGGCGCAATCCTTGGCCAGCCCAATGGCCGGGTGAATTTCCGGATGCAGGTGGTCGACCACCGCCTCCAGTGCGGTGTTCAATAATTCGGCGGCAAGCACCATCCCGGTGCATATCAGCAGCAAAGCCCACCATACCATCGACGGCTGCGTCCAGATCAGGACCAGCACCACCGACAGGGCCGCGACAAGCTGCACCCGAAAACTCTTTTCGCCGCGCCATGCGTAACGAATGCCCGTGAGTGCAAATCCGAGTCGCTTGTGGAATGGCTGGTTTTTCATTGCTGAGGGAGCGAACCTGCTGTGAAGCAGGCAGGGGCAGGAGCCCAGGAGGAAAAAACTGGGCCGGCCCGAGTATCAGGCCAGCCCGGAGAAAGCGCGAAGACGCGCGTTCGATTAGTGGTGGGTGGTCGACGAGCTGTTGTCCGACGCAGCAACTGCCACTGCCGCGACACCAGCGCCGACGGCTGCCAATGCGCCAACCGACAGGCCGGTCGCTGCTGCCAGGCTACCAATACCGGCAGCGGCACCAGCAGCAGTGCCAGCAGCAGCAGCAGCGGTGCCAGCAGCAGCACCAGTGCCAGCAGCAGCACCAGCAGCGGCGCCGGTACTTGCGGTGGTTGCGGTGGCTGCGGCTGCCGCAGGCGCGGTGGTGGTGGTCGTGACCGTGGCTGCGGTCTCAACAACCTGGGCGAGAACCTGGCCGGAAACGAGGCTCAGGATTGCGGTGACAGCGAGAATCTTTTTCATTTATTACATCCTTAGTTGAAGATAACAATTTACCGCTTGGAATATTTATTATAGCAACGATTTCCGATAAGTTTCACAAGCGCAAGCAGGTATTTGCCAATAAGTCTTGTCAATCTGTTGGCATTCTATTCTTTCTCTCCAATACTATCGGCAAAGCATGCATTCCTATCAATGGAAAATATGTGACGTGCATCCTGTCCGTACACCGCGCCGACCGAATTGCCCCCCATTTGCCCCCCTGTTCCTCCGATTGTCCTGAAGCAATAAAGCGAATAATACGGCCTTGAGAGCTGGATGCTGTGTCGTGGTGAACGCAGCGCAGGGCGCATACAGGAGTCAGGATGTCGGACGAAAGCGACGCAGAAAAGACAGAACCGGCGTCAGCCAGGCGCTTGGAGCAGGCCCGTGAAAACGGCGACGTGCCCCGATCGCGCGAACTGGCAACCTTTGCTGTCCTGATGACTGCCGGCGCCGGCCTGTGGATGACCGGCGGCGGCCTCGTGCGCCAGCTCAACGCCACCATGGTGTCGGGCCTCGCGCTCGACCGTGAGCAGGTCTACAACCCTACCGTGCTGATCGAGCGCATCACTTCCGATATCGCCCAGGTCATGATCGCCTGTCTGCCGCTGGCCGTGGCCATCATGCTGGTCGCGCTGGCCTCGCCGCTGCTGATCGGCGGCTGGCTGTTCTCCACCAAGGCCTTCACCCCCAATTTCGGCAAGCTCAACCCGATGAGCGGCCTCGGCAACATGTTCTCGAAGAACGCCCTGGTCGAATTTTTCAAGGCGATCGCCAAGACCCTGGTGGTCGGTGCGGTCGCCTGGCTCGTCGTGGTCAGCCAGAAGGAAGCAGTGTTCGGCCTGGCGGTCGAGGACCTGCGTGGCGGCACCTCCCACCTGGTCGACATGCTGGCCTCGTCCTTCCTGTTCATCGTCGGCGGCCTCGGCCTGGTGGCGGCGATCGATGCGCCTTACCAGATCTGGCACTACGGCGACAAGCTGAAGATGACCCGCCAGGAAATGATCCAGGAATCCAAGGAATCCGACGGCAACCCGCAGATCAAGGGCAAGATCCGCCAGATGCAGCGCGAGATGGCCCAGCGCCGCATGATGGACGCGATCCCGACCGCCGACGTGGTGGTCACCAACCCGACCCACTACGCCGTCGCGCTGAAGTACGCCGACGGCCAGCGCGGCGCGCCGCGCGTGGTGGCCAAGGGTGCCGACGTGGTCGCGGCCCGCATCCGCGAACTGGCGCAAGAGAACAAGGTGCCGCTGCTGGAAGCGCCGGCACTGGCCCGTGCGCTGCACAAGCACACCGAGATCGGCGACGAGATTCCGGAAGCACTGTACTCGGCGGTGGCGGAAGTACTGGCCTACGTGTTCCAGCTGCGAACCTTTAACAAGGCGGGCGGCAAGTACCCAGACCGTCCGGGCAAGCTACCAGTACCGCCTGAACTCGATCCGCACGACCCGGCATCGCAAAAGAAGAAACCAGAAACGAATAACGGAGCAGCACGATGAACAGCCTGAAAATGCCAGCATGGATGCCACCGATGAAGGGCGGCGGTTCCGCCCTCGCGGCCCCGGCCATCATCATCCTGCTGCTGGCGATGATGATCCTGCCGCTGCCGGCGTTCGCGCTCGACCTGTTCTTCAGCTTTAACATCGCGCTGTCGGTCATTGTCCTGCTGACCGCCCTGTACACGGTCAAGCCGCTCGACTTCATGGCCTTCCCGGCGATCCTGCTGGTGTCGACCATGCTGCGCCTGTCGCTGAACGTGGCATCGACCCGCGTGGTGCTGACCGAAGGCCACACCGGCGGCGCCGCCGCCGGCAAGGTGATCGAAGCCTTCGGCCACTTCCTGATCGGCGGTAACTACACCGTCGGTATTGTCGTCTTCATCATCCTGACCATCATTAACTTCACCGTCGTCACCAAGGGCGCGGGCCGTATCGCCGAAGTGGGCGCGCGTTTCGCCCTGGACGCGATGCCAGGCAAGCAGATGGCGATCGACGCCGACCTCAACGCCGGCATGATCGCGGAAGACGAAGCGCGCCGCCGCCGCTCCGAGGTGGCCCAGGAAGCCGAGTTCTACGGCGCGATGGACGGTGCCTCGAAGTACGTGCGCGGCGATGCGGTGGCCGGCATCATGGTCACCCTGATCAACGTCATCGGCGGCCTGCTGGTCGGCGTGCTGCAGCACGACATGGCCTTCGCCGATGCCGCCAAGACCTACACCCTGCTGGCCATCGGCGACGGCCTGGTGGCGCAGATCCCGTCGCTGATCATCTCGACCGCGGCCGGTATGGTGGTGTCGCGCGTGGCCAGCGACCAGGACGTCGGCACCCAGCTGGTGCGCCAGCTGTTCGCCAAGCCGGAAGTGCTGTACATCACCGGCGCCATCATCGGCGGCATGGGCCTGATCCCGGGCATGCCGAACCTGGTGTTCCTGCTGCTGGCAGCTGTGCTGATCGGCGCCGGCTACCTGGTTGCCAAGAAAGCCCAGGCGCCCAAGAAAGAGGACGCCGCCGCCGTTCCCGCCGCCGCCGTGGCCGCGCCGGAACAGGAAGAAGCGACTTGGCAGGACATCATGCCGGTCGACACCCTGGGCCTGGAAGTGGGCTACCGCCTGATCCCGCTGGTGGACAAGAGCCAGAATGGCGAACTGCTCAAGCGCATCAAGGGCATCCGCAAGAAGTTCGCGCAGGAAGTCGGCTTCCTGGCGCCGCCGGTGCACATCCGCGACAACCTCGAACTGAAACCATCGGCCTACCGCATCACGCTCAAGGGCGTGGAAGTGGGCACCGGCGAAGCGATGAACGGCCAGTACCTGGCGATCAATCCCGGCATGGCGACCGGCAACCTGCCAGGGCTGGTCACCACCGACCCTGCGTTCGGCCTGCCTGCCACCTGGATCGACGCCGGCCTGCGCGACGAAGCGACCAGCATGGGCTACACCGTGGTCGACGCCGGCACCGTGGTGGCGACCCACATGAACCACCTGATCACCACCCACGCATCGGAACTGCTGGGCCGCACCGAAGTGCAGGCGCTGCTGGACCACTTGGGCAAGGAATCGCCGAAGCTGGTGGAAGACCTGGTGCCGAAGCTGGTGCCGCTGTCGACGCTGCAGAAAGTGCTGCAGAACCTGCTGACCGAAGGCGTGCACATCCGCGACATGCGTTCGATCATCGAAACCCTGGCCGAGTACGCGGTGCAGACCCAGGACCCGAACGAACTGACGGCGCTGGTGCGGGTGGCGCTCGGCCGGGCGATCATCCAGCAGCTGTTCCCGGGCGCCAACGAGCTGTCCGTGATGACCCTGGACAACCGCCTCGAGCGTCTGCTGATGCAGGCGATGGGTGCCGGCGGCGACGGCAGCGGCATCGAGCCGGGCCTGGCCGACACCATCGCCCAGCAGGCCGGCGCGGCCGCCGCCCAGCAGGAGCAGATGGGGCTGACGCCGGTGCTGCTGGTGCCGGGGCCGCTGCGTCCGCTGCTGTCGCGCTTCCTGCGCCGCGCGCTGCCGCAGCTGAAGGTACTGTCGCACAACGAGGTACCGGAGACCAAGACCATCAAGGTGACCAGCCTGGTGGGCGTGCCGGGTTAATCGCGCAGGGCCAGCGCTTCCTGTTCCAGGGGTAAGGCGATGGGCAGCGCGCGCGCGGCGAGCGCCTGGTCGGCCTCCTCGTAAGCCTGGCTGGCCTGGTGCCAGGTAACCAGGCCCATGATGAGGCCAAGCAGCAGCGACACCGGCGGCGGCGCCGCCAGCAACACCGCGATGTTGTTGAGCGCCGCGCCGCTCCACAAGGACGAGATCAGCTTGGTAACGAGACGTTTCTCTTCTTCCGGCAGCGTCTGGGCGTACTTCACCAGTGCGATCTTGGCGCCGGTCAGGGTGACCAGGCCGAGCGGCGTGGGCGAGACCGCCGGGTTGAGTTCCACCGCCCCGGCCGACAGGGCCAGCCCGGTGCTCACGCCGTCGGCAACTGCGGCCGCGATGGCGGTGAGCTCGGGCTTGCCGGCGAGTTGCGCGGCTCCTCCGGCAGCGTCCTGCGTTTCCTGTTGCGGCGGCTCGGGCGGATTGCCGGCATGCGCAAGCATCGGGCCAAGCAGCAGGGCGGTGGCGATGGCGAGTCGGTGAAACGTGGCGATGCACAAGCTGTTCACGATGGCACTCCCCGGGACGGCAAGGCTTCCAGAACGCTGGGACGAATTTGTGGCAAAAAGTACAAGCTAATATACAGTAGATACCGTTTAGCTGACGCGGGCTGCGTCACCGCACGGCGCGGCGCGCAAGGGTTTGCGAGATCGGGGACACGAGATCGGGGACAGACCCCAACTTCGGGGACAGACCCCAACGCCGGGGTCTGTCCCCGAAGTTGGGGTCTGTCCCCGAATTTGCCCCGCGTCGGGGCCTTCCCCGCGTAAGTCCTTGATATTCAGCACCCGGTCCGCGCGGAGTCCGAAATGGCCCCCATTTCCCCGCCTTTTCCCCCGATGGTTTCTTCTAGGCATCGTCAATAATGACGCCATGAGATCGAGATGTGCGCCATGTGGCGGCACGTCATGCAGGTATCGGGAGCTGAACAGAATGAACGTCAAGAAATTTACTGCAGCCACATCACGTGAGGCCTTGCGCAAGGTGCGCGATGCCCT